>NZ_JBYSYW010000011.1:0-153602 GCF_058783825.1 Pseudomonas sp. FW305-96
CCGCAAGACCTGCGTTCGGCCTCCTGAAGTCGCGAAGTTACGGGCGGCGCCTGGGCTGACGCAGCTGTCGCTAGTGGACTATGGGATAAACTCTCGATCGGCAACGGCAACGGCAACGGCAACGGCAACGGCAACGGCAGGGATGGGTGGCGGTGCTGGGTGATAGGCATGCCGCATTAGCACAATAGCGAACGGTGGTTGTTCTAAAACCTGCGAAGTAGGACAATTATCGGCTTCACGTCCCAACCAGCGATCTTGCATGGCCTTTCTTGCCCTTGGTATCAACCATAAGACTGCCTCGGTAGACGTACGCGAGCGCGTGGCGTTTACGCCCGAGCAGCTGGTCGATGCCCTGCAGCAGCTGTGCCGACTGACCGCCAGCCGCGAAGCGGCGATCCTGTCGACCTGCAACCGTAGCGAACTCTATATAGAACAGGACCACCTTGCCGCCGATGCTGTGCTGCAATGGCTGGCCGACTATCACCAGCTGAGCCTCGACGAGCTGCGCGCCAGCGCCTATGTCCACGAGGAGCACGACGCGGTCCGGCACATGATGCGGGTGGCCTCCGGCCTCGATTCGCTGGTGCTCGGCGAGCCGCAGATCCTCGGCCAGATGAAGTCGGCCTACGCCGTGGCGCGCGAGGCGGGCACCGTCGGGCCGCTGCTCGGGCGCCTGTTCCAGGCCACCTTCAGTGCCGCCAAGCAGGTGCGCACCGACACCGCCATTGGCGAGAACCCGGTGTCGGTGGCATTTGCCGCGGTCAGCCTGGCCAAACAGATCTTCTCCGACCTGGGCCGCAGCCAGGCGCTGCTGATCGGCGCCGGCGAGACCATCACCCTGGTCGCCCGCCACCTGCACGAGCAGGGCGTGCGGCGTATCGTCGTGGCCAACCGTACCCTGGAGCGCGCCAGTATCCTCGCCGAGCAGTTCGGTGCCCATGCGGTGCTGCTGGCGGACATCCCGCAGGAGCTGGCCAACAGTGACATCGTCATCAGTTCCACCGCCAGCCAGTTGCCGATCCTGGGCAAGGGCGCGGTGGAAAGTGCGCTGAAACAGCGCCGGCACAAGCCGATCTTCATGGTCGACATCGCCGTGCCGCGAGACATCGAACCGCAGGTCGGCGAGCTGGACGACGTCTACCTCTATACCGTCGACGACTTGCATGAAGTGGTCGCGGAAAACCTCAAGAGCCGCCAGGGCGCGGCCCAGGCCGCCGAGGAACTGGTATCGGCGGGCGCGGACGACTTCATGGTGCGCCTGCGCGAGCTGGCGGCGGTGGACGTGCTCAAGGCCTACCGCCAGCAGAGCGAGCGCCTGCGCGACGAGGAACTGCAAAAGGCCCAGCGCCTGCTGGCCAACGGCGGCAACCCCGAGGACGTGCTCATGCAGCTGGCCCGGGGCCTGACCAACAAGCTGTTGCATGCTCCCAGCGTGCAACTGAAAAAGCTCTCCGCCGAAGGCCGCGTCGATGCGCTGGCCATGGCCCAGGAACTCTTCGCCCTCGACGAGGGCTCGACGGACAAATCCCCGCAATGAAAGCGTCGCTGCTGAACAAACTGGACACGCTCCAGGACCGCTTCGAGGAACTCACCGCGTTGCTCGGTGATGCCGAAGTCATTTCCGACCAGACGCGCTTTCGCGCCTATTCCCGCGAATATGCCGAAGTGGAACCGGTCATCGGGGCCTATAAAGAGTGGCGCAAGGTTCAGGACGACCTGGAAGGTGCCCAGGCGCTGCTCAAGGACGCCGACCCCGACCTGCGCGAGATGGCGGTCGAGGAAGTGCGTGAAGCCAAGGAGCTGTTGGTGGGCCTGGAGTCGCAGCTGCAGCGCATGCTGCTGCCCAAGGACCCCAACGACGGGCGCAACGTGTTTCTGGAAATCCGCGCCGGTACTGGCGGCGACGAGGCAGCGATTTTCTCCGGCGACCTGTTCCGCATGTACTCGCGCTATGCCGAGAAGCGCGGCTGGCGCCTGGAGATCCTCTCCGAGAACGAAGGCGAGCACGGTGGCTACAAGGAGATCATTGCCCGGGTCGAAGGGGACAGCGTCTACGGCAAGCTGAAGTTCGAGTCCGGCGCGCACCGCGTGCAGCGTGTGCCGGAAACCGAGTCGCAAGGCCGTATCCATACCTCCGCCTGCACCGTGGCGGTTTTGCCCGAGCCCGACGAGCAGGTGGCGATCGAGATCAACCCGGCCGACCTGCGCGTGGACACCTACCGCGCATCCGGTGCCGGCGGCCAGCACGTCAACAAGACCGATTCGGCGATCCGCATCACCCACTTGCCCACCGGCATCGTGGTCGAGTGCCAGGAAGAACGTTCGCAGCACAAGAACCGTGCCCGCGCCATGTCCTGGTTGTCGGCCAAGCTCAATGACATGCAGACCAGCGCCGCGCAGAACGCCATTGCCAGCGAGCGCAAGCTGCTGGTCGGCTCGGGCGACCGCTCCGAGCGCATCCGCACCTACAATTACCCGCAGGGCCGGGTCACCGACCACCGTATCAACCTCACCTTGTACTCGCTCGACGATGTTCTCGCCGGTGGCGTGGACGCGGTGATCGAACCGTTGCTGGCCGAATACCAGGCCGATCAGCTGGCTGCCCTGGGGGACTGAGATGACCATCATCGCCAGCTTGTTGCGCAACGCGCAGCTGCCCGACTCGCCGACCGAACGGCTGGACGCCGAGCTGCTCCTGGCCGCGGCCCTGGGCAAATCGCGCAGCTACCTGCACACCTGGCCCGAGCGCATCGTCAGCAGCGAGGCGGCAGCCGCCTTCGCCGGCTACCTCGAGCGCCGTCGCGCCGGTGAACCGGTGGCCTATATCCTCGGCCAGCAAGGGTTCTGGAAGCTGGACCTGGAAGTGGCGCCGCACACGCTGATCCCGCGCCCGGACACTGAGCTGCTGGTGGAGACCGCCCTGGAGCTGGTTTCGCCCAAGCCCGCCCGGGTGCTCGACCTGGGCACCGGCACCGGGGCCATCGCCCTGGCCCTGGCCAGCGAGTGTCCTGGTTGGCAGGTGACGGCGGTGGACCGTATCGACGAGGCCGTGGCCCTGGCCGAGCGCAACCGCCAGCGCCTGGGCCTGGGCAATGTCCAGGTGCGCGCCAGCCACTGGTTCGGCGCCCTCGCCGGTGAGCGTTTCGACTTGATCCTCAGCAATCCGCCCTACATCCGCGCCGCCGACCCGCACCTGGTGGCCGGTGACGTGCGTTTCGAACCCAGCAGCGCACTGGTGGCCGGTGAAGACGGGCTGGACGATCTGCGCGTGATCGTCGCCCAGGCGCCAGGGCATCTGTTGCCTGGTGGCTGGCTGCTGCTCGAACATGGCTACGATCAATCCGCCGCGGTTCGTGAATTGCTGGTGATCGGCGGCTTCACCGAGGTGGTCAGCCGCGTTGACCTGGGTGGCCATGAACGCATCAGCCTGGGGCGCCTGCCATGCTGAGCGACCAGGAGCTGTTGCGCTACAGCCGGCAGATCTTGTTGTCGCAGGTGGATATCGACGGCCAGTTGCGCCTGAAGCACGGCAAGGCCCTGGTCATCGGCCTGGGCGGGCTGGGCTCGCCGGTTGCGCTGTACCTCGCCGCGGCGGGTGTCGGTGAGCTGCACCTGGCCGATTTCGACACCGTCGACTTGACCAACCTGCAGCGCCAGGTGATCCACGACAGCGACAGCGTCGGCATGAGCAAGGTCGACTCGGCTATCAGGCGTCTGCAGGCGATCAACCCGCAAGTCAGCCTGATTGCCTATCGCCAGGCGCTGGACGAGGATTCGCTGGCCGCCGCAGTGGCGGCAGTCGACGTGGTGCTGGACTGCTCCGACAATTTCGGCACCCGCGAGGCCGTGAATGCCGCTTGTGTCGCTGCCGGCAAGCCATTGGTCAGCGGTGCGGCGATCCGTCTCGAGGGCCAGTTGTCGGTGTTCGACACGCGGCGCGACAACAGCCCTTGCTACCACTGCCTGTACGGCCATGGCAGTGAGGCCGAACTGACCTGCAGCGAGGCCGGGGTGATCGGCCCGTTGGTGGGGCTTGTCGGTAGCCTGCAGGCGCTTGAGGCCCTGAAGCTGCTGGCCGGTTTTGGCGAGCCACTGGTGGGGCGCCTGTTGCTGATCGACGCCTTGAGTACCCGCATGCGCGAGCTGCGGGTCAAGCGCGATCCGGCCTGCGCCGTGTGTGCCACGCGCCATGGCTGAGCGCACGGCGCCGGTGGGCGTGATGGACTCCGGCGTCGGCGGCTTGTCGGTGCTGGCCGAAATTCAGCGCCTGCTGCCCAGCGAGTCCTTGTTGTACGTGGCCGACAGCGGCCATGTGCCGTATGGCGAGAAATCGCCGGACTACATTCGCCAGCGCCTGCGGCACATCGCCGGTTTTTTCCACGAGCAGGGCGCCAAGGCCATGGTGTTGGCGTGCAACACCGCCACCGTGGCTGCGGTGGCTGACCTGCGCGAGCTGTACCCGGACTGGCCGCTGGTGGGCATGGAGCCAGCAGTCAAGCCTGCGGCGGCGGCGACCCGCTCCGGCGTGGTCGGTGTGCTGGCGACCACCGGTACCCTGCAGAGCGCCAAGTTCGCCGCCTTGCTCGACCGTTTCGCCAATGATGTGCGGGTGGTCACCCAGCCTTGCCCCGGGCTGGTGGAGCGTATCGAGGCTGGCGATCTGTTCAGCGAGCAACTGCGCCAATTGCTGTTGGGCTATGTGAAGCCGTTACTGGCGGCCGGCTGTGACACTTTGATCCTGGGTTGTACCCACTATCCCTTCCTGCGGCCGATGCTGGCCGAAATGGTGCCTGCTCAGGTGGCGATCATCGACACCGGGGCTGCTGTGGCGCGCCAACTGCAAAGGTTGCTGGAGGCACGCGGGCTGCTCGGCGAGGGGCCCGCGCAAGCGACTGCATTCTGGAGCAGTGGTGAGCCGGAACGCCTGCAGAAGGTTTTGCCGCTGTTATGGCATCAGCCTAGCAGCGTGCAGCGATTCCTGCCTTGAGCGGATACCTGCGGGAGCGGGCACGCCGGCTCCTGCATGGGTCAGCTGTTCTTCGGTAGCGGCCACAACTCGTCTGGCTTGAGAACCTCGAGCACCAGCTCGGGTTGACGCTGGTCCAGCCGTGCCAGTAACTCCTGCGCGGCGCTTTGCGCCGTCCAGAACTCCGGGATGACCTGTGCCGAGGTCACCGGGATTTTCAGCGATTGTGGGGCCACCACGGTCAGGTCAATACCCAGCGCCTTCAGGGTGGGACGCTGCAGACGAAGCCACTGTGGCAGGCTGTTGCTGCCACTGGCTGGCTGGTTAGGCTCGAACAGCTGCAATGCCGAGTAACGGCTCAGAACGGCCATCACCTGGGGTTTGTCACCTTTGGCCAGCAGCGGCAAAGCGCCGACCAGGCACTGTTCGGTGGCGCGCAGGTTGCTGCTGACGATCTGTTCGAACAGTTGCGCATCCGTCACATCGACGGGCAGGTAATCGCAGGCTCCGGCATTGATGATCAGGCAATCCAGCGCGCTCCAGCGGCTCGATAGGCGCTGGGCGGCGCCCGCCAAGTCGTCCCCAAGGTGCATCAGGTGCCCACCGTAGCGCTGGCTCAAGTTGTCCAGCTCCTGGCTATCCCTGCCACTGGCGGCAACCTGCTGCCCACTCGCGAGCAACTGTTCCACCAAGGCCAGGCCAAATCCGTGGCTGGCACCTGTAATCCAGAAACGACGTGTCATGCTTTAGGCCCTCTGATCCTGCCTGCTTGGCAAGCCTTTGAAGGCTTCCAATGCACGTTGGCGACTACTTTCGAGATCGACTATCGGGCTCGCGTAAATATTTGTAGCAAATAGATCGTTCAATTTCACCGGTTGGTGGATCGACTTGTCGTCCCTGCCTTTCAATTCCGGTAGCCATCGACGAATGAACACCCCTTTCGGGTCGAAGCGTTGTGACTGGGTAACGGGATTGAATATCCGGAAATAGGGCACTGCGTCGGTGCCCGTCGAGGCGCTCCACTGCCAGCCGCCGTTGTTGGCGGCCAGGTCGCCGTCTATCAGGTGGAGCATGAAGTGGCGCTCGCCATGTCGCCAGTCGATCAGCAGGTTCTTGCTGAGGAACATGGCCACGATCATGCGCAGCCGGTTGTGCATCCAGCCGGTGTCCAGCAACTGGCGCATGGCGGCATCGATGATAGGGAAGCCGGTGCGGCCTTCCTTCCAGGCCTGCAGGTCGCCAGGTGCATCACGCCAAGGCAGCGCCTCGGTGTGTGGGCGGAAGGCGCGATGCCGCGAGACCCGGGGATAACCCACCAGGGTGTGTTTGTAGAACTCGCGCCACAGTAGCTCGTTGACCCAGGTCTGCACACCGACGCTGCCACTGTCGAATTCACCCCGGTTGCTTCCCAGGGCCGCGTGCAGGCACTGACGTGGCGAGACCACACCTGCGGCCAGGTAAGGCGAAAGCTGGCTGGTACCGGCCTTGGCGGGCAAGTCGCGCAGTTGCGCGTAATCCTCGACGGTTTCGTCGACAAAGCGCTGCAACCGCTGCCGTGCTTCATCCTCACCGGCGGGCCAGTGCTGGCGCAGGGCGTCGGAAGGTGCCTCGAAGCCGTCGATACGCTCGGGTATGGCGTCGCTGTGAATACGCAGCGCCTCTTGACGACGTACAGGTGGAACGAGAGAGGGGAGGCTGCGGTGCAGGTGTTCCAGGCAGACCCGTTTGAACTGGCTGAAGACCTGGAAATACTGGCCTGCGCGGGTCAGCACGCTACCGGGCCTGAACAGCAACTGGTCGAGGTGGGCGGTAGCGCCAATTCCTGCGTGTTGCAGCAGGTTCCTAGTCGCTTCGTCGCGCCGGGTCTCGTTGATGCCGTATTCCTCGTTCCAGTGCACGGCCTCGATGCTGTGCTGGCGGCAGACATCGAGCACGCCTTGCGGGACGTCTTCCCAGGTATCGACTTGGCGAATCAACAGCGGAATATTCAGCGCCGCGAGTGACTGGCGCAGCAGCCGCAGGTTGCGCAGCCAGAAGTCGACCTTGCAGGGTGCGTCGTCATGGGCCAGCCACTGGCCAGGACTGGCGACCCACAGGGCCACGGTCGGGCCGCGCTGGCAGGCGGCCGCGAGAGCGGTGTTATCGTCCACACGCAGGTCACTGCGTAGCCATATCAATTGCATGGAATACGACCCAAGGTTGGTCAGGGTAGTTGCAGGCTGCGCAAGGCGGCTTGCGGGCTGTCGAACAGGTACAGGTCGGTAAGCGGCAATGCGCGTAGCTCGGCCTCATGGAGACTGACCGTGCCGCCACCCAGGAGTTTCCTCACGGTGATTTCCTGCAGCACGCGGCCCAATGCGGCGAGGTCGGGGCGGCGTCCGAGGTGCAGCAGCAGTGCTTGAGGTTGCAAGCGCTCCACGGCTTGGCGCAGCTGACGAGGCTCGACCGACCACTCGAGAATCTCCAAAGGACGGCCATTGCTGCTCAGCAGCCAGGCGCAGAGCCAGAACTCCGGGTCAAAGGCTGCATCGTCGGTACGGGCGAGCAGCACGCAGGGGCCGGTGAGCGAGTGGCTGTCGTGATAGACCCGCGCCCCCAGCTTGCTGCGCAGCCAGGTGTGAAAGAACACTTGCTCCAGGCGGGCATCGAAATGGGTTTGCCAGCGCAGGGTGAGGGCCTCCAGCAGGGGCAGGAGCAGGTATTCGCACACGGTCACGGCAGGGTAGAGGGCCATCATCTGGTTCAACAGCTGGTCCAGGGGGCGCTGGGCAAGGCGGGCGATCGCCGTGATCAATTGCTCGACGCGTTCGCCCCATTCGCCTTGGAGGGTTGGCGTGGCGGCCTTGGTGTTGTCCAGCAGCTCGCGCACCTGGCTGATTGCGGCGCCGCGCTCCAGCCAGCGCAGCGCGGCCTGGACCCTTTGTACCTGGTCTTGTGGATAGAGGCGGTGGCCTTTGGGTGTGCGCTGGGGCTTGATAAAGCCGTAGCGACGCTCCCAGGCGCGCAGGGTGACCGGATTGACGCCGGTGAGCCGCGCCACCTCACCGATGGGCAGCAGTTCGTCAGATGGCATTGCGTAATCCAAGGTCTTCCGGGTGGGGTTGCAGGTAGGCCTGTTGCAACAGGTAAGGGTCGGGATGGCAGCGCAAATGGTGCTTGAGCAGGGTCAGTGGGACCACCAGCGGCACTACGCCTCTCTGGTACTGGCCGATGACCTGCTGCAGCTCGGCCTTGTCGCTTTGGCCCAGTTCGTTGCGCAGGTACCCGCTCAGGTGCTGCAGCACATTGCCGTGGGTGCCGCGGCTGGCGCATCGGCGCAGGGCCTGCATCAACTGGCTGAAGTATTGCAGGCCGAGTTGCAACGGGTCGTCGTCCCGGCGCATGTTGCCAAGCAGGCGGCCAAGGGTCCGGTACGCCTGGGGGTTGTGAGCCATCAACAGGTACTTGTAGCGGGCATGGAAGCGCATCAGGGCGCCGCGGCTCATGCCCTGGCGCAGCTGCTGCTGCCAGTCGGCGTAGGCATACACCCGGGCGATGAAGTTTTCTCGCAGTACCGGGTCGTGCAGGCGACCTTCTTCCTCGACCGGCAGGTCCGGGCGCAGGGCGCAGAAAGCCGCGGCATAGACACCGCGGCCATGGTGAGGCGGGCGGCCGTCTTCCTGATAGACCTTGACCCGTTCGAGGCCACAGGACGGTGACTTTTGCATGAAAATGTAGCCGCAGATATCGTCCAGTTCGCCGGCCATCTGCTCACCGTAGGCGCGCAGTGGGCCGGCGAGGTCGGTGGTGCTGTTGCGCGTGCCGGTGACCGCTGGATGTGCAGGGTCCCCCACCAGGCGGATAGGTTCGCGCGGGGTGCCCAGGCCGATGGCGACTTCGGGGCACAGCGGCGCCCAGTCAAAGTGCTTGTCGAGCAGGTCAAGACACAGGCTGGAGGCCTTGTGGCCGGCGTTGTAGCGCACGTTGAGGCCGGTCAGGCAGGCGCTGATGGCCAGGCGTGGCTTGCCGTTGGGCGTGGGAGCGTTCATCACTGTCTCCGAATGACTTGTACAGGCAGCACAATTTGTACAAGGCAATTTCAGCACAGATGAAAACTTATACAAACAAATTTTTTGTATAAGTTTAATGAGCGCCTATTCCAGGTGCTCCAACAAGCGCCTGGCGGCTTCCTGGCCGCTAAGCCAGGCGCCCTCGACGCGCCCGGACAGGCACCAGTCGCCACAGGCGTACAGGCCCAGGTCGGCATCGGCCAGCGCGCCCCACTCATGGTTGCTGGTGGGGCGGGCGTAGAGCCAGCGGTGGGCGAGGGCAAAGGTTGGCGCGGGTACCACGCAACCGACCAGTTCGGCGAACTCACCCCGCAGTTGCTCGATCACTTCCTCCTTGGCCAGGTCGATATGCTGCCTGCTCCAGCTGGAGGTGGCATGCAGCACCCAGGTGTCGAGTTGCTCGTCACGGCCTGGCTTGCTGCGGTTGCGCGCCAGCCAGTCGAGCGGGTTGTCCTGGACGAAGCAGCCCTGCATCGGGGTGTCGAGTGGTGTCTCGAAGCCCAGGGCGATGGCCCAGGTCGGCTCCATCTGTACACCGGCGGCAACCGCCGCGAGTTTCGGCGCGGCCGCCAGCAGCGGTGTGGCCTGAGGGGCCGGCACGGCGATCACCACGCGGCTGAACGGCCCATGGCTGCAGCCTTCGGTGTCCTGCAGGTGCCAGTACTGCTTGCCACGGAACACTTCGGCGATGCGGCAGCCGAAATTGACCGTGACATCCTTGAGCAGGCCACGGGTGATGGCGCTCATGCGCGGCACGCCGACCCAGCGTACCTGTTCGTCGGGGGAGGGCGTCAGTTCGCCATCGCGGTAGTTGTACAACTGCGGTTTCCACTGCTCGGCCCAGCCTGAGGCGACCCAGTGCTGGACCTGTTCGACGAAGCGCCGGTCACGTGCCGTGAAGTACTGCGCGCCCAGGTCGAGGGCCCCGGCCTCGCTGCGCTTGCTGGCCATGCGGCCTCCGCTGCCATGGCCCTTGTCGAACAGGTGGACGGTCTGCCCGGCCTTCTGCAGGGCCTGGGCTGCGGACAGGCCGGCGATACCGGCTCCGATGATGGCGATGGGTACTGTCATGATGGCCTCTTCGAACCTAGCTTTACGCAGCGTACGCTGCCAGGCAAACCTGTACAATGCACAATGTTTGTATAAGGTTATTCCGCTCGATAGGCAGGTGGCCTATGTTTATCCGAGAGCGATCGGTCAAAAAAGTGCCTTGATCTTAAAAATAGACCACGGCCGCCAACTGTGAGGACACAGCCATGCATATATTGCTGACCGGCGGTACCGGCCTTATCGGCCAACACCTTTGCCAACGGTGGCAGGCCGAGGGCCATCGGCTGACGGTCTGGAGCCGCCGGCCGGAACAGGTGGCGAAAATCTGTGGCACTGGAGTGCGTGGCGTCGCGCGGCTGGACGATATCGCCGCCGACGACCCAGTGGATGCGGTCATCAACCTGGCCGGCGCGCCCATCGCCGATCGTCCCTGGACTGCGGCGCGCCGCACCCTGCTCTGGGCCAGCCGGGTGGCGCTCACCGAGCAGCTGCTGGCCTGGCTGGAGCGCCGCGAACAGCGCCCGTCGGTGCTGATCTCGGGCTCTGCGGTGGGCTGGTACGGCGACGGCGGCGAGCGCGAGCTCACGGAGAGCTCGGCCCCGGTGAAGGAGGACTTCGCCAGCCAGCTGTGCATCGCCTGGGAGGAGACTGCCCTGCGTGCGCAGGCATTGGGTATCCGCGTCGTGCTGGTGCGCACCGGCCTGGTGCTGGCTGCCGATGGCGGCTTTTTGTCGCGCCTGCGCCTGCCCTACAAACTGGGCCTTGGCGGGCCATTGGGGGATGGTCGGCAGTGGATGCCTTGGGTGCATATCGACGATCAAATCGCCTTGATTGATTTTCTCATGCAGCAAAAGGAAGCCAGCGGTCCCTATAATGCCTGCGCGCCGGAGCCGGTACGCAACCGCGAGTTCGCCAAGCGCCTGGGGCGCACCTTGCATCGTCCGGCATGGATGCCGATGCCGGCGCTGCTGCTCAAGGCCGGGCTCGGCGAGATGTCGACGCTGCTGCTCGGTGGCCAGCGCGCCCGCCCTGTGCGTCTGCTGGCGGCGGGTTTCACGTTCCGTTTCAACGATCTGCAATCGGCGTTGGACAACCTGTCCAGCCGCCTCTGACATAGGACGCTGCATGACCGATCATGCCCTGCTGCTGGTCAACCTCGGTTCGCCGGCTTCCACCTCGGTGGCCGACGTGCGCCGCTACCTCAACCAGTTCCTGATGGACCCGTACGTGATCGATCTGCCCTGGCCGGTGCGGCGGTTGCTGGTGTCGCTGATCCTGATCAAGCGGCCGGAGCAGTCTGCCCATGCCTATGGGTCGATCTGGTGGGACGAAGGCTCGCCCCTGGTGGTACTGACCCGCCGCCTGCGCAAGGCGATGGTCGAGCATTGGCCCCATGGCCCGGTGGAGATCGCCATGCGCTATGGCGAGCCGGCACTGCCTGGCGTGCTCGAGCGCCTGGCTGCGCAAGGTGTGCGCAAGGTGACGTTGGCACCGCTTTATCCACAGTTCGCCGACAGTACCGTGACCACGGTGGTGGAACTGGCGAAGCAGACCATCGCCGAGCGCCGGCTGCCCCTGCAGACCCGCGTGCTCCAGCCGTTCTACGAGCATCCCGACTATATCGAGGCATTGGTCGCCAGCGCCCGCCCGTACCTCGAGCAGGACTACGATCACCTGTTGCTGAGCTTCCATGGTTTGCCTGAGCGACACCTGAAAAAGCTCGACCCCACCGGCAATCACGACTTCCAGGCTGCCGACTGCTGCAAGGACGCCAGCGCCGAGATGCGCGCGGTGTGTTATCGCGGCCAGTGCCTGGCCACGGCCAGGGCCTTCGCGACGAAGATGGGCATTCCGGACGGCAAGTGGTCAGTATCGTTCCAATCGCGCCTGGGCCGGGCCAAGTGGATCGAGCCCTACACCGAAACGCGGCTGGATGAACTGGGCAAGGCGGGGGTGAAGAAGTTGCTGGTGATGTGCCCGGCTTTTGTTGCCGACTGCATCGAGACGCTGGAAGAGATCGGTATGCGCGGCAGTGAGCAGTTCATCGAGGCCGGCGGCAAGGAACTGGTGCTGGTGCCGTGCCTGAACGATCACCCGGAGTGGGTGAGGGTGCTGGCGGGGATGTGCGAGAAGGCCTGAGCGTGAGTTCGTGGTGCTGCGTGGGAGCGGGCTTGCCCCGCGATGGCGATGGCCTGGGCTGACGCCATCGCGGGACAAGCCCGCTTTCACATAGGTGCAGCTACTTCGTCATTCAAGGCAACTGATCATCCAGCTTCTTGTTCTTCCAGCCATCATTGCCCGGCAGGATCAGGTTCAGGGCAATGGCCACCACGGCGCACAGGGCGATGCCCTTCAGGCCCCAGTCGTCCGGGCCGTCACCGCTGCCGATCAGCACGCCGCCGATACCGAATACCAGGGTCACCGAGACGATCACCAGGTTGCGGGCTTCGGCCAGGTCGATCTTGTGGCGGATCATGGTGTTCATGCCCACCGCGGCGATCGAGCCGAACAACAGGCAGAGAATGCCGCCCATCACCGGCACCGGAATGCTCTGCAGCAATGCGCCGAATTTGCCGATGAAGGCCAGGGTGATGGCGAATACCGCCGCCCAGGTCATGATCTTCGGGTTGTAGTTCTTGGTCAGCATCACCGCGCCGGTCACTTCGGCGTAGGTGGTGTTGGGCGGGCCGCCGAACAGGCCGGCTGCCGTGGTGGCCAGGCCGTCACCCAGCAGCGTGCGGTGCAGGCCGGGTTTTTTCAGGTAGTCGCGGCCGGTCACGCTGCCCACCGCAATCACCCCGCCGATGTGTTCGATCGCCGGGGCCAGGGCCACGGGCACGATGAACAGAATGGCCTGCCAGTTGAAGGCTGGCGCGGTGAAGTTGGGCAGTTCCAGCCATGGGGCCGCGGCGATCTTGGCAGTGTCGACCACGCCGAAGGCGAATGACAGAGCGAAGCCCACCAGCACGCCGGAGATGATCGGTACCAGGCGGAATATGCCTTTGCCGAACACGGCCACGATCAGCGTGGTCAGCAGTGCCGGCATGGAGATCAGCATGGCGGTCTTGTACGGCATCAGCGCAGCGCCGTCACCACCCTTGCCCATCGCCATGTTGGCGGCAATCGGCGCCATGGCCAGGCCGATGGAAATGATCACCGGGCCGATGACCACCGGCGGCAGCATGCGGTCGATGAAACCGGTGCCCTTGATCTTCACCATCAGGCCCATGAAGGTGTACACGAAGCCTGCCGCCATGACGCCGCCCATGGTCTCGGCCAGGCCGAACTGGCCCTTGGCGAGGATGATCGGGGTGATGAAAGCGAAGCTCGAGGCCAGGAACACCGGAACCTGACGGCCCGTGACCAGCTGGAACAGCAGGGTGCCGATGCCGGCGGTGAACAGCGCCACATTGGGGTCGAGGCCGGTGATCAGCGGCATCAGCACCAGCGCGCCGAATGCCACGAAGAGCATCTGCGCGCCCGAAACGACCTGGCGCCAGAGCGGGTCGTTGAAGCCGTCCTGCATGGTCAGGCGTCCTTCTGCTTGGTGCCGAAGATCTTGTCGCCGGCATCACCCAGGCCCGGCACGATGTAGCCGTGCTCGTTGAGGCGCTGGTCGATCGAGGCAGTATAGATCTGCACGTCCGGGTGGGCTTTTTCCACCACTTCGATGCCTTCGGGCGCCGCGACCAGGACCATGGCGCGGATTTCCTTGCAGCCGGCTTTTTTCAGCAGGTCGATGGTGGCGACCATCGAGTTGCCGGTGGCCAGCATCGGGTCGATGATCAGGGCCAGGCGCTGGTTGATATCCGGCGCGAGCTTCTCGAGGTAGGTATGGGCTTCGAGGGTTTCTTCGTTGCGGGCCACGCCCACGGCGCTGACCTTGGCGCCGGGGATCAGGCTGAGCACGCCGTCGAGCATGCCGATGCCGGCGCGCAGGATCGGCACTACGGTGATCTTCTTGCCGGCGATTTTCTCGACTTGCACCTTGCCGCACCAGCCGTCGATCTCGTAGGTTTCGAGCGGCAGGTCCTGGGTGGCTTCATAGGTCAGCAGTGCACCGACTTCCTGGGCGAGTTCGCGAAAATTCTTGGTGCTGATATCGGCACGGCGCATCAGGCCGAGCTTGTGGCGGATCAGCGGATGGCGGATCTCACGAGTAGGCATAGGGGGAGGGCTCCGGGAGGCGGGCAAAAAAACCGCGCTAGATTAATCTATTCAGTCCTTGATGTCGTGCAGTCATTGTGCACGTTAGTCCATAAAGGCTTGATCTGGGACGAGCGGATGCGTACCTTTGCCCGCTTTTCCAAAACGCACCCCCTGGAGAGCGCCATGTCCGCCGATCTCGAGCATATCCGTCAAGTGATGCGCGAGGCTGATTGCCTGTACAACGAAGCCGAGGTCGAGGCCGCCATCGCCGAGGTCGGCAAACAGATCTGCAAGGACCTGCACGACAAGAACCCGGTGGTCTTCTGCGTGATGAACGGTGGCCTGATCTTCTCTGGCAAGCTGCTGACCCACCTGCAGTTCCCGTTGGAGGCCTCGTACCTGCACGCCACCCGTTACCGCAACACCACCAGCGGTGGCGAGCTGTTCTGGAAGGCCAAGCCGGAAGTGTCGTTCATCGATCGTGACGTGCTGATCGTCGACGATATCCTCGACGAAGGGCACACCCTCAGCGCCATCATCGAGTTCTGCAAGCACGCCGGCGCCCGCGCCGTGCACACCGCAGTGCTGATCGACAAGGACCACGACCGCAAGGCCAGCCCGGACCTGAAGGCCACCTACACCGGCTTGTCGTGCGTCGATCGCTACGTCTTCGGCTACGGCATGGATTACAAGGGCTACTGGCGCAACGCCAACGGCCTCTTCGCCGTCAAGGGGATGTGAGCATGCGCCAGCCTGCGTTCCTCGATCAGTCGTTGTTCGTCGGGTTGGCGCATCAAGCCATCTCCAACCCACGTGGTCGGCAGAACCACAACTTTCATGCGATGGAGGAGCCTTGCCACCGCATGGCCGTTGGCCTGCAGCCGCGTACCTATATCCAGCCCCATCGTCATTTGAGCGACGACAAGGCCGAGACGCTGATTGTGCTGAAGGGGCGTCTGGGCTTGCTGATTTTCGATGACCAGGGCGCTGTGATTGGCAAGCGTGTGCTCGAGGCGGGAGGGGAGTGCCTGGGCGTCGACCTGGTCCCGGGCGTTTTCCATGGCCTGGTGGTGCTGGAAGATGACAGCATCATGTTCGAATGCAAGGCGGGCCCGTATCGTCCGGTAGGCGAGGGTGAGCTGGCTGAGTGGGCGCCTCGCGACGGCGACGCGGGCGTCGGCGATTACCACGCCTGGATGCGCGCGCAGTTCGATTGAGCTTGCCCCCCATCTTGAGCCCGCTCCCTCACCTCGGGACCGGGCTTGCCCCGCGCCAGGGCCTGTGCGTAGAGTGCCTGCTCATGCCAAGGAGCCCCACATGCGTGCGATCGTCCCCCTCCTGCTGGCGGTGAGCCTGCCGCTTGCCGCCGCGCCGCTGCACAGCCAGTTCCTCCCGCCCGACGACCTCTCCCTGCGCCAGGAAGCACCGGCCAGCCAGCAACTGCTGCAGGTCACCGACTACAGCGTGGTGGTCGGTACCCAGCGCCAGTCCGACCAGCAGCCGATCCCGATCACCTCTTCCTTGCAGGTGCGCCTGAAGGGCAAGCCGCTGAGCAAGGGCTCGACCATCGGCCAGGTCCTGCTCAATTTCGACGGCGAGGGCGGCAAGAGCCTGAAGAAACCGGTGTACGACGACAAGACCCGCACCCTGACGCTCAACTACCCGCTGGCCAACTACCGTGTGGTCATGGACCTGCTGCGTAACGAGACGCTCTACGTTCAGTTCCTCACCTATGCCAACGGCCATATCTGGGCCGATCTGCACACCGGCACCGTACGTACGCGTTGAGGCTCGCCGTCGCCGGGGGGTAAACTGCCGGCCTTCGAAAATGTCCGTGATGGTCCAGTTGGAGTCGGCGATGCGTAAAGACAAGAAACAAGTGATTGGTGACGAGATCAGCGACGAGTACATCAAGACGTTCCTGCAGTTCGAGCCGGCCGATGGCCTGACTTCGCCTTCGCATCACAAGCTGATCAAGGGATACCGCGGCTTGCGCGTCGACGACTTCGAACGTTACGTCGGTTTCTTCGTGGCGGCCGGCTACGACCTGGATGGCAAGGACGAACATGGCAAGACTTTCGTCGAGGCCATCGCCGACCAGCGCAATGCGCCGGAGTACATCGAGATCATCGACAACGCCCGCGGCTGATCTGGCTGGCCCGCTTTGCGGGCTCGGCCCAGGCACAAAAAAACGCCCCGAAGGGCGTTTTTTTGTTTCAGCCGGATCAGGCGTAATGCTTGGCCGGGCTGTTTTCCACCAGCTCCAGCGCCACATCGTTTTCAGCGCTGATCTTGTGGTACAGGGCCGCGTCGGTGGCTAGGGTCTTCTCACGGGCGGGGAAGATTTCCTTGAGCTTGGCCGCCCAGGCGCCCTTGGCCTGCTCGGGGAAGCAGCGCTCGATCAGCTCGAGCATGATCGACACCGTCACCGAGGCGCCCGGCGATGCGCCAAGCAGCGCGGCCAGGCTGCCGTCCTCGGCCGAGACCAGCTCGGTGCCGAACTGCAGGATGCCGCCTTTCTTCGGATCCTTCTTGATGATCTGCACGCGCTGGCCGGCCACCTCCAGGCGCCAGTCCTCGGCTTTCGCCTCCGGATAGAAGCGGCGCAGCGATTCCAGGCGCTGCTCCATGGATTGCATCACTTCGCTGACCAGGTACTTGGTCAGGTCCATGTTGTCACGGGCCACGGCTAGCATCGGGCCGATGTTGCCCATGCGCACCGACAACGGCAGGTCCATGAACGAGCCGTGCTTGAGGAACTTGGTGGTGAAGCCGGCGTATGGCCCGAACAGCAGCGATTTCTTGCCGTCGACCACGCGGGTGTCCAGGTGCGGCACCGACATCGGCGGGGCGCCGACCGCCGCCTGGCTGTAGACCTTGGCCTGGTGCTGCTTGACGATTTCCGGGTTGTCGCAACGCAGCCACTGGCCGCTGACCGGGAAGCCGCCGAAGCCCTTGCTTTCGGGGATGCCGGACACCTGCAGCAGGGGCAGGGCGGCGCCACCGGCACCGAGGAAGACGAAGCGGGCGTCCACTTCACGGCTGCCGCCGCTGTTGACGTCCTTGATGCTCACGGTCCAGCCGCTGCCGTTGCGGCGCAGGCCGACGACCTTCTTGCTGTACTTGACCTGGGCATCCGGCGAGTCGCCAAGCAGCTTGAGGAGCTTGTTGGTGAGGGCGCCGAAGTTGACGTCGGTGCCCTTCATCACGCGGGTGGCGGCGATGTGCTGGTCGGCCGGGCGGCCTGGCATCATCAGCGGCATCCAGTCCTTCATCACGGCCTTGTCTTCGGTGTATTCCATCTCGGCGAAGGCGTGGTGCTGCTTGAGCAACTCGAAACGCTTCTTGAGGAACGAGACGCCCTTGTCTCCTTCGACGTAGCTCAGGTGCGGCACCGGGTTGATGAAGGCGCGCGGCGAGCCGAAGTTGCCTTTGCGGCTCAGGTAGGCCCAGAACTGGCGCGAAACCTCGAACTGGGTGTTGATGTGCACGGCCTTCTTGATGTCGATGCTGCCATCGGCGGCCTGCGGGGTGTAATTGAGCTCGCACAGGCCGGCATGGCCGGTACCGGCGTTGTTCCAGGGGTTGGAACTCTCCGCGGCTCCGGAGTCCATCGCCTCGACGACCTCGAGCTTCAGGGTCGGGTCGAGCTCCTTGAGCAGTACGGCCAGGGTGGCACTCATGATGCCCGCGCCTACCAGTACCACATCAACCGATTCGTTCTGCGCCATTAACGCGTCTCCACAATCTACAGCACCTAATTGACAGCATAGGATCCCTGGGTTGACCAGGATCGCCATGTCCGACTCTTCGCAGTTCTTGCAACTTCCGCGGACACCGCCAATCAGTCTTGGGTGTTCGGCTATTGAACGCCCATTGCCACGGGTGCGGCAATTCGACTTATGGTCAAGTGGTCCGTCGTGCGTTATGGACCGGTCTCAGGCGTTCATCAGGGATGAGCGCTTTTGCCGTCTGTTCAGGGCTGTTCGGTACACATCTGCCGCTCTTGCACATGCCAGACTGTTCATTTGCTCGCCACACTCTCGTGAAGTTGTGAAAAACCGTTTTTTCACGCTCTTTTGGAGTCGTGAACCTCAAAAGTGGACTGCGCGATGGCAACCCGCAGGTTCATGCGCAGCGGACGGCCGGAAACAGCAGGCACGACAGCCAATGCAAGACCTGAGTGGAAGGCTCTCTGTGGGCGAAGCGTCGAGGGTGCCGGGTTGAAGCGGCGAATGCGGGGCCCGATCAGGAGACGTCCTTATAATCGGGGGGAGATTATAACGATGTCGCGGGCGGAAAGGGCGTACTTGTTGGGTTTTTATTGCAGCGTTTGTCAGGCTGCGAGGGTGCGTTGCTGCCAACGGCGCGTTGCACCGTCGCAAACCCGGGCGCTGGCCGGTAGCGGGTGGCCCAGCCAGGCCAGTCGCGCTTCGCTGACCGGCACCCAGGTGCCGTTGCCCGGCGGTGTGGCGCAGTGCTTGAAGGCCAGGCAGGTGCCATCGCTGTCGAGGCGGGCGTAGGTGGCGTGGCGCGGGCGGTGGAAGAGCAGGGTCCAGAGCGAGGCCATGACGTGGCGTCCTGTGAGTGAGGGCTGGCGCAAGGATAAACGCAGGGGCATGAAACGATTGTGACAAGCGGGCCGGGCGATGGCTGGCGTGTGGCGCGCTAGGTATACTGTGGGCCTTTGCCGCTTTTTCTGGAGAAATGCGCATGTTGCAACGTCTGTTGGTCGGTTTGTTCGCGGTGGCCAGCCTGAGCCTGGCCGGTTGTGCCCACAGCCCGCAGCAACTCAGCCCGCAACCCAAGCTCACCCAGCAATTGGCTCCGGTCGGCCACGGCCAGCCGGTGGTGGTCAGGGTTGTCGACGGGCGCGCCTCGCAGTCGCTCGGCACCCGTGGTGGCATGTACCCCGAGACCAGCACCATCACCGTCAATGGCAATGACGTGGTGCCCAAGCTGCAGGCCCAGGCCGAGGCGGCGGTGCGCCTGCTGGGCTTCACCCCGACGCCGAATGCCGGCAATGCCCCGCAGTTGACCGTGACCCTGGCCGAGCTCAAGTACCAGTCGCCCAAGGACAAGATGTACGTGACCGAGGCGACCATCGGTGCCACCTTCCGCGCTGACGTGTCGAATGCCAACCGTCGCTACAGCGGCCGTTACGGTGCGTCGCTGGACCAGCGCTTCGGCATGGCGCCGAACCAGGAAACCAACACCAAGCTGGTGAGTGACGTGCTCAGCGATGCCCTGACCCGCCTGTTCAAGGACCCGACCGTCGGTCAGGTGCTGGGCGAGTAAGTACGTCGATATAGCCATGAAAAAGCCCGCTGCCTGCGAAACAGGCAGCGGGCTTTTTCATGGCTGTATCTAGTGTGGTGTTTCACAAATAACGACCATAACTCGCGGTGCTTTTTGCGCTCATGCGGCGTTGTCGCTCCTCGCCGTAGCTGGGCTACGACTCGTCGCGACGCCTTGCCTGAGCGCAAAAATCACTCGCGAGTTATTGGTCGTATTTGCAAAACACCACACTAGGGCCGGTCAGGCGGCCTGGACGTGAAAGTCCAGCAGGCTGATGCCAGTGTGCGGGTCGATCTCCGGCAGGTCGTCGTGGGCATGCCCGCCCAGGGCGCAATACACCAGCCACTGACGGTCCTGGACGTTGATCGCGAAGCCGTCGATCAGCGCCTGTTGTTCGTCGCTCTGGGCCACGAGGTAGAGGCGGTCCTGGTTTTCGGCGTGCAGCATGACAAGCTCCGGTCAGTTGAAGGCCGACAGGGTGGCCTGTGTTGATGACGAGCGTGTGACAAATGAAATTAGGGTCTGTACGAAATGTGTCTGCGCGAAGGCCAGACAAGGCGAAACGGGGAGAGGAACGGCCGGGGTCGCGCCCGACTGTACTAGAGTACATGAGCATTCCGAGCCCCGTTTCAACGCAGTATGGGCGAGTGCAGATACATTTCGTACAGAGCCTGGATGACAGCTGGTCGCAAAGTGGCGGTGGTTGAAGTCGGCTTGGGTAGAATGCCGGGCTTTGCCACACGTGATACCGAGGTCGCGTAATGTCGTTGCAAGTGCTCTGGGGCTTCCTGGCCGCTCATCCGGCCAAGCTGATCAATCTGCTGGCGTTGCTGATCACCTGCCCCGGCGGGCTGCTGCTGCACGGCGCCCGACGCCGCGAGGCGCTTGCGAGGGAAAGCCTGGCGATGAATGAAGGTGCGGTGGACGTACTCGAGCAACGTGTGCCGCGCTATTACTACATCCTCGGTTTCTGCTGCCTGGCGATGGCGTTGCTGCTGTCCTGGTTCAGCACCTGGATCTGAATCGCCGATGCCTACCCTGTAGGAGCGGCTAAAGCCGCGATCCAGGCAACGCGGTGCCTGGCACCCGCAAAGCGGGTGTTCGCGGCTAAAGCCGCTCCTACAGGTGCGTTATCAGGCTGAAGTGGGCTGCAGCCTCACCTGGTACTGATTGCGCACGGGTGTCGCGTACTGCTGCACCAGGTACGGCTGCTGCTCGACCGGGCAGGCGTCCAGGCGGCGCTGCCACTCTTCCTTGGCCTTGGCCAGTTCATCGGCCGGGAACAGCTTCTCCGCGCTCGGCACTTCGAGTGCCGCATCCTTCTCTGCCCACATCGCATAGGCCAGGTAATGCACCGGGAACAGCCGGTAGCCGCCGAGGATCTGCCGGTCGATGGCCTGCGCCAGCTGCTTGGTGTCCTCGTGGTACTCGGTGACCGGGGGGGCGAAGTTGATGTGAACCCGCCCTTTGTAGCCGGTGATGCCCTGGGCGATGCTGTTGTCGTCCTCGCCGGGTGCCTTCTTGTAGGTGCCGGTGGTGGCGCGGATGTACAGCTCGCGGGCCTTGGCCTGGTCGCAGGGGTCGTACTCGTAGCTGATCGACACGGGGATCAGGTTCAGGCTCTGGATCACCGCGCCGAACGGTTCGTCCTTGCGGCTCATGTGGAACATTTTCAGGATCGCCGAATCGGTGCGGTCGTCACCGTCCTTGGCGCGGCCTTCGGCCTGGGCGATCCAGATCGACGCGCCATCGTTGCGGATCGAGTGGTTGATGTAGGCCGAGAGCAGTTGATAGGCGGCCAGTTTCTCGCGGCGGCCGCTGATCGAACGGTGCACGATGAAACTCTTGTTCAGGCGCATCATGTCGCTGACGAACGGCTTTTGCAGCAGGTTGTCGCCGATGGCGATGCGCGGTGTCGGCAGGCCGGCGTGGTACACCGCGTAGTTGACGAAGGCCGGGTCCATCACGATGTCGCGGTGGTTGGCCAGGAACAGGTAGGCGGTACCGGACTTGAGCTGTTCGACGCCGCTGTAGGTGACGCCGTCGGTAGCGCGGTCGATGGTGCGGTCGACGTAGTACTCGACCTTGTCCTGCAGCGTGGACACGCAGGTCACGCCGGCAAATTCCTTGCGCAGGCGCCGGGCGATCAGTGGTTTGAGCAGCCAGCCGAAGGCACCCGCCGCGCGCGGAAAGCGGAAGTGGGTGAGGATATCGAGGAATGCCGGGTCGCTGAGCAGGCGTGCCAGCACGGCAGGGACCTCAGCGTCGTCGTACGGTCGGATGGCATCGAATTCGCCCATCATGCTCTCTTGTTGGAAACGGCTAGGGTAATTAGGTAGGGGCGGGCTCCGAAAAACGGCTCGGACGCACACAGGCCCTGTAAACAGACCGGCAATTATACGCACAAGTCACTCCGGAGGCCGCGATGCTGGAAACTGCGATCTACGATTGCCCTTATTGTGGCGAGGAAGTCGAAACCACGGTGGACTTGTCCGGCGGTGACCAGCAATACATCGAGGACTGCCAGGTGTGCTGCAAGCCCATTCGCTTCGTGCTGCAGGTCCATGGTGAGGAGTGGATGCTGGATGTCTTTGGCGAGAACGACTGATGCGACGAATCTATGAACCGGAAAGCCTGCTGGAGGCCCAGGTGCTGGTGGGCATGCTGGCCAGCGAAGGCATCGAGGTGCACCTGGTCGGGCGCGACCTGATGGGCGCCGTGGGCGAGTTGCCGATGCACGGCTTGCTCGGCCTGGCGGTGCCCGACGAGCAGGCCGGGTACGCACGGCAGCTGATCGATGAGTACAATGCCGCCCAGCCGCTTGCCGGCGACGAACCGGAGAGTTATCCCGGAACCCTGATCTGCTAGGTTTTGATTTCGCCCATGTGTGGACGCTACGCCCTGTTTCGCTGGTCCCAGAGCTTCGCCGGCCTGCCGGGCTTTCCCCCGGGCCAGAAGGCCCAATGGAACATCGCGCCCGGCGCCTCGGTCCTGATTCAACGCCAGGTCGACGGCCAGTTGCAGCTGGCCAGCGCTCGCTGGGGGCTGACCCCGGCCTGGCTCACCGACCTTTCCCGTACACCAGCCCAGGCCCGTGCCGAAACCCTCGCCGAGCAGCCGATGTTCCGCGAGCCCCTGCGCCAGCGGCGTTGCCTGATGCCCGCCAACGGCTTCTACGAATGGCGCGGCACGGCGCGCAAGCGCCCGTACTGGGTAACGCCGGGAGAGGGCGCGTCATTGTTCTTCGCCGCGGTGTGGGAGGTCTACCCGGTGCAGGAACAAGAGTGGTTGAGTTGTGCGGTGGTGACGCAAGCGGCGATGAACCAGCGTCGGCCGCTGATTCTGGACGAGGCCGAGCAGGCGCTGTGGCTGGATCCCGACACGCCGATGGCGAAGCTGCACGAGTTGCTGGCCAAGCCGCCGACGGCGCTGCGTGAGCGGGCGCTGGCGTATTTCGTCAACGATCCGAAGCTCGATGCGCCGGAATGCCTGACCCCCGCCTGACGGCGTAAGCTGCAAGCTGTGAGTTGCAAGCGGCAAGTCAAAGCGGTTCGTGCTCGGCTTTGACTTGTCGCTATACACTTGCGGCTTGAAGCTCAGACCCTGAATTGATTGATCAGGCGGCGCTGCTGCTCCGCCAGCTTGGTCAGCTCGGCGCTGGCCTGGCTCGACTCGTCGGCACCGCCCGCCACTTCGCCAGCCACCTGGCCGATGTTGATCACATTGCGGTTGATGTCCTCGGCCACGGCACTCTGCTCCTCGGCGGCACTGGCGATCTGGGTGTTCATGTCGTTGATTACCGACACCGCCTGGGTGATGCTTTCCAGCGCCTCGGCGGCGCGGCTGGCCTGCAGCACGCTGTCGTCGGTCTTGCCCTGGCTGTCCTCCATCACCTTGACCACCTCGCGGGTGCCCTGCTGCAACTGCTGGATCATCTGCTGAATTTCTTCGGTCGCCTGCTGGGTCTTCTGCGCCAGGTTGCGCACTTCGTCGGCGACCACGGCGAAGCCACGGCCCTGCTCGCCGGCGCGAGCGGCCTCGATGGCGGCGTTGAGCGCCAGCAGGTTGGTCTGCTCGGCAATGGCGCGGATGGCCACGAGAATGGCATTGATGTTTTCGCTGTCGCGGGCCAGGTCCTGGACTACGGTGACTGCGCGACCGATCTCGCTGGCCAGGGCGCTGATGGCGCTGGAGGTGTCGCGCACGATTTCCAGGCCCTGGTTGGCCGCGCGGTCGGCCGCGCTGGCAGCCTGGGCCGCCTGCGTGGCGTTGCGCGCCACATCCTGGGCGGTCGCGGTCATTTCATGCACGGCGGTGGCTACCTGGTCGATCTCGGCCATCTGCTTGTGCACGCCCTGGTTGGTACGGATGGCGATGTCGGCGGTGTGCTCGGAGGAGTCGCTGACCTTCTGCACCGAGCCCACGACTTGACTGATCATGGCCTGCAGTTTGGCCAGGAACGTATTGAAGCCCTTGGCGATGGCGCCCAGTTCGTCGGCCCGGTCGCTGTGCAGGCGGCGGGTCAGGTCGCCTTCGCCCTGGGCGATGTCGTCGAGCATCGCCACCATCTGCCTGAGCGGGCGGGCGATGCCCAGGGCCAGCAGCCAGATCACCAGCAGGCCAAGGGCGGCGATGCCGAGGCCGACGAGGGTCATGCCGGTGATATCGGTACGACGCTGTTCGGCCAGGTCCTGCTGCAGTTGGTTGACTTCGGCCATCACGGCGCTCAGCGGCAGTTCCAGCAGCAGTGTCCAGCGCGCATCGGTGTTGGCGACCTTGAACGGCAGGTACAGCTCGATGCGATCCTTGCCGGCGTCCACTTCGTAGTGCAGGGTTTCGCCGTTCAGGCTCTTGAGGGTGCCGGCTTCGTCGCTGTCCAGCACATCGCTGGCCTTCTCGCCGAATTTCGCCGGGTCACGGGTATAGGCCACCAGGCGGCCGTTGCTGGAAACCAGCGCCAGCTCCCCGGCGCCGTCGTACAGCTGGCGATCGGCGGCATTGAGCAGGTCCTGGATGAAGTTCACCGACAGGTCGGCGCCGGCCATGCCCTGGAACTGGCCATCGACCATGATCGGTTCGACGAACGACGCCAGCATGACCATCTTGTCGCCCACTTTATAAGGCGCGGGGTCGATCACGCAGGCCTTCTTCGACTCCTTGGGGCACAGGTAGTACTCGCTGGCGCGCACGCCGGTGGCGAGCACTGTGCGGTCGTCGACATCGGCCAGCTTGTCCTGGCCAAGGCTGCCATCACCATTGCGGAACCACCAGGGCAGGAAGCGGCCGTTGGCGCTGTCGATACCCACCAGGCTACTGCCGACGTAGCGGGCATCGGCATGGTCGAGGGCGTTGGGCTCCCAGCCAAGGTAAGCGCCGAGCACGCTTGGGTTGACCTCCACGGTGCGCTTGAGCTGGTTGATCAGGTGCTCGCGGTCGACCCGCATCAGCGGTTGTCCGTCGCTTGCCTGCATGCCGAGCATGGCGTTGCCGGTGGCCAGGCTGCGGGCGATCGACAGCGGGGCTTCGAGGCCGCGCTGGATTTCGCTGACCTGGGTGCGTGCCAGGGCGGTGAGGCGCTGCTCGATGACGTTCTCGAACTGTTGCTGGGTGCGCTGTTGCACCAGCGCCTGGGTGCGTTGCCCGGAGTAGACTGCGTACAGCACCAGGGCCGCGACAATGCTCAGCACGATGGCACCGGCCAGGGCGGCCACGGAAAACTGGATCGACTTGAACTTCATGGCAAAGCTCCGCGCGCAAGGAGGTTGTTACCGAGTGTTATCGGCGGGCTAATACCAAAGCATGAGGACCTTGTCAGAAATCTTACCCGCGGCTCTGGCAGGGGCGGGCGTCTGGGCCTAGGATACGCGGCACGTAAAAAGGGAGTGTTTTCATGCGTAAGTCATTCGTTGTCAGCATGCTGACGGTCGGCGTCCTGCTTGGCGGCTGTCAGGCGGTCAATACCACCAGTGGTGGTGCCGTGGGCGTGCAACGCCAGCAATACATGTTCAGCATGCTTTCGACCGATGAGGTCAACAAGATGTACGCCCAGTCCTACCAGCAGACCCTCGGCGAGGCGTCGAGCAAGGGCGTGCTGGACAAGGGCAGCAATGATGCCAAGCGCGTGCAGGTCATCGCCAAGCGCCTGATCGCCCAGGCACCGCAGTTCCGGCCGGATGCCGCGCAGTGGAACTGGGAAGTCAACGTGATCAAGAGCGACGAGCTCAATGCCAACTGCGGCCCGGGCGGCAAGATCATCGTCTATACCGGGCTGATCGATCAGCTGCAGCTGACCGATGCCGAGATCGCCGCGGTGGTGGGCCATGAAATCGCTCATGCCCTGCGCGAGCACAGCCGTGAAGCGATGTCCAAGGCCTACGGCGTGGAGATGGCCCGCCAGGGGGCCGGCGCGATCTTCGGTCTGGGCCAGGACAGCATGGCCATGGCCGACACCGTGGTGAACTACGCCATGACCCTGCCCAACAGCCGTGCCAACGAGAACGAAGCCGACCTGATCGGCCTGGAACTGTCGGCCCGTGCCGGCTATGACCCGAACGCCGCGATTACCCTGTGGAACAAGATGAGCAAGGCGTCCGAAGGCGCGCCGCCAGAGTTCATGAGCACCCACCCGGCTTCGAGCAGCCGTATCGCCTCGTTGCAGGCGGCGATTCCGAAGGTGATGCCGCTGTATCAGGCGGCCAAGAAGTAAAAGCAGCTGCAAGCTACAAGCTTCAAGCGGCAAGTAAGGATGCACCTGCTCTTTCTTGCCGCTTGTAGCTTGCCACTTGCCGCTGCTTCACCCTATCCAGCCACTGGTCTTCATCGCCGAATACACCGCGACGATGGCCAGCACCACGAACGCGGTCGCCGCCAGGCGACGGATCAGCGTCAGCGGCAGTTTCTCCGCCGCGAAGTTGCCCGCCAGCACCACCGGCACGTTGGCGATCAGCATGCCCAGGGTGGTGCCGATGATCACCATGATCAGGTGCGGATACTGGGCGGCCAGCATCACCGTGGCCACTTGGGTCTTGTCGCCGATTTCCGCCAGGAAGAACGCGATCAGCGTGGTCACGAATGGCCCGAACCGTCGTGCATTGCTGGTTTCTTCATCGTCCATCTTGTCCGGTACCAGGGTCCACAGCGCGGTGGCGGTGAAGCTCGCGGCGAGGATCCAGTGCAGTACCGACTCGGTGAAGAAGCTGCTGACCCAGGCACCGACCGCGCCAGCGGCGGCATGGTTGGCCAGCGTCGCGGCGACGATCCCGGCAATGATCGGCCAGGGCTTGCGGAAGCGGGCGGCAAGGATGAGCGCGAGCAATTGCGTCTTGTCGCCGATTTCGGCAAGCGCGACGATCGCGGTAGGGACGAGCAATGATTCCAGCATCAGGATTCCTACGGGGGCGGGTCGACACGGCTATGACACGTACGACCTCCCCGCCCCGGGTAAGGTGTGCGTGTCATAGGTCTTGTCAAACCCTGGACCTGTCTGCGCAGATCGTGGGTCGCACGCGCCATGGCCTGTGGGCCAAGTGTGTTGACGCGTACCGGGCGAGCAGGGTGCTCGCGGGAGACTACTCCCCTAGGACGGAGCGGATTCTGCCTAGGCGAATCGCTTTCGGCAAGCCCTGTTTTTATCCATGTGTTGCGCGGTAGATGCGAAAACCTTGTGCTTCGGCACGGATCTCACAGTTGCCCAGGGCGCCTTCGATGAGCGGCTGGTAACGCAGGAAGCTGTTGGCTACCAAACGGATTTCCCCGCTTTTTCGCAGATGTTCCCTGGATTTTTTCAGCAGGTTCTCCGAGGCGTGATAGTCGGTGTGTACACCGGTATGGAACGGCGGATTGCTCAGGATAACGTCCAGGCCGCGGGGAGCGGCATCGATCCCGTCACCGCTGATCACCTCGCCTTCCAGGCCATTGGCGGCGAGGGTCAGGCGACTGGCCGCGACCGCGAAGGCGTCGACATCGAGCAAGGTGACCTGGCTCTGCGGATAGCGACGCTTGATCGTGGCGCCGAGCACCCCGGCCCCACAGCCGAAGTCCAGGACATGGCCGATCGGCAGGCCGTCGAGGTGCTCCAGGAGCAGCGCGGTGCCCTTGTCCAGACGCCCGTGGCTGAACACGCCGGGGAGGCTGATCACCTGCAGCGGGCCATCTTCAAGCGGCAGGTCGAAGCGTTCAGCCAGGCTTTCCAGCGGCTTGGCCTCGGGCGCGTTGTCCACGGTCACCTGCCATAGCTGGCAGTGGCGGGCGCTGTCGAGCTTGCGCGGCCGGCCGAAGGCCTGCAATTGCTTGGCCGCGCCTTCGACGCCGCCGCGTTTCTCCCCCACCAGGTACAGCGTGCGACCGGCAAGGCGCGAGGCCAGGGCGTTGAGCAGGTAGGCCGCCAGCTCGCGAGACTTGGGCAGGAACAGCACGGCGGCGTCGAAGGCTACCTTGGGCACCTCGACACCGTAATGGCTGCGCCCGGAGAAGCGGCTCTCGAGCACGGCCTGGTCGCCGGCATGCCAGGTCCAGCCGTGGGCCCCGGGCAACTGGCCGAGCAGGCCATCGGCCTGGGCGCCAGCGACCAGCAGTGGGCCTTGGAACAGCTCTGCCTGGCGGAGCAACACTTCACTGCGCGGGTCCATGGACGACGCCTCCTGAAAAAGTGGCGCAGTGTACCAGAGGCGGGTCAGCCGACCACGCGTCGCGGCTGACCGGCGAAGTAGGCCTGGGCGTTCTCGGCCAGCTGGCCGACGATGCGCTGGCGCGACTCTACCGCGCCCCAGGCGCTGTGCGGGGTGATGATCAGGCGGGGGATGTCCGCCGCCAGCAGTGGGTTGCCGTTGACCGGCGGTTCGACGCTCAGCACATCGGTAGCTGCGCCACCCAGGTGGCCGCCGCGCAGCGCGTCGGCCAGGGCCTGCTCGTCGATCAACCCGCCGCGGGCGGTGTTGACCACCAGTGCGCCGGGCTTGAGCAGCGCCAGCTCGCGGGCACCGATCATGTGCCGGGTCTGCTCGTTGAGCGGGCAGTGCAGGGTCAGGGCATCGACCTGCGGCAGCAGCTCATGCAGTGGCAGGCGGTCGGCCCGGGGCGGGCGGCCGGGGATCTGCCCGCTCAGCACGCGCATGCCGAAGGCCTCGGCCAGGCGCGCCACCGCGCCGCCCAGTTCGCCGTGGCCAAGCAGGCCAAGGGTCTTGCCCTCCAGCTCGACGATGGGGAAGTCCAGCAGGCAGAACTGGCTGGCCTTGGCCCATTGCCCGGCCTTCACCGCCTGGTCGTAGTCGCACAGGCGCGTGGCCAGGGCCAGCAGCAGGGCCAGGGTGTGCTGGGCCACCGACGGCGTGCCGTAGCCCTGGCAGTTGCTCACGGTGACGCCCTGGGCACGGGCGGCAGCCAGGTCGACATTGTTGGTGCCGGTGGCGGCCACCAGGATCAGTTTGAGTTGCGGGTTGGTGGCCAGCGTGGCGGCATCGAGCATCACTTTGTTGCTGATGACGGCCACGGCACCTTGCAGGCGTTCGGCGACCTGCTCCGGGTGGGTCGTGGCATGCAGTTGCAACATGTCGAACTGGGCACGCAAGGGCGCAAGGTCGAGGTCACCCAGGTCCAGTGACTGGTGATCGAGAAACACGGCGCGACGTGGGCTGGACATCAGGGGCTCCGGTGGCAGGGCAGGATGGGCTTGGCGCAGTGTCCGGCCCGGCGGCGCCGCTCGTCAACGGTCGCGCCTGCGCTCATACCTGCAGGACATAAATCATTCCTTCGGCTGATTTGACCGATGCGTCACCGAACTACAGTTGTTGCCTGAACTGTCCTGCCCGCTTTGAAGAAAAAGGGATACCCATGTTGCAGACGCGCATCATCAAGCCCGCCGAGGGCGCCTACCAGTACCCACTGCTGATCAAGCGCCTGCTGATGTCCGGCAGCCGCTACGAAAAGACCCGCGAGATCGTCTACCGCGACCAGCTCCGTCTCACCTACCCGCAACTGAACGAGCGCATCGCCCGCCTCGCCAACGTGCTGACCGAGGCTGGGGTGAGGGCCGGCGACACCGTGGCGGTGATGGACTGGGACAGCCACCGCTATCTGGAATGCATGTTCGCCATCCCGATGATCGGCGCCGTGGTGCACACCATCAACGTGCGCCTGTCGCCGGAGCAGATCCTCTACACCATGAACCACGCCGAAGACCGGTTCGTGCTGGTCAACAGTGATTTCCTCGGCCTCTACCAGGCCATCGCCGGGCAACTGACCACGGTGCAAGGTACCGTGTTGCTGACCGATGGGCCGGACAAGTCTGCCGACCTGCCGGGCTTGCAAGGCGAGTACGAGCAGTTGCTGGCCGCGGCCAGCCCGCACTATGACTTCCCCGATTTCGATGAAAACTCGGTGGCCACCACCTTCTATACCACCGGCACCACGGGTAACCCCAAGGGGGTGTATTTCACCCATCGGCAGCTGGTGCTGCACACGCTGGCCGAAACTGCGGTACTCGGCAGCCTGGACAGCGTGAGGCTGCTGAGCAGCAACGATGTCTACATGCCGATCACGCCGATGTTCCATGTGCACGCCTGGGGCATCCCCTACGCGGCGACCATGATGGGCATCAAGCAGGTCTACCCGGGGCGCTATGAGCCGGACATGCTGATCAGGCTGTGGCGTGAGGAGAAGGTGACCTTCTCCCACTGCGTGCCGACCATCCTGCAGATGCTGCTCAACTGCCCGTCGGCAGCCGGCCAGGATTTCGGTGGCTGGAAGATCATCATCGGCGGCAGCGCGCTCAACCGCGCGCTGTATCAGGCTGCACTGGCCCGGGGTATCCAGCTCACCGCCGCCTACGGCATGTCCGAAACCTGCCCGCTGATCAGTGCCGCGCACCTGAACGACGAGCTGCAGGCCGGAAGCGAGGATGAGCGTACCAGCTACCGGATCAAGGCCGGGGTGCCGGTGCCATTGGTCGAGGCCGCCATCGTCGATGGCAATGGCAATTTCCTGCCTGCCGATGGCGAAACCCAGGGCGAACTGGTGCTGCGCGCGCCCTGGTTGACCATGGGCTATTTCCGCGAGCCGGAGAAGGGCGAGGAACTCTGGCAGGGTGGCTGGCTGCACACCGGCGATGTCGCCACGCTCGATGGCATGGGTTTCATCGATATTCGCGACCGCATCAAGGACGTGATCAAGACCGGTGGCGAGTGGATTTCTTCGCTCGACCTGGAAGACCTGATCAGTCGCCACCCTGCAGTACGAGAAGTGGCTGTTGTGGGCGTGCCTGACCCGCAGTGGGGGGAGCGCCCGTTTGCGCTGCTGGTGGTGCGCGAGGGGCAGAGCATCGAGGCGCGTGCGCTCAAGGAACATCTCAAGCCTTTCGTGGAGCAGGGACACATCAACAAGTGGGCGATTCCCAGCCAGATCGCCCTTGTTACTGAAATTCCCAAGACTAGCGTCGGCAAGCTCGACAAGAAGCGCATCCGCGTCGACATCAGCCAGTGGCAGGCCAGTAACAGCGCTTTCCTTTCCACCCTGTAACCCGGGCTCGGGTCTCGCTTTCTCAAGCGCGACCCCGCAAGCTAGACAGGATGACGCCTTGTCAAACGATAGAATTGAGCCATGCTTGAGCACTGCCAGCGCGCAGGCCGGCCGATCGGGATGGGCTGCAAGCAAGACGCGCAAATCACACTTTAGAGGGATCAAGCACCTGTGACCGCTGGCTATAGTCGGGTCAGGGGATTTTCAGGAATGGGGGAGGGCGCCGCACGGCAACGCGCGGCGTCACGGGCAGGAGCCTGCTTCACCAGGCGCTCGAGCCGTTTCTGAAAGGACTCACTGCCATAACAAAAAAGTACATGGAGTAGCGTCGATGACATCTGCAAACCCGTTCTGGCGCCGGGCGAAACTGCCCCTGGCCGTCAGCCTCGCTTCCACGCTCGCAAGTCCTGCTTTCGCGGTCAGCTTCAACATCGGTGAAATCGAAGGCCAGTTCGACTCGTCGCTCTCCGTTGGCGCCAGCTGGTCGACGGCCAATCCCAACAAGAACCTCATCGGGGCCAACAACGGCGGCAGGGGGCTGTCGCAGACCTCCGACGATGGCCACCTGAACTTCAAGAAAGGCGAGACCTTCTCGAAGATCTTCAAGGGCATCCACGACCTGGAGCTCAAGTACGGCGACACGGGCGTGTTCGTGCGTGGCAAGTACTGGTACGACTTCGAGCTCAAGGATGAAAACCGCCAGTTCAAGGACATCAGCGATTCGAACCGCAAGGAGGGCGCCAAGTCCTCGGGTGCGGAACTGCTCGACGCCTTCGTCTACCACAACTACAGCATCGGCGATCTGCCGGGCAACGTACGCTTGGGCAAGCAGGTGGTGAGCTGGGGTGAGAGTACCTTCATCGGTGGCGGTATCAACGCCATCAACCCCATCGACGTGTCGGCGTTCCGCCGTCCTGGCGCGGAGATCAAGGAAGGCCTGATCCCCGTCAACATGTTCTACGTGTCGCAGAGCGTGACCGACAACCTCACCGCCGAAGGCTTCTACCAGATCGAGTGGGACCAGACCGTCGTCGACAACTGCGGTACCTTCTTCTCCCAGCCTGACGTGATCGCCGACGGTTGCAACAACAACCTGGCGGTGCTGGCCAAGCAGGCCAACGTGTCAAGGAGCCTGGCCGCGCAGATCGGCCCGTTTGCCGGGCCTGCCATGAACGCATTGACCGGGCAGGGCGTGTCCTGGGGCTCGCCGGACGAAGGCGTGATCGTGCGCCGCGGCCCCGACCGTGATGCCCGTGACAGCGGCCAGTTCGGTGTGGCCCTGCGCTACATGTACGAGCCTCTGAACACCGAGTTCGGTGGCTACTTCATGAACTACCACAGCCGGGCACCCATCTTCAGCGGTCGCGGCGCCGCCGCCGGCTTCTACAACCCGGCCAACCTGGCTGGGGCACTGGTCAGGGCAGGCGTTCCGGGGGCCGCCGCCACCAACCCGGCCCTGCTCCAGGCCCTGATGCCGTTGTACGTGGCGGGTAACTCCAGCTACTACGTCGAGTACCCGGAAGACATCCGCCTCTACGGCCTGAGCTTCTCCACCACCTTGCCCACCGGCACGGCCTGGAGCGGTGAGATCAGCTACCGGCCGAATGCACCGGTACAGTTGAACACCACCGACATTCTCTATTCAGGGCTGACGCCGCTGGACCCCAACGCATCCGTCCTCAAGGGCACGCCGAACGCCGACCAGCCAGGTTATCGCCGCAAGGAAATCACCCAGCTGCAAACCACGTTCACCCACTTCTTCGACCAAGTCATGGGCGCCGAGCGTCTGACCATGGTCGGCGAGGTCGGCTGGACTCACGTCGGTGGTCTGGAAAGCACCTCCAAGGCCCGCTATGGCCGCGACCCAGTCTATGGTCCAGGCCCGCTGCCCAACGGTCGCTGCCAGAGCCTCAACGCCACCACGCTGGCGGGTGTCGAGCAGAACAACCTGTCGCGCTACTGCGAGAACGACGGCTTCACCACCTCCGATTCCTGGGGTTATCGCGTTCGTGCCATCTGGGACTACAACAACGTCTTCGCCGGCGTGAACCTGCGCCCGAGCGTTGCCTGGTCCCACGACGTCGACGGCTACTCCCCGGGCCCTGGCGGCAACTTCGAGGAAGGGCGCAAGGCCGTCAGCCTGGGCCTGGACGCCGAGTACCAGAACACCTACACGGCGAGCCTGTCGTACACCAACTTCTTCGATGGCAAGTACACCACCGTGGATGACCGCGACTTCGTCGCTCTCAGCTTCGGCGTGAACTTCTAAGAACATTGATCCAGGACGACAAAGAATGAAAATGACCACACGTCTGCTGCAAGCCGGTGTACTGGGCATGTCCCTGCTGGCAACCAGCGTCATGGCTGCGGTTTCCGCTGACGAGGCCGCCAAGCTGGGCGCGTCGCTGACCCCGATGGGGGCCGAGAAGTCCGGTAACGCCGATGGTTCCATCGGCCCGTGGGAGCCGCTGTCCAAGAGTGCCGGCAGTGCCGACGCCAAGGGCTTCCTCTCCGACCCTTACGCCAGCGAAAAACCGCTGTTCACCATCACCGCGCAGAACGTCGACCAGTACAAGGCCAAGCTTTCGCCTGGCCAGGTGGCGATGTTCAAGCGCTACCCGGATAGCTACAAGATTCCGGTGTACAAGACCCACCGCGGCTCCACGGTGCCGGACGATGTCTTCGCCGCGATCAAGGAAAACGCCACCAAGACCACCCTGGTCGCCGGTGGCAACGGCCTGGAGAACTTCAAGACAGCCGTGCCGTTCCCGATTCCCAAGGATGGCCTGGAGGTGATCTGGAACCACATCACCCGCTACCGTGGCGGCAGCGTGACTCGCCTGGTCACCCAGGCCACCCCGCAGCAGAACGGCTCCTACAGCTTGGTGTACTTCCAGGACCAGTTCGTCTTCCGCGACAAGATGAAGGACTACGATCCGGCCAACCCCGGCAACATCCTGTTCTACTTCAAGCAGGAAGTGACCGCTCCGGCACGTCTGGCCGGGACCGTGCTGCTGGTCCACGAAACCCTCGACCAGGTCAAGGAGCCGCGCAAGGCGTGGATCTACAACGCCGGCCAGCGCCGTGTGCGCCAGGCGCCGCAAGTGTCGTACGACGGTCCGGGTACCGCAGCCGACGGCCTGCGCACCTCCGACAACCTGGACATGTACAACGGCGCGCCAGACCGTTACGACTGGAAGCTCGAAGGCAAGAAGGAGATGTATATCGCCTCCAACGCCTACAAGCTGGACGATCCGAAGCTCAAGTATGCCGACATCATCAAGGCCGGGCATATCAACCAGGACCTGTCGCGCTATGAGCTGCGTCGCGTCTGGCACGTGGTTGCCACGCTCAAGCCAGGTCAGCGCCATATCTATGCCAAGCGTGACTTCTATATCGACGAGGACACCTGGCAGGCCGCAGTGATCGACCAGTATGACGGCCGCAACCAGTTGTGGCGTGTTTCCGAAGCCCACGCCCAGCCGTACTACAACGTGCAGGTGCCGTGGTACACCCTGGAAGCCATCTACGACCTGCAATCGGGTCGCTACCTGGCGCTGGGTATGAAGAACGAAGAGAAAAGTGCCTACAACTTCGGCTTCAGCGCCAGCAAGGCCGAGTTCCAGCCGGCTGCCCTGCGTCAGTCAGGTGTCCGTTGAGCCATTAAGTGCAACCTCCGTTTGATCTCCCAGAACGCCCCGGCTTGCCGGGGCGTTTCTGTTTCCGCGAGGGAGATTTACTGCTGTCTATCAGTGTTGTTTCTTTTTGTCGTAGTCTTTATCGCGCAAAGCGCGCGCATCATCTTCAAATAAGCAGCGTTTGCCGCTAGTCTCGCAACAAACCATACCGCCGCCATATTCCAATCAGAACGAGCCGGCCATGACAGACTTGTCCCGTACGCATGGAGTCGCCAGCCAGGCCTTGGGCCTGTTGGACGGGCGTTTCTTCCGGCCACCGCTGCCGGAGGCGCACGTGCCTCGGGCACGCCTGTGCCAGCGCCTGCAAACGGGCCTGTCGGGGCGCCTGCTGTTGGTGAACGCGCCTGCGGGGTTCGGCAAGAGTTCCCTCGCCATCGAGTTCTGTCAGGAACTGCCCAGCCATTGGCGCAGCCTCTGGCTAGGGTTGAGCCAGCGCGATGCCGACCCGGGCCGCTTTCTCGAGCGCCTGCTCGAAGGGCTGCAGCAGTTCTGCCCGGCGCTCGGCGGGCAGGCCATGGGTCTGTTGAAGATGCGCCAGCGTCACCAGCCGTTCGCCTTCGAGGAATGGCTCGATGGGCTGCTCGATGAGCTCGCGCTCTACCTGCAGCCGGACACCCCCCTGTTGCTGGTGCTGGATGACTACCATCTGGCCCAGGGCCCGGTGCTCGATCGATGCTTGCAGTTCTTCCTCAATCACCTGCCTGCCGGGTTGCTCCTGCTGGTTACCAGCCGTCAACGGCCCGACTGGCACCTGGCACGCTTGCGCCTGTCGCGCCAGCTGGTCGAACTCAACGAGCAGGACTTGCGCCTGACCGCCGATGAGGCGCTGGCGGTGATGGGTCGTCAACCCACCGGTCTGCGCGGCCAGGCCCTGGACAACCTGATCCAGCGCAGCGACGGCTGGGTGGCCGGGCTGCGCTTCTGGCAGCTGGCGGCCAGCGAATCCGGCGATGACAACGCCTTGCCCCAGGCACTGCATGGCGGCGAGGGTTTGATTCGCGATTACCTGCTCGAGGAAGTGATTGAAATCCTGCCGGCGCCCGTGCAGGCGTTTCTCTACGACACCGCCTGCCAGGAGCGTTTCTGTGCTGAGCTGTGCGATGCCCTGCGCGAGCGGCACGACAGTGCCGAGATCCTGCGCTACCTGCAGGCCCACCAGGTGTTCCTGGTACCGCTGGATGAGCATGGGCTGTGGTTCCGCTACCACCATCTGTTTTCCGACCTGTTGCGCAGCCGGCAGGCCAGTGGCCCCCAGGCGGGGTTGCACTTGCGCGCCTGCCGCTGGTTCGAAGGACAGGGCCTGCTGGACGAGGCGGTGGAGCAGGCCCTGCGGGCCGGTCACCTGGATGTCGCGGCGGACCTGGTACAAAGCCTGTCTGAGGAGCAACTGCTCGCCGAACAGAATGTCGGCATGCTGCTGCGCTGGAAAATGGATTTGCCCGACAGCCTGCTGATCAGCACGCCCAGGCTGATAGTCCTGTACAGCTGGGCCCTGGGGCTTGCCTGCCAGTTGGACGCCGCCGAGGAACTCGCGGCCTACCTGAGCCGTTTCCTGCCCGCGCCTTCGGCCACGGCGCAGAAGTCGATGCTGGCCCAGTGGCTGGCCTTGAGCGGGGTCATCGCTCGCGGCCGTGGTGATCGCGAGCGAACCCTCGCCTATTGTGGCGAGGCGCTGCAGAGCCTGCCGAGCAAACGTTATGGGCAGCGGCTGGTCTGCCTGTCGACCTTGTCGAACCTGGCCATTGCCGATGGCGATTTCTGGCGGGCGCGGGGCTGGAACCGAGAGGCGCTCGAGCTGGCGCAACGGGTCGGCAATCCGCTGTTCGAGGCTTTGGCCCATTACGACCGGGCGCGGGTGCTGCACGCTAGAGGCGAAGTACTGCGGGCACTGGATGAAGTGCGCGAGGGGTTGCAACGGTTGCAGGGCCTGTCGGGCCAGCGCCTGTACGCAGTGCGCGCCCGCCTCACCTTGTACGAGGGGTACCTGTTGGCTGCCCGCCTGCACTGCGCGCCAGGCCGTGCGCGTTTGCGCGCCGGGCTCAGCGAGGCACGGAGTTGTCGCGACATCAGTGTCCTGATCGGACATTGCGTGATTGCTTCGCTCGATGGGCGCGAAGGGCGGTTCGCCGAGGCATTTTCCGAGCTGGCCGAGGCCGAGCGGTTGATGCATATCTGGGATGTGCCGCCGATCTTCTACCTGGCCATGATTACACTGGTGAAGTGCGAGCTCTGGCTTGCCCAGGGCCGTACGGACTTGGCCGAGTCCTGGCTGTTGCGCCTGGGGCAGACCTACGGAGGCGAGCAGCCTGCCGCGGCGCCGGAGTTCCACCCCTTGTTGCCGCTGCACATCGAGTTGCAGCAAGCGTTGCTGGAGCGGGTGCTGGCCCGTGTTGACGAGGCTGAAGCGAGGCTGCGCAGGCTGATAGAGCGCGGGCAGGCCAGCGCAGGCATGACGCTGGTGGTCAGCGCGCAATGCCAGTTGATCGCGCTGCTGTTCGCCCAGGGGCGCGAGCCCGAGGCGGCCAAGCTGCTTGTACAGGCACTGGAGGCTGCGCAAGGAGGTGCCTTGCAGGCATTCCAGCGCTTGATCGAGGAGCAGCCGCAATGGCTGCGTGAGCAGTTGGCCGGCCGTGCCGCCTGCCCCGTGCAGCGTGATCTGCTGACGCACCTGCCGGAAACCCTCGTCGCCGGGACCTGTACCACCGAGGCCCTGAGCGGCCGCGAGTTCGCCGTCCTGGAGCTTATCGCCCAGGGCTGCTCGAACCAGCAGATCAGCGAGCGGCTGTTCATTTCCCTGCATACGGTCAAGACCCACGCCAGTCATATCAACAGCAAGCTGGGCGTGGAGCGGCGTACCCAGGCGGTGGCCAGGGCCAAGTCCCTCGGGTTGCTGGTCTAGCGTCCTGTCTCGGAAATAAGCTGTTCACTTTTGGCGGCGTCTTGGGCGCTCGGCCCGGGTTGCCACTCCTCGCCATAGCCCTGCTATGACTCGTCGCGGCGCCTTGGCCGAACACCCAAGCCACTCGCCAAAAGAGAACGTATTTCCGAGACAGGACACTAGTGGTTTGCGGCAGTGGCGGCCGTTAAGATAGTGGCACAAGGCTATCGCTGTTCCGGGCTCAACTTTTCCGATCCGCTGCCGATACACTTTTCGGCGATACGCATCGCCATGCGCCACTTCCCACTTCTTCCAATACAGGTCGTGTTGATGCTGCAGTACGGGCAAAAAAGCTTTCTGATCGTCGACGACTTTACCGACTTCCGCACCTCGACCCGCTCGATGCTTCGCGAGCTGGGTGTACGCGACGTGGACACCGCCGACAGTGGCGAACAGGCACTGCGCATGTGCGGGCAGAAACGCTACGACTTTATCCTTCAGGATTTCCACCTGGGTGATGGCAAGAAGAATGGCCAGCAGGTGCTCGAGGACCTGATTCTCGACAAGCTCATCAGCCATGAATGCGTGTTCATCATGGTCACCGCTGAAAGTAGCCAGTCCATCGTGCTCAGCGCCATCGAGCACGAACCCGACGCCTACCTGACCAAGCCCTTCAACCGCGTGGGCCTGGCTCAGCGTCTCGAGAAGCTGACCCAGCGCAAGACCTTGCTCAAGCCCATCCTCCAGGCCCTGGATCGCGGCCGCCCGGCCGAGGTGCTCGCCGCCTGCGCCGAGTTGTGCAAGAAAGACCCGCGGTTCGCCCCGTTGTGCCTGCGCTATCGCGCCGATGCCCTGCGCGACCTCAATCGTTTCGACGAACTGGAGAAGTTCCTCAAGAACATCCTGGCCAGCCGCCCACAGCCCTGGGCCTACGCGGCGCTCGGCAGCCTGTTGCACAAGCGTGGCCAGAACGCCCAGGCCCAGGGCGTCTACGAGCAGGCCCTCAAGGCCTTCCCGATCATGCCCAACCTGTACGATGGCATGGCCGACGTGCTGGTGGCCCAAGGCGAAACCAAGCGCGCCCAGCACATGCTCGAAGAGGCTGTGCGCCTGTCGCCGCTCGCGGTGCGCCGCCAGGCCGCGCTGGGCAAGCTGGCGCTGGACAACGCCGACTTCGAAAGCGCGTCCAAGGCCTATCGGCATGCGGTCAACCAAGGGCAGAGCTCGCGCTACAAGGACGCCGAAAGCAATCTCGGCCTGGTCCAGGCACTGATGAGCAAGAACACCGGCAACGGTCTCGATGCGCGTACTCGGGTGGAAATCAACACCGTGCTCAGCGAGGTGGCCAAGGAGAACGTCGAGGACCAGGGCCTGCAGGTGCGCGCCCGCTTGATGAAGGCTGCCAGCTTGCAGCAGGCCGGTGACCCGGATACCGCCGCCAAACTCACCGAGCAGGCCATGCTGCGCCTGGAAAAAATGGATCAGTTCTTCTCCGTCGAGGCGGCGCTGACGGTGGCCAGGCAGTTGCAGCAACTTGGTCAGGACGCGGCGGGCACCTCTATCCTCAAGGGCTGCGTGGAAACCTACGGGGACGATCCCAAGGTCATGCAGAGCGTCGCCAAACTCACCGACGACCCGCTGGTGCTGGGGGCGGTGACCGAAGCCGTGGACCTCAACCGCCAGGGCGTGCGCAGCTACCAGGGTGGCCAGCTCAACGAGGCGCTGGGCATGTTCCGCAAGGCGCTGTCGCTGCAGCCGAAGAACATCAGTATCGCCCTGAACACCGCCCAGGCGCTGCTGCGCATCGGCGGCGAGACGCCACCGCCGGGGTTGATGCAGGAGTGCCGCGACTGCCTCACCAGCGTGGCCGGGATTCCCGCCAGCGACAGCCGCTATGACCGTTACCGCAAACTGCACATCCGGGTCTTTGGCGCATGAACCAGGACAACCAGGGGCTGGATTTTTCCACGGTGATCGCCTCCACCGTGCACGACCTGAAAAACTCCCTCTCGGCGCTGACCCACGCCCACAGTCAATGGCTGGCGCGCCTGCCCGAAGAGCTGCGCGGCGGTACCGAGCAGGGCGTGGTGGAGCACGAACTCAGCCACTTGAACGGCATGCTCGTGCAGTTGCTGGGGCTGTACAAGCTGGGCGTCAACCAGTTGCCCATCTGCCCGGACTATCATGAGCTGGACGACTTCATCGAGGCCCAGCTGGCGGCCCAGGAAGACGTGATCAAGCACCGCGACATCCTCGCTACCTGGCGTATCGAGACCGAAAGCCCGTTGGGTTTCTTCGACCGTGAACTGGTCGCCTCGGTGGTGGCCAATGTCCTCACCAACGCCATCCGCTATGCTGGCCACGCCTTGTTGATCAGCATCGAGGAAGAGCGCGAGCAGCTGGTGATCAGCGTCAACGACGACGGCGCCGGTTATCCACAGCGCATGCTCGAACGCCAGCATGACTACGTGCAGGGCATCGATTCGCAGAGTGGCAGTACCGGATTGGGGCTGTATTTCGCGGCGCGGATTGCCGCGTTGCACGAGCGCAATGGCGTGCGCGGGCGGATCGAGATCGCCAATGGCGGGACGCTGGGGGGCGGGTTGTTCCGGTTGTATCTGCCCTGAAGACGGTAGAAATTGTTGCCTGCATGGGCTCGTTTCCCAAGATAAAGTGAGGCATTTCCTTCTCGCTGCAGGTGGTCTTTTTTCTGCGCTGGACGAGTGGCAATGTAGATACTTGGTTTCTACATTTCACTTGCTATCGCCGGGAGGGTTTCTACTATGTATCTACCGTGGGAGATACTTATGCAGATCAAGATTCAGCAGTGGGGAAACAGCGCCGCTATTCGAATTCCCTCCACCGTCCTCAAGCAGATGCGTCTTGAAGTGGGATCAACCCTGAGTCTGGATACGGCTGGCGAGAGCATGGTGCTCAAGCCTGTCAGATCGAAGCCCAAGTACACGCTTGAAGAGTTGATGGCGCAGTGCGATCTGAATGCTCCGGAGCCGGAGGACATGGCTGCCTGGAACATGATGCGTCCGACCGGGCGTGAAGTGTGAGGCGCGCCAAGTTCGCGAGGGGAGACATCGTCAGGGTCAACCTGGACCCTACCGTTGGTCGAGAGCAGCAGGGTGCGGCACGACCAGCACTGGTCCTTACCCCGAGCACGTTCAACATTTCCGGGCTTGCAGTGATCGCGCCGATATCGCAGGGCGGGGATTTTGCCCGACATGCGGGATTCGCGGTTACGCTTAGCGGCGCCGGTACCCAGACGCAAGGCGTATTGCTCTGCAATCAGATCCGGGTCGTTGATCTGGAGGCAAGGCAAGCCAAGCGCATCGAGTCTGTGCCTGAGGCGGTAATCCTGGATGCGTTGGCGCGCGTTCAAACACTGTTCGAGTAATGGGTCGTTTTCATGGCAAATCCTGTGGTAACCCTCATCCGCGAAACCTTCCCCGTTGGCCCCTTGCAGTGCAACTGCACCTTGATCGGTGACCTGGTCAGCAAGCACGCCATCGTCGTCGACCCAGGCGGGGACGAGCAGAAGATCCTCGCCCGCCTGCAGCATCATGGCCTGACCCTGGTGAGCATCATCCACACCCATGCGCACTTCGACCATTTCCTCGCCTCGGGCAGGCTCAAGGAGCTGACCGGCGCCACGCTGCACCTGCACAAGGCCGACCAGCCGCTGTGGGAAAACCTGGAAATGCAGTGTCAGATGTTCGGCGTGCCCTATACGCCGGTACCGTCGCCGGACCGCTGGCTTAGCGACGACGAGGCGCTGGCATGCGGCTGCGGCGTGGCGTTGCACACCCCCGGGCACACGCCGGGTTCGATGAGTTTCTGGTTCGCCGAGCACAAGTTGCTGATCGCCGGCGATACCTTGTTCCGCCGTGGTGTCGGGCGCACCGATTTGTGGGGAGGCGATCAGCGGGCTATCGTTCGTTCCATCAAGGAACGGCTGTACCGCCTGGATGAGGACGCCATCGTGGTGACCGGCCATGGCCCGGACACCCGCCTCGGCGACGAGATGCGCGAGAACCCCTTCGTGCGCGCCTGAGGTTTCATGGAATTTTTCCGCTGCGCTGCAATCCAAGGCTGGCATAGATCCGTAGTCGATCCGCTGCACTTTTGAATTTCAGTAGGAGCTTGTCCATGTTCACCATGCGTCGTCTGATTATCGTCGCTACCGCCGCCGCGCTGATGTCTGGTTGTGCCAGCCCCAACCCGTATGACAGCCAGGGCCAGGCGCAGGGCTCCACAGGGATGAGCAAGACCGCCAAGTATGGTGGCCTGGGCGCGCTGGCCGGCGCCATCGCCGGTGCCGCCATCGACCACAACAACCGTGGCAAGGGGGCGTTGATCGGCGCCGCCGCGGTCGGTGCCGCCGCTGCCGGTTACGGCTACTACGCCGACAAGCAGGAAGCCGAGCTGCGGGCGCAGATGGCCAATACCGGCGTCGAAGTACAGCGCCAGGGTGATCAGATCAAACTGATCATGCCGGGCAACATTACCTTCGCCACCGATTCGGCGAACATTGCCCCAAGCTTCTACTCGCCGCTGAACAACCTGGCCAACTCGTTCAAGCAGTTCAACCAGAACACCATCGAAGTGGTGGGCTTCACCGACAGCACCGGCAGCCGCCAGCACAACATGGACCTGTCGCAGCGCCGCGCCCAGTCGGTCAGCACCTACCTGACCTCGCAGGGGGTGGACCCGTCGCGGGTCAGCGTGCGTGGCATGGGCCCGGACCAGCCGATCGCCAGCAACGCCGACGCCAATGGCCGTGCGCAGAACCGTCGGGTCGAGGTCAACCTGAAGCCGATCCCGGGCCAGCAGTATGACCAGCAAGGCACCGTGCAGCAGTATCCATAAGCGCCAGCTTGACGATGCCGGGGCGGCGCGCCAGCCCCGGCAATCGCGCTAAAGCGCCGGGCACTGGTTGGTCACGCAGTGAATCCCGCCCCCTCCCGCCGCAATGGCGTCGATGTCCAATTGCACCACCTTGCGCCCTGGGTACAGCTCCACCAGCAAGGCCCGCGCCTGCTCATCGGCACTGCGGTCCCCGAACTGCGGGGCGATCACCGCACCGTTGATCACGAAGTAATTGATATACCCCGCCGCGAAATCAGGATTGTCCTCGTTGAACTTGCTGCGCCTTGGTTTCAAGGGCGGCGACAGCGTATGCACCTGTAGCTTGCGCCCGTCGGCATCGGTGGCGTTGCGCAGGATCTCGAGGTGCTTGAGTGTCACCTCGTGGTCGTAGGAGTCCGGATCGTTGTCCAGGTTTGCCACCACCACGCCGGGCGCGGCAAAGCGGGCATAGAAGTCCACGTGGGCGTCAGTGATGTCCTTGCCCTTGATGCCCGGCAGCCAGATGATCTTGCGCAGCCCCAACCGCTCCTTCAGCTCCGCCTCGACCTGGGCTTTGCTCCAGCCGGGGTTGCGATTACCGTTGATCCAGCTGCTCTCGGTCATGATCCCGGTGCCATGGCCGTCCACTTCGATACCGCCGCCTTCGCCCACCAGCTCGCTCTGCTGGTATCGGGCGCCAGTCAGCTTGGCGACGCGGGCCGCGAGCTTGGCGTCATGGCGGTGTTGCTGCTTGCCGCCCCAGCCATTGAAATTGAAGTCCACGGCGCCCAGGGCGCCATCGTCATCAACCACGAAGTTGGCGCCGATATCGCGCATCCAGATGTCGTCCAGCTCGGTCTCGACATAGGTAATGTTGTGGCTGCCGCATTCCTCCTCGGCAATGTCGCGTTCGCTGGCGCGACAGAACACTGTCACCGGCTGGTAGGCAGCGATGGCGCGGGCGATGCGCCCGAGGGCGGCCTGGACGTCTTCGGTGAAGTCTTCCCAGATGGCGTCCTGGGCGCCGAAGGCGATGTAGGCGCGCTGGTGCGGCTCACCCTCGTCGGGCATGAACCAGCGGCCTGCTTCGCTGGCGCGGGCGCTGCCGCTGCCGAAGGGCAGGCCGAAGCTGGCGGCAGCACCGAGGCCGGCGACGACGCTCATGTGTTGGAGGAAAGTGCGGCGGGTGGGCATGGGGTCAGTCCTGTGCGGTCTTGAAACGGGTCCAGACACGCATGCGCGCACGCATGTCGGCCTGGGGGATGTCCTTGCCCGGGATCAAGCGGGTGAAGGTGGCATCGCTGAGGTAGATGTCCGGGTTGTCACGCAGGCGCGCGTCCACCTGCGACCGGGCCTTGGCACTGGCGGTGGGGTAGCCGGTGAAGTTGCTGATCGCGGCCATGTTCTCCGGGCGCATGACGAAGTTGATGAAACGATAGGCGTACTCCGGGTGCTTGGCATCGGCGGGGATGGCCATGGTGTCCATCCACACCGTGGTGCCTTCGCGAGGCACGCGGTACTGGAAGTCGATGGCCTTGCCCGCGGCTTCGGCGGTGCGCTGGGCCTGGATCACGTCGCCGCTGTAGCCCAGCGACAGGCAGGTGTTGCCATTGACCAGCTCGGTGACCGGTTGCGACTGCAGCTTGCGCACGTACGGGCGGATGCCCTTGAGCAGCTCGCTGGCGGCGGCCAGGTCTTCACGTTTGGCGCTGCGCGGCTCGCGGCCCAGGTAGTGAAGCACCACGGCCAGCACTTCGTCGGGCGAGTCGATCATCGAGATGCCGCAGTCGGCGAACTTGGCCGCCAGCTCCGGCTTGAACAGCAGGGCGAGGCTGTCGAGCGGGGCGTCGGGCAGGCGCTCGCGGATCTTCTTCGCGTCCATGGTCAGGCCGATGGTGCCCCAGGTGTAGGGCACGGTGGCCTGGCTGGCCTTGGGGTAGCGGTCGTGCAACTGGCGCAGGCCGGGCTCGATATCGTCGAGCGCAGTCAGTTGCTTGCGATCCAGTGGCTGCAGGCTGCCGGCGCGCATCAGCCGTTCGGCCACGGTGTCGCCAGGGAAGACCAGGTCGTAGCCGCTGCGCCCGGACATCAGCTTGGCCTCGAGCACCTCGCTGCCGTCCATGACGTCGTAGATCACCGGGATGCCGGTTTCGGCGGTAAAACGCTTGAGGGTGTCCTCGGCAAAGTAGTCGGCCCAGTTGTACAGGCGCAGGGCGTCCTGCTCGGCCTGGGCAATACCGGCGCAGGCCACCAGCGCGGCGATGGCGAGCAGTTTCGATGGACGGCTTGGCATGGTTCAGGCCCTCGCGGTCTGTGGGGTACGGCCGTCAAGGGTCAGCAGCGGCGCATACATGGCGGGGCGGCGGTCGCGGTAGATGCCCCAGCTCAGGCGGTCTTCGCGCATGCGCGCCAGGTCCAGGTCGTGCAGCCAAACGCCGCTGCTGTCACGGTCGGCCTCTTGCAGCATCGCGCCCTTGTGGTCGCAGATGAACGACGAGCCGTAGAAGCGCATGCTCAGGCTGTCGTCGCTGCGCGCCACTTCATGACCGACGCGGTTGGCGGCCACCACTGGCAGCAGGTTGGCGGCGGCATGGCCACGCATGGCCATCTGCCAATGGTCGCGTGAATCCAGTTCGGCGGCGCCAGGCTCCGAGCCGATGGCGGTGGGGAACAGCAGCACTTCGGCGCCCATCAGCGCCAGGCAACGGGCGGTCTCGGGGAACCACTGGTCCCAGCAGATGCCGATGCCCAGGCGACCGAAGGCGGTGTCCCAGACCTTGAAACCGGTGTCGCCGGGGCTGAAGTATTCCTTTTCCTGGTAGCCGATGGCGTTGGGGATGTGGGTCTTGCGATACACGCCCAGCAGGCGGCCGTCGGCATCGGCCACGGTCAGCGAGTTGAAGAAGGCGTTGCCGGCTCGTTCGTACCAGCTAAGTGGCAGGACCACGCCCAGTTCCTTGGCCAGCGCGGCGAAGCGCTTGAGCAGCGGGCTGTCGTGGTAGTCCTGGGCCAGGGCCTGGTGGCTGTGGCACTGCTCGATGCAGAAGTACGGGGTGGCGAACAGCTCCTGCAACAGGATCACCTGGGCACCCTGGGCAGCGGCCTGGCGCACCAGTTGTTCGGCGTGGTCGAGGTTGGCCGGCAGGTCCCAGCTGCAGGCCATTTGCGTGGTGGCGATGCGCAGCGTGCTCATGAGCGCGCTCCCTGCCAGTCAGGCTGCTGCTGGGTGATGCAATGGATGCCGCCACCGCCGTGGGCGATATGGTCGATGCGCACCGGTACCACTTCGCGACCGGGGAAGGCCTGGGCCAGTTGCTGCGCGGCCGCCTGGTCGGCGTCGATGCCATAGGCCGGCATGATCACCGCGCCGTTGGCCAGGTAGAAGTTGGTGTAGGAGGCGCAGAACACTTCGGCTTCGCTGTCCACGGCCGCCGTGGCCTCGAACAAGTCGAGCAGTTCAAACGAACGGCCCTGGGCGTCCGTGGCCAGTTCCAGCGCACGACGGTTCTCGCGGGCCACTTCGGCATACACCGAGCCCTGGTCGTGGGTGGCGTCGACCAGCAGCACGCCGGGGCGGGCGAAGGCGCACACGCCATCGACATGGCCGTCAGTCATGTCGCCGGTCACATACTGCGGGTCGCCCGGCAGCCAGATGGTCTTGCGGATGCCCAACAGGCGGGCGAAGCAATCCTCGAAATCCGTCTTGCTCAGGCCCGGGTTGCGATTGGGGTTGAGCAGCACCGATTCGGTGGTGATCAGGGTGCCTTCGCCGTCGACATGGATGGCGCCGCCTTCGTTGCACAGCGGGGTGCTCAGGCCTTCCAGGCCGAGGTGGTCAAGGATGCGCCGGGCCAGGCTGCGGTCCTTGCCGTGCTCGGATTTGCCGCCCCAGGCGTTGAAGCGCCAGCTCAAGCCCGCCATGCCCTGTTGCGGGTGGATCAGGAAGGTCGGGCCGCTGTCGCGGCACCAGCTGTCGTCCACGGCCAGCTCGATCAGTTCGATACCGGCGCCGCACAGTTCGCGGGCGATGTTCATGGCCGACGGATCGACCACCATTTTCACCGGCTCGAAGCGGGCGATGGCGGCGGCCACCCGGGCGTAGTCGCGCTGCACGTCGGCCAGGGTCACGCCCCAGCCCGACTCCCACAGCGGTTGATTGTGCGGCCAGATCATCCAGGTGGCGGCGTGGCGGGCCCATTCGGCGGGCATGCGCCAGCCGCTGTCGAGGGACAGGGTCATAGTGAACTCCGATCTATTAGGGATTGTTATCAACGAAGCCCGCCGTCGCGGGTGTTGTCGTCCATGTTATGGCTGGGAATCCGGGGCGACAAACGATAGATTTAGCGTATTTCTGATCAGTCAGGCTTATCAGCATGCTCAAGCATTGGCCCCCGCTAAACGCCCTGCGCGGCTTCGAAGCCGCCGCCCGTCTAGGCAGCTTCCACAAGGCCGCCGAGGCCCTGAACCTCACCCAGTCGGCAATCAGCCAGCAGATCCGCAGCTTGGAGGGCTACCTGGAACAGCCGTTGTTCCACCGCAGTGGCCGTAGCGTCAGCCTGACCGACGCCGGGCACGATCTGCTCAGCACCACTCAGGCCTTGTTGCAGCAACTGGCGGTGGGCATTCGCCGCCTGGAGCAGTACCGCAAGCCCAACCAACTGGTGGTCAACACCACCCCGGCGTTCGCCCGCCACTGGCTGTTGCCGCGCCTTGCGGACTTCCACCAGCGCTGCCCGGAAGTGGACCTGTGGCTGTTCACCAGCTTCGAGGTGCCGGACATGGCCAGTGAGACTATCGACCTGGCGATCCGCGACGATATCGGCGCCCAGGCCGAATGCAGCTTCACCGTGCTGCACCCGGATCAGCTGTACCCGGCATGCCACCCGGACCTGCCCGAGCAGGGGCGGACCACCCTGCATGGCGAGCGGGAGATGGACTGGAGCCATTGGCAATTGGAGGGCGGTGAGGACGTGGGGCAGCAAGGCAAGGGGCTGAACTTCTCCGACCCTGGCTTGTTGCTGGATGCGGCGGGTGAGGGGCTGGGGATTGCCCTGGTCAGCCAGTTGCTGGCGCGGCGGCTGGTGGACGAGGGGCGACTGCGGCCCTTGTCGGTACAGCGCGTGCGCGGGCCGGTGTGGAGCTGCCTGGTGCATTGGGAAAGCCAGGAGGATCCGTTGGCGAGGCAGTTCCTGGGGTGGTTGAAGGCGGCGCTGGTGCAGGCATAGCGTTTGTCAGAGCCGCTGCGATTTTTCATTGCTCCGATCACCCCGTAATATGTGTCGGATGACTTGCGAGGGTAGTCTCACCCTCTAGATCAAACGGCAGCACCCCGATCCGGGCGCTGCCCCAGCCTAAACCTGACGAGGTACAGACATTGGCCATCATTCATCCCAAGGTTCGCGGTTTCATCTGCACCACGACTCACCCCAAGGGCTGCGAGCTCAACGTCCGTGACCAGATCGAAGCCACCCGCAAGCTGGGCGTGCGCGAGGATGGTCCGAAGAAAGTCCTGGTGATCGGTGCCTCCAGCGGCTACGGCCTGGCCGCGCGCATCACTGCGGCGTTCGGCTTCAAGGCCGACACCCTCGGCGTGTTCTTCGAAAAGCCGGGCACCGAGACCAAGGCCGGCACCGCTGGTTGGTACAACGCCGCCGCCTTCGACAAGTTCGCCAAGGCCGAAGGCCTGTACAGCAAGTCGATCAACGGTGATGCCTTCTCCGACGAAGCCCGTGCCAAGGTCATCGACCTGATCAAGAACGAAATGGGCGGCCAGGTCGACCTGGTCATCTACTCCCTGGCCTCGCCGGTGCGCAAGCTGCCGCAGACCGGTGAAGTGATCCGCTCGGCCCTGAAGCCGATCGGCCAGCCGTACAAGTCGACCGCCATCGACACCAACAAGGACACCATCATCGAGGCCAGCATCGAGCCGGCCACCGAGCAGGAAATCGCCGATACCGTCACCGTGATGGGTGGCCAGGACTGGGAACTGTGGATCGACGCCCTGAATGCCGCTGGCGTGCTGGCACCGCAGGCCCGCACCGTGGCCTTCAGCTACATCGGCTCCGACATCACCTGGCCGATCTACTGGGACGGCGCGCTGGGCAAGGCCAAGCAGGACCTGGACGAAACCGCCCAGCGCCTGGCCGGCAAAGTTGGTGGCAGTGCCAACGTGGCCGTGCTCAAGTCCGTGGTTACCCAGGCCAGCTCGGCCATCCCGGTGATGCCGCTGTACTTGTCGATGGTCTTTAAGATCATGCAGGAGAAGGGTATCCACGAAGGTACCCAGCACCAGCTGGACCGCATGTTCCGTGACCGCATGTACCGTGCGGACGGTGCGCCGGCTGCACTGGACGACGAAGGCCGACTGCGTCTGGACGACTGGGAGCTGCGTGATGATGTGCAGGACGCCTGCCGTGCCATGTGGCCGAAGGTGACCACCGAGAACCTGTTCGAGCTGACCGACTACGCCGGTTACAAGAAACAGTTCCTCAACCTGTTCGGTTTCGAGCGCGCTGACGTCAACTACGACGAAGACGTAGCCACCGACGTACGGTTCGACTGCATCGAGCTGTAAGCAAGTCCTTGACCGCGCAGCCGTTGATGGCGGTTGCGCGGTTCCCGCCGACGACTTGTTAATATTCTGAAACAAATCCCTCGCTGGCCCTTTGCCATGGCCACCCTCCGCCTGATCTATACCCCAGCTATTGGCCTGGCAATTTCGCCGGCGCCGAGGAGGGAGCAATGGGCGTACTGCAAAAACTACAAGAACGCATCCGCCGGAAGGGCCTCAAGCGCACCTTCAAGACTTTTTTCGAGCGCTACGTGTTTTTCCATTGGGAACTGCTGTGGATGGAGCGCGACCTGATCAGCCCTGTGCCGCCGCACAGCCTCAAGGCGCATGCGCCGGTCACTCTGGTGCAGATCACCACGGCCAATGCCGATGCCTTCGCCCGGCATTTCGGCGACCGTGTCGAGACCATGCGCGAGCTGGCTGCCGAGGGCCATACCGGGCACATGTACCTGGATGAGCAGGGCGATGCCGTAGCATTCATCTGGGCCAGCGTGGTGGATTACCACGACAAGCATTACTACGGTTGCACCTTCCCGGTGAAACCCGGCGAGTTCTTCGAGTTCGGCGGCGAGATGACCCGGCCGTACTTTGGCAGCGAGCTGTCGGTGACGGCCCAGGTCGAGCTGTGGAACACCATGCGCGAGAAGGGCTGCCACAAGGTGGTGGACGTGGTGGAGACCCACAACGTGCCAGCAATGAAACTGCACCTGCGCATGGGCTACCACGAGCAGGGCCGGGTGATGCATGTGTATGGCCTGTTCGGTCGCTGGAAGCTGTTCCGCGAAACCCGCTACCACGGTTCGCGCCTGGCGGTGCTGCGCAAGCCGGGCGTGGCGCGGGCGCTGCCCACTACCTGAGGGCACAGGACCTGTAGGAGCGGCTTCAGCCGCGATGAAGCCAACGTGGTGTATGGCACCAGCTTCGCTGGTGATCGCGGCTGAAGCCGCTCCTACAAGGAGCTTGAGCTGTTCGGGCATTTTTTTGCTAGCGTTGGCGCACGACAACAGCCCGTCCGCCAGCATGGCGAGACGCCGCAGGGAGTGCGCCATGAGCAGCCTTACCCAACCCGCCTGTGCCTTTCGTCATGTCGCCGCCGACGGCTATGGCCTCGGCGGATTTCGCTGGCGCCACGCCGAACCCGACCCCCTGCGTCCACTGGTGATCATCAACGCCGCCACCTCGGTGCGTTGCCGCTACTACTCGCGTTTCGCCGACTACCTGTTCGCCCAGGGCTTTGACGTGCTCACCTACGATTATCGCGGCATCGGCGAGTCACGCCCGGCCACGCTGCGCGGTTTCCAGGCGTCCTGGAGCGACTGGGGCCGGTTGGACTTTGAAGCAATGTTGCAACTGGCCGCCGCCGAGCATCCGGGCCAGCCGATGCATGTGGTCGGCCACAGCTTCGGCGGCTGGGCGCTCGGGCTGGCGCCGTCGGCGGGGCAGGTGCGCCATGCGCTGCTGGTGGGCGCGCAGTTCGCCTATTGGCGCGACTATGCGCCGGAGCAGCGTTGGCAGCTGTTCGGCAAATGGCACGTGGTGATGCCGCTGTTGACCCGGATGTTCGGCTATTTCCCCGGCAAGCGCCTGGGCTGGCTGGAAGACACCCCGGCCGGCGTGGTGCGCGATTGGGTTGCCCGTACGCCGCGTTACGAGCAGCGGCCCAGTGGGCGTCTGCTGTCGGCGATGCCATTTGCCCAGGTACAGGCGGCGACCCTGGCCATCAGCCTGACTGACGATCCGTTCGGCACGGTGGCGGCCACTGAACGATTGTTGGGGTACCTGCGAACGGGCGAGCGGCGGCATCTGCGGGTGGCGCCTGTGGATATCTCGGTCGGGGAGATCGGGCACTTCGCGTTCTTTCACGATCGGTTTCGTGAAAGCCTGTGGCCGATTGCGCTGGAGTGGTTGCAGAAGGGGCGCCTTGAGGCTGGAACACCAGGCCGGCTCATCAGTTGATGTGTCCGGTTGGGGCCGCACAGCGGCCCCATCTGCTATCAGCCCAGGCGCGCAAGTGGCTGGGTGGTGAACTTCACCCCGGCCAGCCCATGCTTGATCAGCGCCCGGATATTGCCATGGTCGCTGCCCTCGGGCGTGGCGACCACGCTACGGTAATGCTCACCGAAGGCCAGCAGCGCCTCCTGGTCGCTCAACCCTTCGAGCAGCGCCAGGCCCAGGGTCTTGCACGAGCCTTCGTTCTGCCCGGCGGCGTTGTGCACGTCGCCATTGTCGAAGGCCTGGGGCTGGTAGCTGTAGTTCGCGGCGATGAAGGCCAGGGTGTCGGCAAAAACGTGTTCGCCGCTGGCGAGGCTGCTGCGCAGGCTATTCAGGTCAGTCACGCGGTTTTCCTTGTTCGAACGCCGCTTTCTGCTCGGCGCTGGCTTCGTTCTGGTATTGGGCTTTCCATTCGGCATAGGGCATGCCGTACACCTGCTCACGGGCATCGTCCAGGCTCAGCTCGATCTGGCGATCATCGGCGGCGGCCTTGAGCCACTTGGACAGGCAGTTGCGGCAGAAGCCGGAGAGGTTCATCAGGTCGATGTTCTGCACGTCGGTACGTTTCTGCAGGTGGTCGACCAGGCGCCGGAACGCGGCGGCTTCGAGTTCGAGCTGTTGTTGCGGGGTCATGGGCGGTCTCTTCAGGTCATGCGGTTCTTCAGATGGCGGCCACCATTGATGACCACCTGGCTGCCGGTGCTGTACTGGCTTTGCAGCAGGAACAGCACGGCGTCGATCAGTGGGCGGGCGCCGGGCTCGAATTCGAGCAGGGCTTTCTTCAGGGTCTGCTGGCGGTACTGTTCGTCGCCGCCTTCCTTGAGGATCAGCAGGCCGGGCAGGATACCGTTGACCCGTACCTTCGGCGCGTACTTTTCGGCGAACGACAGCACCATGTTCTGCAGCGCGGCCTTGGTCGCGGCATAGCCGATGTGGCTCTTGCTGCCGCGCGAGGAAGTTTCGTCGCAGATGTGGATGATGTCGGCCTTGTCCACCTTGTTCAGCAGCTCGCCGAGGGCGAGGTTGAGGTGGTAGGGCGCCTCGACGTGCAGGCGGAACATGGTATCGAGGTTGTCCAGGCCATCGTCGAGCCACAGCGAGGCGTTGTGGATGATCGCGCGCAGGCCGTCGTAGTGGCCGTGCAGGTGGTCGATCAGGGCCTGGCGGTCTTCGCCGCGGGTCAGGTCGGCCTGGAACTGCTGGATGTTCGGGTGGGCAGCCTGCCCCTGCAAGGTACGGCTGGCGCTGACCACCGTATGGCCGGCCTGGGCCAGCTCCAGGGCCAGGGCCAGGCCGACGCGCTGGCTGGCGCCGGTGATGAGGATTGGGCTGTTCATGTTCGGGCGGTCTGTTCGTCTGTCCGTGCGTGATGCCCCAGCATACCCGAACTGCGCGGCCTTGCGAGCCCGTGCCTCAGCGGCTGCGCAGCCCCTGGGAACGTTCGGTGGCGGCGCGTGGCGTGGTGTTGAGCCAGCCGGCCAGCAGCCGGGTGGACAGGGGGATGAACAGGTACACCATCAATGGCGTCAGGGCCAGGGTACTGAGCAGCACTCTAGGCAACAGGTCGAGTGGCGCCAGCCAGTGGCCGAACAGCAGGTTGAACAGTAGCGAAACCGGAAAGAATGCCAGCCAGATGGCCGTTGCCTGCTTCCAGCGCGGTGGTTTTTGCACGGTATTGGTGCCGAACCAGTCGTCGATACCGCTCACGCGCCTCTCTTTGGGGCGTTCGAACAGGCCGTTGCCGCGCTCCAGCCAGGCCCTGCGCGATGCGGAATGCTCCCAGGCGTGCATGGTCTGTTCGCAGGCGAAGCGGAAGATGATCTGGAATTCGTCGCCCTCGCTCGGCGGGGCGAGGATGCCCGAGCCCAGGTAGCCGGGAAAGTCGGTGGCCAATTGCTCGCCTTCGTGCAGCCAGGCCAGCAGGTCCTGGTAGCGGCCGCAGGCGGCGCGGCGCGACACCATCAAGGTGACGGGTGGAGTAGACATCGTGTATCTCCTGGCGACGGGGCTGGCGGGTAGCCGGCCCCTGGCTTGCGGCCCGGGGTGATGGGCGGCGCAGGCGGGCTTGCAAGAATCGGGCACGGATTATCGCCGATCAATCATGACCAGTCAGTTTCAGGGGCTGGACGGTCTTCAGGCGGTGCAGGGAGCCTGGGCGTGCAGTTCGGGGTGAGCCTTGCGGTGGGCCTGGAGGATGTACTCGCGCAGGCGCTCGATCTCTTCGGCCGGCGTGTGGGTCAGGTCGTAGGCGGCGAGGCGCGGGCCGATGCGCCGGCGCAGCGCGCCGTGCAGGCCGATCGGCGGGATGTCCTCGGCGGCGAAGCGCAGGTTGAATTGCGCAGGGGCTTGAGCACCATCGCGCACTTCCAGCAGCACACCCTTGAAGGAAATGTCGCGTACCCACAGGTCACTGGCCTGGCCATGATCATCCAGCAACGCGATCGGAGGCTGCAGCGACAGGCGCCAGGGCCGCAGCCTGGGGCCATCCTCGTAGATGTCCGGCGAGCCGAGTTGCAGGTGCAGGGCGTGGAATTCATCCTCGACCAGTTGCAGGGGGAAGCTCAACTGCTGGTTGTTGAAGCTGGCCTGCAGCGTCACCTGCTCGTTGGCCACCAGGCGGGTGAGCAGGTCCTTGAGACGACGGTCGCCATTGACCAGCAGGCTCGACATGGGGTCGGCCAGGTTCAGTTGGGGCGAATGCTGCATGTCCTGGATGAAATCCAGTTCGTCCTGGGAGAGTAGGGCGTCTGCTTGCATGGTCTGACTCGAAGGGGCGATCGGTAACGGCGATTTCTTCACGGCGGTGGACAGTGCTCAATCCGCTTCGTTCCGGTCATTCGTCGGAAAATCCTGAAGCCTGTGACTTTAGCCGGAGGCGGCCTTTTGCCACTGTCGAGTGCTAGTATCCTACGTTTTCACTCAGTTTCGGAATCCTCACCCGATGAAAGTCGCCATTATTTCCGGTTCGGTGTACGGCACCGCCGACGAAGTCGCCCGCCACGCCGAGTCGCTGCTCAAGGCAGCCGGTCTTGAAGCCTGGCACGCGGCACGCGCCACCCTGCAGGACATCGAGGGCTTTGGCCCCGACGCATTGCTGGCGGTGACCTCGACCACCGGCATGGGCGAGCTGCCCGACAGCTTGATGCCGTTGTACAGCGCGATCCGCGACGTGCTGCCGGCGGCCTGGCGCGGCCTGCCGGGAGCGGTGATCGGCCTGGGCGATTCGAGCTACGGCGACACCTACTGCGGCGGTGGCGAGCAGATGCGCGAGCTGTTCGCCGAGCTGGGGGTGAACGAAGTGCTGCCGATGCTGCGACTCGATGCCAGTGAGACCGTGACACCGGAGACCGATGCCGAGCCGTGGCTGGCGGAATTTGCGGCTGTGCTGAAAGGCTGATTTTGCCTGGGCCGGTCCCGCGATAGGGCCGGTCGCCTCAATGCATGGCTGAATCCTCACGCAACAATGCCAGCCACGCCTGCGCCGCCCGTGACAGATATGCCCCGCGCCGCCAGATGAAGGCGATGTCCCACCTCAGGTACTCCGGCGCCCGCAACGGCAAGCGCACCACCCCGGGCCGTTCCAGCGCCCGTGCGACGATCGCCGGCAGCAGCACCACGCCTTGCCCGGCCGCCACCAACGCGGCAAGAAAGTCTGCCTGGCCGCTACGCCCACCCTCCTTGGGTGTAAAACCTTCCTGCTGGCAGGCGCTGAGCAATCGATCGTTGAGCACGAAGCTGCGCTGGTACAGCAGAAACGGCGTGTCGGCCAGTTGTGCCAGGGCGACGTCGACCTGCCCGGCCAGCGGGTGGCCGGCGGGCAGCAAGGCTTCCAGTGGCTCATTGCAGAACGGCTGGTAGTCGAACGCCGGATCGTTCGGCGTCAGGCTGCCGCCCAGCTCCAACTCGCCACTCTTGACGGCCTGCTCGACCATGCGGCTGCCACCTTCGAGCAGTTGGATCGAGATATTCGGATGGCGCCGCCGATACTCGGCGAACAACCCAGCGAACAGCGCATCGCTGCCCAGCAGCGGCAGGCCCAGGCGCAATTCGCCGCGGGCCATCTGGCTGAGATCGTCGAGTTCGCTCAGCAGCTCCTGGCGCTGGCGCAGCAGCGCTTCGCCGCGTTCCAGGACGATGCGCCCGGCGGCAGTCAGCAGCAACTGCGAGCCTTGGCGTTCCAGCAGCGGCTGGCCGATGTCCTGTTCCAGCTGGGCGACCTGCTTGCTAACCGCCGACTGGCTGACGTGCAGGGTACCCGCCGCCTGGGTGAAGCCGCCTTTGTGGACGACTTCGATGAAACTGCGCAGCTGTTTGAATTCCATGTATGCCGGATTCTATTTTGGAATGGCTGTCAGTCTAACAATTCGCTTCTGGCCTAGGTGGCCGACTTTTACAATGGGCCCGTTGTCGAGGAACTCCCGCCCATGAATCCTGCATTACTGAAGAAGACCCTGCGCCTTTTCGCCGAACTGACGGTGTTGCTGGCGCTGTTCCTGATCGGTGGCCAGCTGGCCGCCTGGCTCGCCTGGCCGATTCCCGGTGGGGTGATGGGCCTGGCGCTGCTGCTGGCGCTGTTCGCCACCGGGCTGCTCAAACCTGCCACGCTGCAATTGGGTGCCGGCTGGCTGATGGCCGAAATGCTGCTGTTTTTCATTCCGGCGCTGATGAGCCTGCTGGACTACGGCAGCCTGCTGCGCAGCGAGGGCTGGCGCATCCTGCTGGTGATCGCGCTGAGCACCCTGCTGGTGATGGTGGTCACCGCGGTCACCGTCGAGCTGGTGTGCCGTTGGAGGTTGCGCCATGAGCCTTGAACCCATGCCGCTGTTCTGGCTGGCCCTGACCCTGGGCGCCTACCTGGGCAGCCGCTGGCTGTACCGGCGCAGCGGGCGCTACCTGCTGTCGCCGCTGATCCTGGTGCCGGCCTTGCTGCTGGCGGTGGCCGTGCCGCTGCACACCGCCTACGCCGAGTACGCCCGCAACACGCATTGGTTGATGGGCGTGCTGGGCCCGGTCACCGTCGCTTTCGCGGTGCCGATCTGGCAACAACGGGCACTCCTGGCGCGGCACTGGCCGGCGCTGCTGGTCGGCATGCTCGCCGGCAGCGTGGCTTCTATCGGCAGCTCCTGGGCGCTGGCGCACCTGCTCGCGCTGGACGATGCGGTCAGCCTGTCGTTGCTGCCGCGTTCGATCACCACGCCGTTCGCCATGCCCGTGGCCCAGGACCTGGGCGGCGTGCCGGAGCTGACGGCGGTGTTCGTGATGTTTACCGGGGTGCTCGGGGCGATGTTCGGCGGCATTCTCCTGCGTTGGCTGCCCTTGCGCACACCGCTGGCGCGGGGGGCTCTGTTCGGTGTCGGTGCCCATGGCGCGGGGGTGAGCCGCGCCCAGGAAGTCGGGCGCGAGGAAGGCTCGGTGGCCGGCCTGGTCATGGTCCTGACCGGGCTGCTCAACCTGTTGGCCGCGCCGTTGCTGATGAGGTTGATCTGACCGTTCGTGCCACTGACTCGCACGGTCATCAGGCTGGCTGCCAAGGCGACTTATCACCTTCGTATAGGCTTCTAGACTGAGCCTCGACATAGAGAGCACATGTAAGTGCCGAGGTGACATGCAATGAACGCAGCCTTGCCCTCTTCCAACCCTTATCCACCGAGACGACCGTGATGCCACTGGCCGAAATTCCATTGTGCGTCTGGCGCACCCGGAGCCAGGGGTTCACTTTCCGGGGCCAGAGCATCCGCTACTGGACGGCAGGGCAAGGAGAGCCCCTGCTATTGCTTCACGGTTTCCCCACGGCCAGCTGGGATTGGCACTACCTGTGGGCACCCCTGACCCAGCGCTTTCGTGTGGTGGCCTGCGACATGCTCGGCTTCGGCGATTCGGCCAAGCCCGCGGACCACGACTACAGCCTGCTCGAGCAGGCCGACCTGCAGCAGGCGTTGCTGGCGCACCTGCACATCGACCAGCCGGTGCACCTGCTGGCCCACGACTACGGCGGCAGCGTCGCCCAGGAGCTGCTGGCCCGGCACCACGAACGGCGGCTGGAGGTGGCCAGTTGCGTGTTCCTCAACAGCGGGCTGTTCCCCGAGAGCTGCCGGGTGCTGCTGGTCCAGAAGCTGCTGCTCAGCCGCCTGGGCTGGCTGGTCGGGCGCTCGTTCGGGCGCGACGACCTGGTGCGCAACGTCACCCAGGTCTATGGCCCGTGCACCCATCCCAGCGAGAGCGCCCTGGACGACTACTGGAGCCTGATCGCCTCCAACCGTGGCCCACGGATCCTGCACAAGCTGGTCAGTTTCCTGCCGGAACGCCGGGCCCAGCGCGAGCGCTGGGTCGCCGCGCTGCAACGCCCGGGCGTGCCGCTGCGCTTCATCAATGGCGCGGTCGATCCGTTGTCCGGCGCGCACATGGTCGAGCGCTACCGGGAAATCGTCCCGGACCCGGACACCGTGGTGTTGCAGGGCATCGGCCATTACCCGCACACCGAAGCGCCGGTGCAGGTGCTGCGCCACTACCTGGCCTTTCGTGAACAACCGCTGAGCTATGTACCGCTGAAGGTCGCCTGGTCCTGACCGGGCGACCATCGCCGGGCGTTATCGGGCGGCATTCGCCACGGTGCGCTTGATTGCCCGGCCCGGGCGGCTGGCGGAAACTGCGTTGCATCCCTTCATTGCCAGGAGCCTTGAGCATGAGCGAGCCGGTACGTCTGCAGGATCGAGTGGTGATCGTCACGGGGGCCGGCGGCGGCCTGGGCCGGGCCCATGCGCTGCTGTTCGCCGCGCGCGGCGCTCACGTGGTGGTCAATGACCTGGGTGGGTCTACACATGGTGAAGGCGCCAACGCCTCGGCGGCCGACCGCGTGGTGGAGGAGATCCGCGCCGCGGGCGGCACGGCCATCGCCAACCATGACTCGGTCACCGATGGCGCGCGCATCGTCGAGCAGGCCCTGGATACCTTCGGCCGGGTCGATGTGCTGGTGAACAACGCCGGCATCCTGCGCGACAAGACCTTCCACAAGATGGAAGACAGCGACTGGGAGCTGGTCTACCGGGTGCACGTCGAGGGCGCCTACAAGGTTACCCACGCCGCCTGGCCGCACCTGCGGGCGCAGAATTGGGGGAGGGTGATCTTCACCTCGTCCACCTCTGGCATCTATGGCAATTTCGGCCAGGCCAACTATGGCATGGCCAAACTCGGCCTCTATGGGCTGACCCGCACCCTGGCCATCGAGGGCCGCAAGCACGGCATCCTGGTCAACGCCATCGCCCCGACCGGCGGCACGCGAATGACCGAGGGGTTGATCCCGCCGCAGGTGTTCGAACGTCTGCAGCCCGAGCTGATCAGCCCGTTGGTGGTGTACCTGGGCAGCGAGCAGTGCCAGGACAGCGGCGAACTGTTCGAGGTGGGCGGCGGCTGGGTGGGCAAGGTGCGCTGGGAGCGTAGCCAGGGCGTGGGCTTCGACCCGCGTGAAGGGTTCACCCCCGAGCAGGTGGCGGACAACTGGGTGCGGATCGGTGATTTCGAGGGCGCGGAGCACCCGCAGGACAGCCTGCAGGCGTTGCAGCAGATGATGGCGAACCTGCAGAGGTATCCGTTGGGTTGATTGCGCCGATCTTGCGATTCTTGCAGAAATAAAAAAGGCCGCTGCAATCGCAGCGGCCAATCGAGACGTTAGATCAAGGAGCTTCAAAATCAACGTCGGTGAACCTGGGCGGGCGCGAAAAGCAGGGGGGAGAGCCCTTCGTGCCGGCCAGTGAGGTCAGAATAAGCGCATGATCCCGTGGGAAAAATACCCGCTTATGACATTCACCTTTACGTTTCGAGTAAAAGTGCGAGGCGGACTATAGGCCGCTCTCGCAGGAAAAGTCCGTAATGCTTTGTAAGTCCTTTCACTGATCCGCGCCGTATCCCATTCGCCAACTGGTGGCCTGGGTGGCGGCGAGCAGGCGCCGGGCGGCCGGGCCGTGCTCGTCGGCATGGAAGATCGAGGTCGGACCGACCACGGTCATCACGGCGGCGACCTGGCCCATGGCGTTGAACACCGGCGCGGACAGCGCGTCCACCCCCGGCATCAGCAAACCGTGCACATGGTGCAGGCCGCGCTGGCGGATCTGTTCGAGCAGGGCGGCATAGTCATCCGCCGTCTGGCCGAGCGCTGCCAGTTCCCGGTCGCGCAGCTCCACGGTCTCGCGTTCGGGCAGGTGCGCGGCGAACACCAGTCCGGTGGACGAACTGAGCAACGGCAGCACCGAACCGATCTGCGTCACCACCGTCACTGCACGTACCGCCGGTTCGATGCTCACCACCGTCGCCCCCTGGTTACCCCACACGGCGATGAAGCAGCTTTCGTTGAGCTCGTCGCGCAACTGTGACAGCGGCAACGCCGCCACCTTCAGCACATCGATGCTGCCCAGTGCCGCCATGCCTACCCGCAGTGCCTCGCGGCCCAGTCCGTAGTGGTTGGTGGCCGGGTCCTGCTCGGCGAAGCCGCTGGCGATCAGCGCCTGCAGGTAGCGGTGCACCTTGCTCGCCGGCATGTCGACATGCTCGGCCAGGCGCGACAGCGAGGTGGAGGGGGAAAGTTCGGCCAGGGCCTTGAGGATGTCGGTGCCGACTTCCGCCGAGCGGACTTTCTGTTTGCCGTTGTCGGTGCTGCTGGCTTTGGCCATGGGGGACTTCTATGCAGATTTCATGGGGTGGCGCCTTTATAGCTTGACGCCTGCGCTCGGGCAAATTACGTTATTCGTAATCTGATTACGATAAAAACAATGCAGACGCGCTGCCGCCCTTGGTGCCGGTTTCAGGATCGGGCTCCGCAGCCAGCTGCCCGAAACGGCTCCCAGCAGCCCGGAGGCACCGATGACCCGCGACACATCCCCTGAGCTCCAGTACCTGAGCGGCTTCGGCAACGAATTCGCCAGCGAAGCCCTGCCCGGCGCCCTGCCGGTCGGGCAGAACTCGCCGCAGAAGGCTCCCTATGGGCTGTACGCCGAGCTGCTGTCGGGCACCGCGTTCACCATGACCCGCAGCGAACTGCGACGCACCTGGTTGTACCGCATTCGCCCCTCGGCCCTGCACCCGCGTTTCGAGCGCCTGGAGCGCCAGCCGCTGACCGGGCCGTTGGGAGGCGTCAATCCCAATCGCCTGCGTTGGAGCCCGCAACCGATCCCGTCCGAACCGACCGACTTCATCGACGGTTGGCTGCCGATGGTGGCCAACTCGGCATCGGAGAAACCGGCCGGCGTGAGTATCTACATTTACCGCGCCAATCGCTCCATGGAGCGGGTGTTCTTCAACGCCGACGGCGAGTTGCTGCTGGTGCCCGAGCAAGGCTGCCTGCGCATCGCCACCGAACTGGGCGTGCTCGAGGTCGAGCCGCTGGAGATCGCGGTGATCCCGCGCGGCATGAAGTTCCGGGTCGAACTGCTCGATGCGCAGGCCCGGGGCTACATTGCCGAGAACCACGGCGCGCCGCTGCGCATCCCGGACCTTGGCCCGATCGGCAGCAATGGCCTGGCCAACCCGCGTGACTTCCTCGCCCCGGTCGCCCATTACGAAGAGAGCACCGGCCCTGTGCAGCTGGTGCAGAAGTTCCTCGGCGAACATTGGGCTTGTGAGCTGCAGCACTCGCCCCTGGACGTAGTCGCCTGGCACGGCAGCAACGTGCCTTACAAATACGACCTGCGCCGCTTCAACACCATCGGCACGGTCAGCTTCGACCACCCCGACCCGTCGATCTTCACCGTGCTGACCTCACCCACCAGCGTGCATGGCATGGCCAACATGGACTTCGTGATCTTCCCGCCGCGCTGGATGGTGGCCGAGAACACCTTCCGTCCACCATGGTTCCACCGCAACCTGATGAACGAGTTCATGGGCCTGATCCAGGGCGCCTACGACGCCAAGGCCGAAGGCTTCCTGCCCGGCGGCGCTTCGCTGCACGGGGTGATGAGCGCCCACGGCCCCGACGCCGAGACCTGCGACAAGGCCATCTCGGTGGACCTGGCGCCGCACAAGATCGACAACACCATGGCCTTCATGTTCGAGACCAGCCAGGTGCTGCGCCCGAGCCGCCAGGCCCTCGAAAGCCCGCAGTTGCAGGCCGACTACGATAGTTGCTGGGCCACCTTGCCGAGCACCTTCAACCCGAACCGGAGATAACCGATGAACCACACCGCCATTGCCCGCAGTTGGGTCGAGCACGCCAACGGGCACCGCGACTTCCCGCTGCAGAACCTGCCCCTGGGCATCTTCAGCCGCCCGGGGCAGGCGCCACGTTGCGGCGTAGCCATCGGCGACGCGATCCTCGACCTCGAGGCCGTGCTGGCCGCCGGGTTGTTCGAGGGGGCGGCCAAGGCTGCCGTCGAAGCGACAGTGGGCGGCGCGCTGAATGCCTTCTTCGCCCTTGGCCGCGAGGCCCGTGTTGCCCTGCGCCAGCGCCTGCTGGCGCTGCTGGGCGAGGGCAGCGAGCACCAGGCGGCCCTGAAGGCCGCGCTGTACCCGGCCGGCGAATGCCAGTTGCACCTGCCGGCGAAGATCGGTGACTACACCGACTTCTACGTCGGCATCGAGCACGCCAAGAACGTCGGCAAGCTGTTCCGCCCGGACAATCCGCTGCTGCCCAACTACAAGCACGTGCCGATCGGCTACCACGGCCGCGCCTCGACCATCCGCCCGTCCGGCACCGACGTGCGCCGCCCCAAGGGCCAGACCCTGCCGGCGGGCCAGACCGAGCCGAGCTTCGGCCCTTGCGCGCGCCTGGACTACGAGCTGGAACTGGGCATCTGGATTGGCCAGGGCAACGACATGGGCCAGCCGATCCCGATCGGCGACGCCGCCGAACACGTGGCCGGCTTCTGCCTGCTCAACGACTGGTCGGCGCGCGATATCCAGGCCTGGGAGTACCAGCCGCTGGGCCCGTTCCTGTCCAAGAGCTTCATCACCACGGTGTCGCCATGGGTGGTCACTGCCGAGGCCCTGGAGCCGTTCCGTTGCGCCCAGCCGGCCCGTCCGGAGGGTGACCCGCAGCCGCTGTCATACCTGCTGGACAAGCGCGACCAGGCCGCCGGCGCCTTCGACATCGAACTGGAAGTGCTGCTGCTGACCGAACGCATGCGCGAGCAGAACCTGCCGGCGCATCGCCTCACGTTGAGCAGCACCCGCAGCATGTACTGGACCGTGGCACAGATGGTTGCCCACCACAGCGTCAACGGCTGCCAGCTGCAACCGGGCGACCTGTTCGGCTCGGGCACCCTGTCGGGCGCGGCGCCAGGCTCGTTCGGCAGCCTGCTGGAGATCACCGAAGGCGGCAAGCAGCCGGTGGAACTGGCCAGCGGCGAAGTGCGCAAGTTCCTCGAGGACGGCGACGAGATCATCCTGCGCGCCCGTTGCGTGCGCGATGGCGTGGCCAGCATCGGCTTCGGCGAATGCCGTGGCACCATCGTCGCGGCCAACTGAGGAGGGCAGGGCGATGGAACTGTTCACCTACTACCGCTCCACCTCGTCGTATCGGGTGCGCATCGCCCTGGCGCTCAAGGGCCTGGCCTACCAGGCCCTGCCGGTGAACCTGCTCAAGGGCGAGCAGCGCGGCGCGGACTACCTGGCGCTCAATCCGCAGGGGCGGGTGCCGGCCCTGCGTACTGACGATGGCGAGTTGCTGGTGCAGTCGCCGGCGATCATCGAATACCTCGAAGAGGCGCACCCGCAGCCAGCGCTGCTGCCGACCGCAGCCGAGGCCCGGGCCAAGGTGCGTGGCGTGGCGGCGATCATCGGCTGTGATGTCCACCCGCTGCACAACGTCAGCGTGCTCAACCAGCTGCGTCAGTTGGGGCACGATGAGGCACAGGTCAACCAGTGGATCGGCCACTGGATCGGCCAGGGGCTGGCGGCGATCGAGCAGTTGATCGGCGACGATGGCTTCTGCTTCGGTGCGACGCCGGGCCTGGCCGATGTCTACCTGATCCCGCAGTTGTACGCAGCAGAGCGTTTCAACATCGACCTCGGTGGCTACCCGCGCATTCGCCGGGTGGCCGCCCTGGCTGAGCAGCACCCGGCCTTCCATCAGGCCCACCCGGCGAGGCAGCCCGACACGCCCGACTGATCGCCACCGCCCGCACCTGCACTCATAACAACAAAAGACAGGGACCTTGCGATGCACAACCAGATAGCCAGCTTTCGCGCGGCGCTCGACGCGCGCCCGGTGTCACCCTACCAGTGGCGCCTGCTGCTGCTGTTGATCCTGTTGTTGGTCACCGATGGTTATGACGCCCAGGTGCTGGGCTATGTGATCCCCGCGCTGGCCCAGGACTGGGGCCTGGAAAAGGCCGCTTTCGGGCCGGTGTTCAGCGCCAACCTGCTGGGGCTGACGGTCGGTTCGCTGGCGGTGACGCCACTGGCCGACCGCTTCGGCGTGCGGCGGGTGCTGCTGTGCTGCGTGCTGCTGTACGCCAGCCTGACGCTGCTGATGATGTTCGCCACTTCCCTCGACAGCCTGATGCTGGCGCGCTTTCTCTGCGGTATCGGCATGGGCGGCGCGATGCCCAGCGCCATGGCGCTGATGGCCGACTACGCGCCGCCCCGACTGCGCACCTTGATGGTCACCCTGGCGGCTTGCGGTTTCTCGCTGGGTGGCGCTGCGGGGGGCTTCGTCGCCGCGGGCTTCATTGACCATTACGGCTGGCAGGCAGTGTTCCTTGCCGGCGGCGTGGCGCCCTTGCTGCTGTTCCCGTTCCTGGCACTGTTCCTGCCCGAGTCGCTGCCGCGCCTGCTGCGTGACGCTCCGCCCTATGCGCGGTTGCAGCGGGTCACCGCTCGCCTGCTGCCGGGCTGGCAGGTACCGGCGGCGCGCATCGCCCCCGACGAGCCGGCTGACAGCAAGCTCACCGTGGTGGCACTGTTTCGCGAGGGGTTCGCCCGGCCCACGCTGCTGCTGTGGAGCACCTTCTTTGTCAGCCTGATCCTGTTGTACTTCATGATCAGCTGGCTGCCGTCGCTGCTGCAGGAAAGCGGGCTGGCGCTGAACCAGGCCAACCTGGTGACTTCGCTGTTCCTGTTTGCCGGCACCTTCGGTGCGGTGTGCCTGGCCTGGTGCGCCGACCGCATGGCCAACAAGGCTCACCTGCTGGCCGGCGTGCTGCTGGGCGCGGCGCTGTTCAGCGTGCTGGTCGGCATTAACCATGACGATCCGCGCTGGCTGGTGCCCAGTGTGTTCGCCGCCGGGTTCTGCATCATTGGCGGGCAGTTGACGCTCAATGCCTTCGTCAGCAACTTCTACCCGGCCCAGGTGCGCGCCACCGGCACCGGCTGGGCCCTGGGTGTGGGGCGCTTCGGCTCGATCCTCGGACCGTTGCTCGGCAGTCTGCTGCTGACGTTGCACATGCCAGTGGAGCAGATCTTCTTCTTCTGCGCCGTGCCAGCGCTGCTCGGCGCGCTGCTGATCAGCCGGGTACGCGCACCGCAGCCGCGCGAAGCGACGGCCAAGGGCGAGGCATTAATGGATTGAACGTTTGCCGTTGGGCAACTGGCCGAGGCGTTCCGTGAGTTTCAGGCGCTGCACCGGGTCGTCGGTCAGCAGCAGGGCGTGCTCCAGGTCGAAGCGCTCTGCCTGGGGACAGTCCAGGTGCTGGTACAGCGTGGCCCGGGCCAGGTAGTCGCCGACCTGCACCGGGCCCAGTTGCATGACCCGCTCGGCATCGATCAGCGCCGCGAGGTCGTTGTCGTTGCTGATATGCAACTGGCGAAGGTTGCGCGACAGGCGCTGGAGCATCTGCCGCGGCGATGCGCTGAGCAGGTGCTCGGCGGACAGTGGCACCTGTGGGCCGAACTGGCGGGCGAGCAGTTCGCGGCAGTCGTTGGGATACAGGCGGCGGCCACCACAAGGGTCGAGCAGGTGGTCGGCACCGGGTACCCGCAGCAGGAAGTGGCCGGGAAAGTTCACGCCTTCCAGGGGGATCGACAGCCGCCGTGCCAGCTCCAGGGCAAGGATTGCCAGCAGCAGTGGTTGGCCACGCCGACGTTGCAGCACCTTGTCCATCAAGGCCACGTGCGGGCGCAACGGGTGGTACTCGTCCTGCTGAAAGCCCAGTGCGTTGAGCTGGCGCAGCAAGGGCTGGGCCAGTTCGTTGACCGGCAGCATCGGCAGGCTGGTGCTGACTTCGCGTTGCAGCTCATGCAGCCTGGCCAGGCTGGCCGAGAGCTCGACAGTGCGGTCATGCTCCGCAGCAATCCACAGCGTGGCTTCCAGCAGGGCGACCGGCTCGCGTTCCAGGCAGGCCAGGCAGGCTTGGCGTGAGTTCATCGGACTTCTCCATCACGCTTAACTTGTAGCCCTGGCGAGGCTTTTCGTCCAGTGGTCCGCCCGCACGGTGTGCTGCCTTGACCTGTTTATACTGGTAGCAGCACCTCGCTGGGGAGCCCGTCGATGTTCGCGCTCATGCAAAGCACTCGCACGCAGTCACTGCACTTGTTCATCGACCCGCCTACGGGGCTGAAGGCCGTGGTGGCGATTCACAGCGAACAACTGGGTCCGGCCATGGGCGGTTGTCGCTACCTGCCCTATGCCGACGACGAAAGCGCCATGACCGATGCCATCCGCCTGGCCCAGGGCATGAGTTACAAGGCGGCCCTGGCCGGGTTGCCGATGGGCGGCGGCAAGGCGGTGATCGTGCGTAACCCGCATGTGGAGAACCGTGCAGCGCTGTTCGAGGCGTTCGGGCGCTTCGTCGACACCCTTCAGGGCCGCTTCATCACGGCGGTGGACAGTGGCACCTCGACCCTCGACATGGACTGCATTGCCCAGGCCACCCCCTACGTCACCAGTACCACCGCCTCGGGCGATCCATCGCCACATGCGGCGATGGGCGTGTTCGCCGGCATCCGCGCCACCTCCATGGCCAGGTTGGGCAGTGACAACCTGGAGGGATTGCGAGTGGCGGTGCAAGGGTTGGGCAACGTTGGCTATGCGCTGGCCGAGCAACTGCATGCGGCCGGCGCCGAGCTGCTGGTCAGCGACCTGGATGCCGGCAAGGTGCGCCTGGCGGTGGAGCAGCTCAATGCCCACCCGGTGGCCCATGAAGCCTTGATCAGCACTCCGTGCGACATCTTTGCGCCGTGTGGCGTTGGGCCGGTGCTGAACGGGCAGAGCGTGATGCAACTGCGCTGCGCGGCGGTGGCGGGGTCGGCGAACAACCAGCTGACTACCTTGCAGGTGGCCGACCAGCTGGAGAGCCGGGGCATCCTGTATGCGCCGGACTATGTGATCAATGCCGGTGGGCTGATCTATGTGGCGCTGACCCATCGGGGCGAGGGGCTGGGGACCATTACCGCGCACCTGGCGCGGATACCTTCGCGGCTGACCGAAGTGTTCGCCCATGCCCAGGCGGAGAAACGTTCGCCGGCACGGGTGGCACAGATGTTGGCGGAAAGATTGTTGTACGGCTGAAAGCCATTTCGCGGGGCAAGCCCGCTCCCACGAGATTTTCCATGGATGCGAGCCTTGCGGGCTTGCCCCTCGATGGCGTCAGTCCACCGCGCCGCCTTCGAGCAGCTCCGCCAGCGCATCGGGCTGGCTCTTGAACGCTCGGGCGAACACATCGCGGTTCTTCGCCATGTAGATGCCGGCTTCCTCTACCTGCTGCTCGCTCATCGAAGGCACGGCCTTGTGCAGTACCTCGGCCAGGCGTTCGGCCAGTTCGAGCATCTTGTCGTGACGGTCTGCTTCGGCCTTATCCATGAACAAGCGCTCCGGGTCGCGGCTGCTGCGGTACACCACTTCGACGGCCATTCATCACCTCTGTGCCTTTTTGCTGATTGGATTGCGCATAACTGTGTTTTTATACAGTACATCGTCAGGCCATCACCCTGCAACCGCAATGATGGCCAGGCAAACTGAAAATCAGCGTAGCCCACAGGTGTCTTGCGGCAATCGACCGCCTTCCAAGACAGGGGCCATGGCCCTTTAACTGCATGGCAACCAAGACCTTCAGTATCAGGAATCGAACATCGTGAACATCAAATGGGCAGAAAAGCTGCGCAAGGGCCTGCACGGCTCCGCCGACTCGCTGGGCAACCTGTGTGTGGAGGCCTTCCATTACCTGGCGCTGTTCGGTATCGGCGCGATCACCGCCTATGCGGCGGTAGTGACCTTCCTGGACATGCTGGGCAAGGGTGGGGTGAGCGTGGATGACATCCTGCTGCTGTTCATCTACCTGGAGCTGGGGGCGATGGTGGGGATCTACTTCAAGACCAACCACATGCCGATCCGCTTCCTGCTCTACGTGGCAATCACCGCGCTGACCCGCCTGCTGATCGGCGATGTCTCGCACCACAAGGCGCCGGATGTCGGCTTGCTGTATGTGTGCGGCGGTATCCTGCTGCTGGCCTTCGCCATCCTGGTGGTGCGCTATGCGTCGTACCGCTACCCGTCGACCAAGGCGCTGGATGCCAGCGGCAAGGAAGTGGACGAGGGCAAATAACCCTCAGTTTGCCAGGCCGGCGACAGGGACGCGGCGCTCGCCCTGCGCGGGGCGGGTCAGGGCTGCGAGCACTTCCAGCGGGTTTTGCCCCAGCTCGATGGCCAGGCCCAGGCGGATGCTGTCGATGACCCGCTGCAGGCGTACCGGGTCGTTGCGCTGGGCCTGGCTGATCAGGCGCTTGGCGACCACGCCGCTGTCGTCGGAGAGGGTCAGCATGATGCTGCCGTCCAGGCGTTCGATGCTCAGGTTGACCCGGTACTCCGGGGCGAAGGCGGCGCTGATCTGATCGAAGGGATTGTTCATGGTCGGGTTCTGCAGTGAATGATTGCAGAAGTTGACCGGGCTCGACCGAGGTTGGTTCAGGCCCGCTGATCGGTGAACAACGAAAACGCCCGGCGCAAGGCCGGGCGTTCTTGTCTGAACCATTGTCGGTCAGGCGTCTGGATCACTCAGTTCCAGGGCGCCGCGCTTGCTACGCAACTTGCCGTAGAAATGCTCCAGGGCGTGGTTCAGCTTGCTGGCCGCGCCATCGACGGCGTGCTCCAGCGAAGTGGCGGTGTGGGTCACGGAAATCGGCTGGTGACCCTTCGGGCGAGCCTCCATCTGGCAGCGTTTGTCGTGGGGACCGGACTTGGCGCCGTTTTCGTCACGCAGGTGGACTTCTATGCGGGTGAGGTCGTCCTCGTAACGTTCGAGGCTGCTTTGCAGGGTACTGCGGACCCATTGGTCGAGACGGATGTTGCCTTCGATATGGTTGCTGCTGTTGACCTGGATTTGCATGATTCAATCCTTATTCAGCTTGCTCGCGAGAGGCGCGCCTAGGCCACTGAGGGCGTTGGTTTTCCTGCGCCTCTTGACTCTAAAGTCAGGCAACTGTCGGATGAATTCAAGCCCTTTCTGAAAATAAATTTCCTGTTGCAATTCGCTCTGCTCACAACGATGACGGCCGATCACTGCAATCAATAATGCTGGGCCATCCGCCAGGCGGTCCCTAAGCTCAGGCGCATTTCCTCACCCGTCGGGAGCGCCGCATGTCCAGCAACCCTCTGTTCCAGCCTTTCACCCTAGGCTCCCTTGACCTGCCGACCCGCGTGGTCATGGCGCCGATGACCCGTACCCTCTGCCCGGGGGGCGTGCCCCATGACGGTGTGGTCGATTACTACCGCCGTCGTGCCGCAGCCGGGGTCGGGCTGATCATCACCGAAGGCACCACAGTCGGGCACAAGGCCGCCAATGGCTACCCCAATGTGCCGCGCTTCCATGGAGAAGATGCCCTGGCCGGTTGGAAACGTGTGGTCGACGCGGTCCATGCCGAAGGCGGGCGCATCGTGCCGCAACTGTGGCACGTGGGCAGTGTGCGCCGCCTGGGCACCGAGCCGGATGCCGAGGTGCCGGGCTATGGCCCGAGCGGCAAGGAGAAGGATGGTCAGGTACTGGTCCAGGAGATGAGCCACGACGACATTCGCGAGGTGATCGCCGCCTTCGCCCAGGCCGCGCGCGATGCCCAGGCCATCGGCATGGACGGTGTGGAAATCCACGGCGCCCACGGCTACCTGATCGACCAGTTCTTCTGGGAGGCCAGCAACCGTCGCGACGACGAATACGGCGGTGACCTGGCCGGACGCTCGCGTTTCGCCATCGAACTGATCCAGGCCGTGCGCCAGGCCGTGGGCGCGGATTTCCCGATCATCCTGCGCTTCTCGCAATGGAAGCAGCAGGACTACAACGCACGCCTGGTGCAGACTCCCGAGGCCCTGGCAGCGTTCCTCAAGCCCTTGTCCGAGGCGGGTGTGGATATCTTCCACTGCTCTACCCGGCGTTTCTGGGAGCCAGAATTCGAGGGCAGCGAGCTGAACCTGGCCGGCTGGACCCGCCAGCTCACCGGCAAGCCGACCATCACCGTGGGCAGTGTCGGCCTGGATGGCGAGTTCCTGCAGTTCATGGTCGCTACCGACAAGGTGGCCAGGCCGGCCAGCCTCGAAGGCTTGCTGCAACGCTTGCAAGACCAGGAGTTCGACCTGGTGGCCGTGGGCCGCGCCTTGCTGGTGGATGCCGAATGGGCGCGCAAGGTTCGCGAGGGGCGTGAGGGAGACGTGCTGCCGTTCAGCCGTGAGGCGCTGACGAACCTGGCTTGATCACCAGGGGCGGCGTCTGTTCGCGGGTGCTCTGCAACTCGCGGCAGGCTCCGTACAGGTAACCCTCGAACTGTTCGATGATCGCCGGCCAGCCCTGGCGGCTGGCGTGCTGGCGAGCGTTGAGGCGCACCCGGCGCAGGGTTTCGCTTTCCTCCAGCAACCAGCAAGCGGCGTCGATGAATGCCGCCTGGTCACCCGGCATGGCCAACACACCGCTATGGCCGTGGCGGATGTGCTGGGCGGCGGCGGCTTCATCGTAGGCGACCACGGCAAGGCCCGAGGCAAGCGCCTCGAGCACCACGTTGCCAAAGGTCTCGGTCAGGCTCGGGAACAGGAATAAATCGCCGCTGGCATAGTGCTCGGCCAGTACCTCGCCGCGCCGCGCACCGCAGAACACCGCATCGGGCAACTGCTGTTCGAGCTGGCCGCGCAGTGGGCCATCGCCGACGATCACCAGGCGCAGCCGCCGGTGCGGGTAGGCCTTGCGCAGGGCTTCCATGCAAGGGCGCAGCAAGGCCAGGTTTTTCTCTGCGGCCAGGCGTCCGACGTGCAGCACGGCCAGGTCATCCGCGCCCAGCCCCCACTGCCCGCGCAGGGCCTGGCTGCGCCGTGCCGGGTTGAACAGGCCGGAGTCGACACCGCGGGCCATCAGGCCGAGGCGTTCGAAGCCGCGGCGTTCCAGCTCCAGGCGCTGGCTGATGCTGGGCACCAGGGTGATGGCGGTACGCCGATGGAACCAGCGCAGGTAGTGGGTGAGCAGTCGCGACAGCAGCCCCAGGCCATACTGCCCCGAATACTGCGCAAAGTTGGTGTGAAAGCCACTGACCACCGCCACGCCCAGGCGCCGGGCGGCGCGCAGGGCGCTCAGGCCCAAGGGGCCTTCGGTGGCGATGTACAGCACGTCCGGACGCTGCCGACGCCAACGACGCCATAGCGTGTGCATCGACACTTCGCCCCACTGCAGGCCGGGGTAACCGGGCAGTGGCCAGCCACGGCACAGCAGCAGTTCGTCATCGTTGCCCGTTGCGCTGTCGGCGGCCTGTCGCGGGCGGATCAGTTCGACCTGATGCCCGCGCTGGCGCAGACCCTCGCTGAGGCGGCCAAGGGTGTTGGCCACGCCATTGATCTCGGGTGGGAAGGTTTCGCTGACCAGGGTGATGCGCAAGGACGGTGTGTTCATGACAAAAAGTGTCCGCCGCCCCCGTTGCGGCCATATGACGCCTTTGTGACGTGCGGATGACGCCTGATTTCCGGCAGTTTCATCCGTATGAATATTTCCTTGCAACGCACTCAAGAACTCACGGGACGCAGCCGATGCAGATGCATTCGACTACGGGAATACGCTCCGGGAGAGCGGCCATGTTCAACAGCAAACTGAAGAAAGAAATCCAGCAACTGCGCGAAGAACTGATGTCCATCGAGCAGGTCAAGAACAGCCTCGACAGCGAGATGCTGGTGCTCCAGCTCGACCCGCAGGGGCGCATCGAGTCGGTCAACGGCAACTTCGAGGCCGAAATGGGCTACCGCGCCGAGCAGCTCATCGGGCGCAATATCGAGGAGATCGTCCCGGCCCATGTGAAGAAGCTCGATTTCTATCAGCGCATGAAACACGCCATCACCCGGGGCGAGCACCTCAACGGCGCCTTCCGCCTGCTGCGTGGCAACGGCGAAGAGGCCTGGCTGCGCTCCATCCTGCAACCGGTCAAGGACAGCGACGGGCGCATCAAGTACTTCTCCCTGCACTCCAGCGACCTGACCCGCACCATCGAGACGTCCCGTGAGCATGAGAGCCTGATCAAGGCCCTGATGCGCTCCACCGCGGTGATCGAGTTCAACCTCGAAGGCCAGGTGCTGACCGCCAACGACCGCTTCCTGCAGACCATGGGCTACACCCTCGAACAGATCCGCGGCAAGTCGCACCGCATGTTCTGCGAGCCGGAAGAAGCCAATTCGCCGGGCTACCAGGAGTTCTGGAACAGGCTGCGCCGCGGCGAATTCGTTGCCGAGCGCTTCAAGCGCGTCGATGCCCATGGCCGCGTGGTGTGGCTGGAAGCCTCGTACAACCCGATCATCGACGCCCACGACGTGCTCTACAAGGTGGTCAAGTTCGCCACCGTGATCACCGACCAAGTCAACCAGGAACTGGCCGTGGCCCAGGCCGCCGACATCGCCTACACCACCTCGCTGGAAACCGACGACAGCGCGCGCAAGGCCACCGACGTGGTAACCCAGACTGTCGAGGTGATGCGTGGGCTGGAGGGCTCAATGCAGGAAGCCGCCGAGGGCATCCAGGCACTGGACAAGCAGTCGAAGGTGATCGGCGCGATCATCAAGACCATCAGCGACATCGCCGGGCAGACCAACCTGCTGGCGCTCAATGCCGCCATCGAAGCCGCCCGGGCCGGCGAACAGGGCCGTGGTTTCGCCGTGGTCGCCGACGAAGTGCGCCAACTGGCCTCGCGTACCAGCAGCGCCACCGAGGAAATCGCCAAGGTGGTGCAGCAGAACGAACAGCTGGCCCAGGCCGCGGTGGACATCATCGACACCAGCAAGCGTCAGGCCGAGCAGGGCCTGGCCTTGGCCGCCGATACCGGCGGGGTGATCGTCGAGATCCAGGAGGGGGCGAAGAAGGTGGTGGATGCGGTGGGGCAGTTTTCCAGCCAGCTGAGCCACTGACCGAACTCAAGCCATCGCGGGGCAAGCCCGCTCCCACGGATCCGGTGGGAGCGGGCTTGCCCCGCGATGGCACTCATTCAGCCGCGCTCACGCACCCAGAACAACGTGGCCCCGGCCACCGCCGCCGGCATCATCAGCACGTTGACCCCCGGAATCATCAGCGCCAGGTAGGTGATCCCGCCAAAGCCCATCGATTGCCAGCGCTTGGCGCGCAGCCAGGCGAGCATGTCCTGCCAGCTCATCTTGTTGTTGTCCGCCGGGTAGTCGATGTACTGGATGGCCATCATCCAGATACCGAACACCAGCCACAGCGGCGCGGCGATCACGTTCACCACCGGGATGAACGACAGGATGAACAGGCCGATGGCCCGTGGCAGGAAGTAGCCGAGCTTGCGCATCTCGCGGCTCAGGGTACGTGGCACCATGGCCATCAGCTCGCTCCAGCTGAAGGGCGGGAAGTTGTCCTGGCCGCGCACCACCACTTCGACCTTTTCCGCCAGGAAACCGTTGAACGGCGCGGCGATGACGTTGGCCAGCAGGGTGAAGGTGAAGAACACCATCAACAGCACCAGGGCGACGAACAGCGGCCACAGGATGTAGGTGAGAAAGCCCAGCCAGTCGGGCAGGGTGGGCATCAGCGCATCGACCCACAGGCTGAACTGGTGGCCGGCAAAGTAGATCAGGCCGCCGAACAGCAGCAGGTTGACCGCCAGGGGCAGCAGCACGAACAGGCGCAGGCTGGGGCTCAGGACCAGTTTCAGGCCTTCGCGCAGGTACTGCGGGCCGGACAGGACGGGGGCTTGCATCGGAGTGCTCCGCTTGAGGAAAACGCGCTGACCTTACCGAGTTTGGCGCGCCGACGAAAGGCGCCGCGCCTCCGGGAAACGGCGTGTAACAAAGCACAGGCACAATGCCTGGCGGTTTCCTCTGCGGATAGAGACTGTCTATAAGGTGGATTGTCGAAGGATATTTCCTTAATCTCTGCGGCCTCGCTACAGTGCGCTCAACTTTTTTGGTTTTGGACCAACGCGTTGTAGCCTTCCCCAAGTGCTGCGTGGGTCCCTTTTAATTCCAGCTGGCGCAACCGGCGCACAGACGCCGGCCCCGTGCGGCCCGCTCGACAGGAGTTCGACATGTCCGAAGTACGTCATTCGCGCGTCATCATTCTCGGTTCCGGCCCTGCCGGTTACAGCGCCGCGGTGTATGCCGCCCGCGCCAACCTCAAGCCGCTGCTGATCACCGGCATGCAGGCGGGCGGCCAGCTGACCACCACCACCGAAGTCGACAACTGGCCGGGCGACCCCCACGGCCTGACCGGCCCGGCCCTGATGCAGCGCATGCAGGAGCACGCCGAGCGTTTCGAGACCGAGATCGTCTTCGACCACATCAACGCCGTCGACCTGGCCAACAAGCCGTTCACCCTGCGCGGTGACAGCGGCACCTACACTTGCGACGCGCTGATCGTCGCCACTGGTGCCAGCGCTCGCTACCTGGGCCTGCCGTCGGAAGAAACCTTCATGGGCAAGGGCGTGTCGGCCTGCGCCACTTGCGACGGCTTCTTCTACCGCAACAAGCCGGTGGCGGTCGTCGGCGGCGGTAACACCGCCGTGGAAGAGGCGCTGTACCTGGCCAACATTGCCAGCAAGGTGACTTTGGTACACCGTCGCGACACCTTCCGCGCCGAGAAGATCCTGATCGACAAGCTGCACGCCCGTGTCGCCGAAGGCAAGATCGAACTCAAGCTCAACGCCACCCTGGACGAAGTGCTGGGTGACAACATGGGCGTGACCGGTGCGCGCCTGAAGAACAACGACGGCAGCTTCGACGAAATCAAGGTTGACGGTGTGTTCATCGCCATCGGCCACACCCCGAACACCTCGCTGTTCGAAGGCCAGCTGACCCTGAAGGACGGTTATCTTGTGGTCCACGGCGGCCGTGAAGGCAACGCCACCGCCACCAACGTCGAGGGCGTTTTCGCCGCCGGCGACGTGGCCGACCACGTCTACCGCCAGGCCATCACCTCCGCCGGCGCTGGCTGCATGGCGGCCCTGGACGTCGAGCGTTACCTGGACGGCCTGGCCAACGCCGCGCACTGATCCAGCCCCTGCGGGCTTGCCTCGCAATGAAAAAACCGGCCATCTGGCCGGTTTTTTTGTACCTGCGATTCAGCTCACAGGCTCAGTCGCATCGACAGGTCAACCGCCTTCACATCCTTGGTCATCGCACCGATCGAGATGTAGTCGACACCGGTCTCGGCGATCACTCGCAGGGTGGTCTCGTTGACCCCGCCGCTGGCCTCGAGCTTGGCCTTGCCAGCAGTGATACGTACCGCTTCGCGCATTTCATCCAGGCTCAGTTCGTCGAGCATCACGATATCGGCGCCCGCCGCCAGCGCCTGGCGCAGCTCGTCCAGGCTTTCCACCTCGATCTCCACCGGCTTGCCCGGGGCGATACGGTGCGCCGCCGCCACGGCCTCGGCCACGCCACCACTGGCGGCGATATGGTTTTCCTTGATCAGGAACGCGTCGTACAGGCCGATGCGGTGGTTGTGGCAGCCGCCGCAGGTAACCGCGTACTTCTGCGCCAGGCGCAGGCCCGGCAGGGTCTTGCGGGTATCGAGCAGGCGCACCTGGGTGCCCTCGACCAGGTCGGCCAGGAAGCGCGCGCGGGTTGCAACGCCCGAGAGCAGTTGCAGGAAGTTCAGCGCCGAGCGTTCACCACTGAGCAACGAGCGCGCCGGGCCTTCGAGGTGGAACAGCGCCTGGTTGGCGGTGGCGCGCTCACCATCGGCTACCTGCCAGTGCACCGCCACCCGCGGGTCGAGCTGGCGGAACACCGCATCGACCCAGGCGGTGCCCGCGATCACGCAGTCCTCGCGGGTGATGATGGTCGCCTTGGCCAGGCGCTCGGCCGGGATCAACTGGGCGGTGATATCGCCGCCGCCGATGTCCTCGAGCAGCGCGCGGCGCACGTTGGCTTCGATTTCGGCGGTCAGGTCGGCGAGGCGTAGGTTCGGCATGGTCGGCTCCACAAGCTAGGTGCCGGCGATTATAGGGCAGGGGGGCGGCGTGTACAGCTGCCGTGCCGATGACCTTTGGTCAGGCGGTTTGAGCAATTCTGCAAATGCATTGTCCGTTGAGGCGTGCGAAAGGCGTGCTGGCAGCTGCCAGAATTTTCACCGATAATGGCGCCTTGTAATTGGCGTCATAGCTTTGACGATTTATCTTCCAGTCGAACAACGCAACATCCAGCAAGGAGTCCGGGATGCATGATGAAGGCAAGGTGGTGCCCTTGGCGGCGGCCATCGACCGGGGTGCGCGCGCGCCCTCGCCATGCCTTCCGGTCCTGCTCCTGCAGGTGCGCGACAAAGCCGCGCTGCAATTGCGCCAGGGCTTGCAGGCGCTGTTCGACAATGCTGACGACACCCTTTTCGAAATGGCCGACAAGGCCAGTGGCCGACTCGACCAGAACCTGTACTTCGAAGCCATGCGCGACCTGCGCCTGAAGCGCAAGAGCATCGAGCGCGGGTTCCTCGACACCTTCTACGACGCCTTTGCCCGTATCGGCCAGGGCGGTGGGCTCGAGGCCCTGGTCAGGTCACAGACCCAGGACAGGTCGGCGCTGGAGCGAACCGTGGCCGTGCAGGCCATGGTCGATCGGGTGCTGTCGCGTGACGGGTTTCTGCTCGATCAACTGAACCTGCGCTTCACCACATTGCTGGAAGTGCCGCTGGAGACCGCGCACAACCCACTCGGGCCAGGCAACCTCTGCGGTTACTTCCTGGATGCCGGGCGCAACCTGGGGGTCGGCGCCAACGTCAAGATGGTGCTGCTCAAGCTGTACGAGCGTTATGTGCTGCGCGACCTCGACCTGCTCTACGGCGAGGCCAGCCAGTTGCTCGCCAGTGCCGGCGTGCTGCCGGACCTGCTGCCCGCGCCACGGCGCCGTGCCGAGGACCGGCGCGGCATTGCCAGGCGCGTGCCGGCCAGCGTCATGCCGGGCGGCCTGCCCGACTCCGCCGGCCAGGCGTTCTTCGCCTCGGTGCAGGCGCTGCTGGCGCCGGTGCGCGGGCGGGTCACGCCGCGTTTGCAGGCGGCCGGTGCGGCCCAGCCGACCAGTACCGGCGACCTGCTGCGCCTGCTCACCCACTTGCAGCACTATGTGCCGGCCCCTGGCGAGCCGGATGACTTCAACCTCGGCCAGCAGCTGGAGCAACTGCTGTTGCGGGTCAGCGTGCGCAGCGGCACGCGGCGGCGCATTGCCACCGACGACGAAGACACGATCAACCTGGTCGACCTGCTGTTCACCTTCATCCAGGGTGACCACAACCTGCCGGCCAGCCTGCGCGCGTTGATCGTCCGCCTGCACATCCCGGTGCTCAAGGTGGCATTGATCGACAAGGGCATGTTCAGCCGTGGCAGCCACCCGGCGCGCCGCCTGCTCAACGAAATCGCCGCCGCGGCCATTGGCTGGGAGACCGAGGCCGAGGGGCTGCGCGACAGCCTGCACCTGCGCGTCGAACGGATCGTGCAGCGCCTGCTCAATGACTTTTCCGACGATTGCGCCCTGTTCGACGAACTGCTCGATGAGTTTCTCGCTTTCAGCCAGGATGAACGTCGGCGCAACGAACTGCTCGAGCAGCGTACCCGTGACGCCGAGGAGGGCCGCGCCCGTACGCTGCTGGCCCGCCAGCGTGTGCAGCAGGAGCTCAACGACCGCCTGCATGGCCGGGTGCTGCCGCAGGTGGTGGTGCAGATGCTGGTTCAATCCTGGAGCCAGGTGCTGCTGCTGGCCTGGCTGAAGCAGGGAGAGGCTTCGCCAGCCTGGGCCGAGGCCCTGGCGACTGTGGACGACCTGCTGGTCAGCATTGCCCCGTACCGTGAGCCGCAGCGCCTGCTGGAGCAGGTGCCGGGCCTGCTCAAGGCGCTGCGCGACGGTCTGGCGGGGGTGGCGCTGGACTCCGCCGCCACCCGTGATTTCTTCCTGCAACTGGAGAAGCTGCACCAGCGCGCCTGTGGCGGCACGCCGGAGGCGGATGCCGCGCTGGACGAAGTGTGGGTGGAGGACGATATCGTGCTGGTCGTCAGCGATGAGTCCGAGTTGGACGCTGGCCTGCCGCTCGACGAGCATGACCCTGCCGTTCATCAGGTACAGCGGTTGCAGGTCGGCACCTGGGTCGAGGTGATGGACGACGACGAGCCGCTGCGCTGCAAGCTGGTGGCGCGTATCGACAGCAATGACCGGTTGGTCTTCAGCAACCGCACCGGCATGAAGGTGCGCGAATGGAACCGCATGGGCCTGGCCATGGCCCTGCGTCGTGGCGAGGTACGCCTGCTGGACGATGGCCTGCTGTTCGAGCGGGCGCTGGAGGCGGTGCTGGAGCAATTGCGTGGGCAGCAGGCACAGCAAAGCTGAAGCCTCCTGCACAATCATTTACATGCAAGCACTGGCCGCCCACGGCATACTGACCATCTGTCTCGGGCGTCATTTCAGGATCTGCACCATGCAATTGGACCGCGCGACCGGCTGGTTCACCGGCGTCAGCCACTGCCCCTCGCCGAACTTCAACGCCCGCCCCGAAGGTGAGGCCATTGCGCTGCTGGTCATCCACAACATCAGCCTGCCTCCGGCCTGCTTCGGCACCGGCAAGGTGCAACAGTTCTTCCAGAACCGCCTGGACCCGGACGAGCACCCGTACTTCGCGACCATCAACCACCTGACCGTCTCGGCGCACCTGTTCGTCGAGCGTGATGGCGCGGTGACCCAGTTCGTCTCGTTGCTCGACCGCGCCTGGCATGCCGGCGTGTCGCGCTTCGGCGAGCGCGAGGGCTGCAACGATTTTTCCATCGGCATCGAGCTGGAGGGCACCGACGAACTGCCCTACACCGATGCCCAGTACGCCACCCTGGAGCGGCTGACCCGCGAGATCCGCGCGGCTTGGCCAGTGATCGACGCCCAGCGCATCTGTGGCCACAACGATATCGCCCCGCAGCGCAAGACCGACCCGGGCCCGGCCTTCGACTGGCTGCGCTACCGGGCTGCCCTGCAACGCAACGAGGACAAGGCATGAGTTTTCTGGTGTTGGTGCTGGCATTGTGGGTCGAGAAGTTCTCGGCCCTGCGCCAGCGGTTGCAGCGCGACAGCTTCTATCTGGGCGAGCTGGTGCGCCTGGAGCGCAGCGGCAAGGTCCACCCGTGGTGGACGCTGAGTATCCTGATCCTGGCACCGGTGGCGCTGCTCGTGCTGCTTTTGCATGTGCTGGAGCCGGTGGCCTATGGCTTGCTGGCGTTGCCGGTGCACCTGCTGGTATTGATCTACAGCCTGGGGCGCGGCGATGTAAAGGCGGCGCTGGGCCCGTTTCGCGACGCCTGGCGCCGGGGTGACGAACAGGCCGCGCTGCACGTGGCCGAGCGCGACCTGGGGTTGGCCGCCGACGATGCCCAGAGCTTGATCAAGCGGGTTCAGGGCCACCTGCTGTGGCAGGCCTACCAGAGCTTCTTCGCGGTGATCTTCTGGTTCTTCCTGCTCGGCCCGGCGGCGGCGCTGGCCTACCGCCTGCTGGCGCTGACCATGGACAACAGCCGCCAGCCCGCCTTGCAGAGCCTGGCCGGGCAACTGCGCCACGCCATGGACTGGCTGCCGGTACGGGTGATGACGGTGAGTTTCGCCCTGGTCGGCAACTTCGTCGCGGTGACCCGCGTGATGCTGCACGAGCTGCTCGATTGGCACGTCAGCGCCGGGCACCTGGTGGCCAAGGTCGGCCGGGTGGCCGACGACATCCCTGAGGAAGAGGACCGCCAGCGCGGTCTTGAGCGGCTGGACAGCCTGTGGGAGCTGCTGCTGCGCTGCGCGGTGCTGTGGTATGCCTGCTTTGCCCTGTGGACCGTGTTGGTCTGAGCAGTTCGCTACCGAACTGATCGCTTAACCATAAGTTACAAACCTTGATTCCAATCTGCGCTATACAAGGCCACTGGCCCTAGATGGCCTAGTGCTACCCCGCAGAACAACAAGAATTCAAGGAGGTGACCTGTGAAGCGTCTGCTCTATCCGGCCATCGCACTGATGAATCGGCTGAGCTTCGGCATGAAGTTCAGCCTGATCAGCGTCCTGTTTTTCCTGCCCATGCTGGTCACCAGCTTTTATCTGGTACGCGACGCCTACAGCCAGCTCCAGGCCACCCGTGGCGAATTGCAGGGGCTGGCGCCGTTGTCCGAGAGCCTGACGTTGCGCGGCGACCTGGAGACCCTCGGCAACCTGCTGCAGATCAACGCCGTGCTGGGCCAGTCGGGCCAGGCCGGCGATGTGGAAAGCCGCATCGCGGCGCTGCAGGACAAGGTCCAGGCCCGGCTCGATGGCCTCAAGGGTAGCGACCCTGTGTTCGAGGCCAAGCGTGCCGAGCTGGCCGAGGCCTTTGCCAGTGCCCGTGACGAAAGCTCGCTGCAGAACAAGGCGGCGCTGTTCGACAAGTTGCTGGCCCAGGCCCAGGTGCTGGGCAAGCTGATGGCCAGCCAGTCGGGGCTCAGCCAGGACAGTCAGGCCTCGGTGCGTCAGTTGAGCGAGCTGCTCGGCAATGCCACCGCCCAGGTGACCCAGGCCATCGGTGAGGGCCGGGCAATGGGCGCGGTGGCCCTGGGCCGTGGCTTCATGGACTCCTCGGGCAGCGCGCGTTTCGAAGACCTGCTGCAGCGCCTGGAGCGCTTGTCCGCCGATTACGCCATTCGCCTGGATGACGCCCTGGCAACCGATGCCGGGCTCAAGCTCGCGCTCGCCGGTAGCGCCCAGGCCAGCCAGGCCACCGTCAAGCAGGCGGCGACCCTGTTCGAGGACCAGGTGGTGGTGGCCGAGAGCCTGGACGCGCCGTGGGCCGGTTTCTACCAGCAGACCAGCGACCTGATGGCGCAGACTTACCGCTTGAACGATGCCGTGCTGGCCCATCTGCATGGGCAACTGGAAGAGCGCCTCGGCCAGCACCGCCTGCGCACGGTCGCGCTGGTGGCGGCCTTGGCCTGCGTCTTCGCATTGATCATCTACCTCTACAGCGGCTTCTACGTCTCCACCCGGGAAACCCTCGGCAACCTGGGCACCGCCATGGACAAGGTGGCCGCAGGCGACATGACCATCAGCTTCCAGGCCAGCAGCCGGGACGAACTGGGCGAACTGGGGCGTGGTTTCAACGAGACCGTGCGGCGCATTCGCGGGCTGATCGAACAGGTCGGCAAGACCGTGTCCACGGTCGAGGAGCAGGCCGGCCAGGTGCTTTCGGTGTCGAGCCGCAGCAACCAGGCGGTCAGTGGCCAGCGCGAGCAGATCGAGCAGGTGGCCACGGCCATGAACCAGATGAGCGCCACCGCGCTGGAGGTCGCCCGCAGCGCGGCGCTGGCCGCCGAAGGCGCGCAGCGGGTCAACCATGAGAGTGCCTCGGGCCGCGACCTGGTGGAAAGCCAGCAGGGCAGCATCGCCCGCCTGGCCGGCGAGATTGACCAGAGCGTGGCGGCGGTTAACCAGCTGGCGGGCGACAGCCAGGCCATCGGCCGGGTATTGGAGGTGATCCGCAGCATCGCCGAGCAGACCAACCTGCTGGCCCTCAACGCTGCCATCGAAGCGGCCCGGGCCGGTGAGCAGGGCAGGGGGTTTGCCGTGGTCGCCGACGAGGTGCGCACCCTGGCCAGGCGCACCCAGGACTCCACCGAGGAGATCGCGCAGATGATCCAGCGCCTGCGCGAAGGCGTGGGCGCGGCGGTGCGGGTGATGGGCAGCAGCCACCAGATGGCCGCTGGCACCGTGGACGAAGCACGTCAGGTGCAGCAGGCACTGGGCAACATCCTTGGCGCGGTCGGCGGGATCGTCGAACAGAACCAGCAGATCGCCGCCGCCGTCGAGCAGCAGACCGCCGTGGCCCATGACATTGACCAGAACATTGTGGCGATCAACCGTGCGGCGCAGGACACCACCGAAGGCGCTTGTCAGACCGAAGATGCCAGCCGGGCGTTGTCGGCGCAGGTGGTGGAGCTCAAGCGGTTGATCGGGGCGTTCAGGGTGTGATCGAGGCCGACGTGGATCCTGTGTCGGACTGCCAGCCAAACACCCCGCAGGCATTGCGACTGCTGGCCTCTGCCAGCAGCGTTGTCTCGATCCCCATGACTTCGGCCAGCGCCCCGGCAATCTCGGGAAGGTGCTCGGGGCTGTTGCGCTGCCCCGGGAACATCGCCGGCGCCATGTCCGGCGCGTCGGTCTCCAGCACCACGCTGTCCAGCGGCAGGCGCGGCAGGGTCTTGCGCAGGCGCAATGCCTGGGGCCAGGTGCCGGCGCCGCCGAGTCCCAGCTTGAAACCGAGCTTGATGTATTCCCGCGCCTCCTCGTAGCTGCCGGCAAAGGCATGGATGATCCCAGCCCGCGCCGGCTTGTAGCGCTTGAGCGTGGCGATCACCTGGGCGTGGCTGCGGCGCACGTGCAGCAGCGACGGCAGCTCGAAGTCGCAGGCCAGTTGCAGCTGGGCCTCGAACAACGCCTGCTGGCGCGTCGGGTCCAGTTCGGGCAGGTAGAAGTCCAGGCCAAACTCACCCACCGCGCACAGACGTGGATTGCCGCGCAGGCGTTCGAGCCAGTCGCGCAACTGCGCCAGGTGCTCAGGAAGGTGCTGCTCGAGGTAGATCGGGTGCAGCCCCAGCGCCGCGTACACGCCTTCGTTGGCGCAGGCCAGGTCCCAGACTCGCTGGAAGTTGTCCTGGTACACCCCCAGCACAACCATGCGCTCCACCCCGCGCGCCGCCGCGTTGGCCAGCAGGCGCGGGCGGTCGGCGTCGAAATCGGCGAAGTCGAGGTGGGTGTGGGTGTCGATCAGGCGCATGGTCAGGCCTTGGCGATCCGCTGCTTGAAGGTGCGACCGATGGCGTGCACGCCGGGCTCGTAGCGCTTGTCCTCGATGGCGGCCAAGGCCAGTTCCAGCGCGGTGGCGGCGATCAGGCCGTGCTGCTGGGCCATGGCATTGACCGGCAGCGGCAGGAAATCGAGCAACTGATTGTCGCCGAAGGTGCCCAGCTGCAGCTGGCGTGAGTCGTCGGGGCGCGCCTGCAGCGTGTCGAACACACCTTGCAGCAGCACGTACGAAGTGGTCACCAATGCATCCGGCAGGCCACCCAGTTCATCGATCAGCTGTTGCATCAGGCGTTGGCCGCACTCGCGGCTGAAGGCTTCGCCCTGGTAGCGGCGCACTTCGCCGTCGAAACCTTGCAAGGCTTCGTCGAAGCCACCGGCGCGGGCCTGGCTCACCGACAGCTCGGGGCGGGCGCCGATCAGGGCGATGCTGCGCGGGCGGGTTTTCAACAGGCTCTGGGCCAACTGGCGGCTGGCGTCGCGGTCATCGCTGATCACCGAGCAGAAGTGCGCCGGGTCCAGGCGCCGGTCGATGGCGATCACCGGCAGGCCCTTGGCCTGCAGCTCGCGGTAGCTCTCGTCTTCCGGCGGCAGGCAACTGGCGACGAACAGTGCGTCGCAGCGCCGGGCACGGAACAGCTGCTGCAATTGGCGTTCGCTGTCGGGCTGGTCGTCGCTGCTGGCGATCAGCAGTTGGTAGCCACGGGCACGGGCGCCTTGCTCCAGCTGCTTGGCAATGCGGGCGTAGCTGGGGTTCTCCAGATCCGGGAGAATGAAGCCCAGGGTGCGGGTGTGGCGGCTGCGCAGGCCGGCGGCCTGCGGGTTCGGGGTGAAGCCGTGGGCCTCGACCACCGCACGCACGCGCTCGACGGTGCTGCTGCTGATGCGCTGCTGTTCGGCCTTGCCATTGATGACGTAGCTGGCGGTGGTCACGGACACACCGGCCAGACGGGCGATATCGCTGAGTTTCACCGAATTTTCCTTGTTGTTTCCGGGACTGCCTGCGGGGCTTGACCGGCTAGTTTCACCCATCGACGGACCCGCGCGCAGACGACCATTGTCGCAATTGTCCGACAGGATGGGGCTTTTTCGTTGGCAGATTATCGAGTAACGTGGCCGCTTGGTCAGATTAAACGTTTCAGCAAGGCGAATTTTCCTGCCTGAAAATCAGTCTTCGCCGGTTGTGCTGATCGTTTCGGCGGCTTTTGCCGTCGAATTCCACAACAATACCTCGGTAGCCGACGGGGCTGCCGCAAAAGGAGAGGGTCATGCTCGAGCTTGCCGTTGAGCAGATTGCCATGGGCCAGCGTGCCGCCGACAAAGGCGAGGCACTGGCGCTGCTGGCCGATCGACTGGTTGCCGATGGTCTGGTCGCCGAGGGTTACCTGGCGGGGCTGCAAGCCCGGGAGGCACAGGGCTCGACCTTCCTCGGCCAGGGCATCGCCATCCCCCACGGCACGCCGCAGACCCGCGAGCTGGTGTTTGCCACGGGCGTACGCCTGCTGCAGTTTCCCGACGGCGTGGACTGGGGCGACGGCCAGATCGTCTACCTGGCCATCGGCATCGCCGCCCGCTCCGATGAACATCTGCGCCTGCTGCAACTGCTGACCCGCGCCCTCGGTGAAACCGACCTGGCCGAGGCGCTGCGTCGCTCCGGTAGCGCCGAGGCACTGCTCAAGTTACTGCAAGGAGCGCCACGCGAGCTGGCGCTGGATGCCCAGCTGGTCGGCCTCAACCTGGCGGCGGAAGACTTCGACGAACTGGCCTGGCGCGGCGCTCGTCTGTTGCAACGCGCCGGTTGTGCCGACAGCGGCTTTGCCGCCGTGCTGCAGCAGACCGAGCCGCTGCCGCTGGGTGAAGGGCTGTGGTGGCTGCACAGCGAACGTGAGGTGCGCCAACCGGGGTTGGCCTTCGTCACCCCGCAACAACCGTTGCGCTACCGCGATCAACCGCTCAATGGCCTGTTCTGCCTGGCCAGCCTTGGAGCGGCGCATCAAGCCCTGCTCGAGCGCCTGTGCGAGGTGCTGATCGAGGGCCGTGGGCAGATGCTCTACCAGGCCACCAGCAGCCGCGCCGTGCTCGAAGTGCTCGGCGGCGAGGCGCCCGCCGACTGGCCCAGCGCCCGGATAGTGTTGGCCAACGCCCATGGCCTGCATGCTCGCCCTGCAAAGGTACTGGCGCAGCTGGCCAAGGGCTTCGAGGGCGAGATCCGCATACGGCTGCACGACAGCGCCCAGCCCGCCGTTTCGGTCAAGAGCCTGAGCAAGCTGCTCAGCCTCGGCGCTCGCCGTGGCCAGGTGCTGGAACTGATCGCCGAGCCCGATATCGCCGCCGATGCCTTGCCGGTACTGCTGGCAGCCATCGAGCAGGGCCTGGGCGAGGAGGTGGACCCACTGCCGCCCACAGCGGTGCAGGACGAGGCGCCGATGTCCGCCCTGCAGGCCCCGACGCCAGGCAGCACGCTGCAAGGCGTCGCTGCGGCGCCGGGCATCGCCAGCGGTCCGGCCCATGTCCAGGTCGAGCGCGATATCGACTACCCGCTGCGCGGCGAGTCGCCTGCCCAGGAGCGGGCCAGGCTGCGCCAGGCCATCGACACGGTACACGCCGATCTTCAGGCCCTGGTGCAACGCAGCGACAAGGCCATCGGCGAAATTTTTGTCACCCATCAGGAAATGCTCGCCGACCCGGCCCTGACCGACGACGTCGAGCTGCGCCTGGCCCAGGGCGAAAGCGCCGCCGCTGCGTGGATGGCGGTGATCGAAGCCGCCGCCCGTCAGCAGGAGGCCCTGCACGATGCGCTGCTGGCCGAGCGCGCCGCCGATCTGCGCGATATCGGTCGTCGGGTGCTGGCGCAACTGTGCGGCGTCAAGGACAGCGCCGAGCCAGAGCAGCCCTATGTGCTGGTGATGGTCGAAGTCGGCCCTTCGGACGTGGCGCGCCTGGACCCGGCACGGGTCGCCGGCATCGTCACCGCGCAGGGTGGCGCCACCGCCCACAGCGCCATCGTCGCCCGGGCCCTGGGCATCCCGGCGGTGGTCGGGGCCGGGGCGGCCGTGCTGTTGCTGGAGAGCGGCACGCCGCTGCTGCTTGATGGCCAGCGCGGGCAGGTCGTGGTTGCGCCAGCCGAGTCCGAGTTGCAACGAGCCCTGGCAGAGCGTGATGCCCGCGAGCGTCGGCTGCAGATCGCCTGGGCCAACCGCCATGAGCCCGCGCGGACGCGCGACGGCCATGCGGTCGAAGTGTTCGCCAACATCGGCCAGAGCAACGGCATCGACAAGGTGGTGGAGCAAGGTGCCGAAGGCATCGGCCTGTTGCGCACCGAACTGATCTTCATGGCCCACCCGCAACTGCCCGACGTGGCGACCCAGGAAGCCGAGTACCGTCGGGTGCTCGATGGCCTGGACGGACGGCCACTGGTGGTGCGCACGCTCGACGTCGGGGGCGACAAGCCCTTGCCGTACTGGCCGATCGCGGCTGAGGAAAACCCCTTTCTGGGCGTGCGCGGCGTGCGCCTGACCCTGCAACGCCCGCAGGTGATGGAAGACCAGCTGCACGCCTTGCTGCGTGCAGCGGACAACCGCCCGCTGCGTATCATGTTCCCGATGGTCGGCCAGCTCCATGAATGGCGCGCCGCCAAAGCCATGGTCGAGCGCTTGCGCCAGGAGATCCCGGTGGCCGACTTGCAGGTAGGCATCATGGTCGAAATACCGTCGGCCGCCTTGCTGGCGCCGCAACTGGCCCGTGAAGTGGACTTCTTCAGCATCGGCACCAACGACCTGACCCAGTACACCCTGGCCATCGACCGCGGTCACCCGAGCCTGTCGGCACAGGCCGACGGCCTGCACCCGGCAGTGCTCAACCTGATCGACATGACCGTGCGCGCCGCCCATGCCCAGGGCAAGTGGGTGGGCGTGTGCGGCGAGCTGGCGGCCGACCCGCAGGCGGTCGCCGTGCTGCTGGGCCTGGAGGTGGACGAGCTGAGCGTCGCCGCCCGCAGCATTCCTGAAGTCAAGGCCCTGGTACGCCAGGCCGACCTTTCGACGGCCCGCGCCCTGGCGCGCGAGGCCCTGCAACAAGACAGCGCCGAGGCAGTCCGGGCGCTGGTGGAGCGTTATTGATGGCCAAGATCCTCACCCTCACCCTCAACCCGGCGCTGGATATCACCATCAGCCTCGACCGCCTGCGACCCGGCGCGGTCAACCGCAGCCAGGCCCAGCACAGCCATGCCGCCGGCAAGGGGCTGAACGTCGCCCAGGTGCTGGCCGACCTGGGCCACAGCGTGACCGTCGGCGGTTTTCTAGGACTCGACAACCTGGCGCCGTTCGAGGCGCTGATTGCCTGGCGTGGGTTCGCCGACTGCTTCGTCCGCGTGCCCGGCGAGACCCGCAGCAACATCAAGCTGGTCGAGGCCGATGGCCAGGTCACCGATATCAACGGGCCAGGGCCGCAGGTCGACGAGGCCGCCCGCAACGCCTTGTTGCAACGTCTGGCACACGTAGCCCCGGGGCATGACGCCGTGGTGGTGGCCGGGAGCCTGCCACGGGGGATCAGCCCCGAGTGGTTGCGCGAGCTGCTGCTGATGCTCAAGGCGCAGGGCCTGAAGGTGGCCCTGGACAGCAGCGGCGAAGCCTTGCGCGCAGGCCTGCAGGCCGCGCCCTGGCTGGTCAAGCCCAACACCGAGGAGCTGGGTGAAGTCCTCAGGCTGCCGGTGCAGGGCGCGGACGAGCAACGCGCGGCCGCACGGCGGCTGCTCGCCACTGGCGTCGAGCATGTGGTGGTGTCCCAGGGCGAGCAGGGCGTGAACTGGTTCGCCGCTGGCCTGGCGCTGCATGCGCAACCGTCGAAAGTGCGCATCGCCAGTACCGTCGGCGCCGGTGATTCGCTGGTCGCGGGCATGGTCCATGGCCTGCTCCAGGCCGAAGCGCCCGCCGCTACGTTGCGTCGCGCCACCGCCATCGCCGCCCAGGCAGTCACCCAGGTCGGCTTCGGCATTCACGACCGTGAGCAACTGGAGCGCCTGGAAGCCGCCGTGCGCCTTACAGAACAACAAGAAGAGGGCTGCTGATGAACATTGCCATTGTCACCGCCTGCCCCAACGGCCAGGTGTCCAGCGTGCTCAGCGCCCGCCTGTTGGCCGCCGCAGCCCAGCGTCGGGGCTGGAAAACCTGCGTCGAGGTGCACGACGCCGAACACCCGGAGCTGCGCCTGACGCCAACGCAGATCGCCGATGCCGACTGGGTGCTGGTGGTCAGCACCGGGCCGGTGGACCTGGCGCGCTTCGCCGGCAAACGCCTGTACCAGAGCACGCCGGCCCAGGCCCTGGCCGACCGTGAAGGCTTCCTCGACGAGGCCGCTGCCGGCGCCCAGGTGCAGGTGGCGCAAACCCCGGTGCAGGGTGCGCCGAAGATTGTCGCTGTGACCGCCTGCCCGACCGGCGTGGCCCACACCTTCATGGCCGCCGAAGCCCTGCAACAGGCGGCGCAGGCCATGGGCTACCAGCTCACCGTGGAAACCCAGGGCTCGGTCGGCGCACGCAATCCGCTGCCGGCCGAGGCCATCGCCGCAGCCGATGTGGTGTTGCTGGCCGCCGATATCGAAGTACCGGCCGCGCGCTTCGCCGGCAAGCGCATCTACCGCTGCGGCACCGGCATCGCCCTCAAGCAGGCCCGCGCCACGCTGGACAAGGCACTGGCCGAGGGCAAGGTGGAGGCAGCGGGGGCGACCGGCGCGATGCCGCCGGCCGAGAAGACCGGCGTCTACAAGCACCTGCTGACCGGAGTCTCGTTCATGCTGCCGATGGTGGTGGCTGGCGGTTTGCTGATCGCCTTGTCGTTCGTGTTCGGCATCGAGGCCTACAAGGAGCCCGGCACGCTGCCCGCCGCCTTGATGCAGATCGGCGGCGAGGCGGCGTTCAAGTTGATGGTGCCGTTGCTCGCCGGCTACATCGCCTGGTCCATTGCCGACCGCCCGGGCCTGGCGCCCGGGATGATCGGCGGCCTGTTGGCGAGCACGCTCGGGGCGGGGTTCATCGGCGGCATCGTCGCCGGCTTCCTGGCCGGCTACAGCGCCAAGGCCATCGCCCGCTGGGTGCGCCTGCCCAGCAGCCTCGACGCGCTCAAGCCGATCCTCATCATCCCGCTGCTGGCCAGCCTGTTCACCGGCCTGGTGATGATCTACGTGGTTGGCCAGCCCGTGGCGGCCATGCTCGCGGGACTGACCCACTTCCTCGACAGCATGGGCACCACCAACGCCGTGCTGCTCGGGTTGCTGCTCGGCGGCATGATGTGCGTCGACCTCGGCGGGCCGATCAACAAGGCCGCCTATGCCTTCTCGGTGGGGCTGCTGGCCTCGTCGAGCTACGCGCCGATGGCCGCGACCATGGCCGCCGGCATGGTGCCGCCGATCGGCCTGGGCATCGCCACCTTCCTGGCCCGGCGCAAGTTCGCCCAGAGTGAGCGCGAGGCCGGCAAGGCGGCGCTGGCGCTGGGCCTGTGCTTCATCTCCGAGGGCGCGATCCCGTTCGCCGCCAAGGACCCGCTGCGGGTGATTCCGGCGAGCATCGCCGGCGGCGCGCTGACCGGGGCCTTGTCGATGTATTTCGGCTGCAAGCTGATGGCGCCCCATGGCGGGCTGTTCGTGCTGCTGATCCCCAACGCAATCAACCATGCGCTGTTGTACCTGCTGGCCATCGTCGCCGGCAGCCTGCTGACGGCGGTGGTGTACGCGCTGATCAAGAAGAGCGAGCAGGTGGAGATGGTGGTGGCGCCGGCCAAGGGCTAGGCCGGCAGACTCCATCGCGGGGCAGGTCCGTGCTGGTTACTCGAAGGTGGTGCCGATACGCTGGCGGTTCTTCGAGTACCAGATCCCGGTGATTTTTGCCGTCACGTCCGCTACCGCGACCTGGCCGTCATAGCGACTGTCGTTGCTGTTGTCGCGGCGGTCACCGAGCAGGTAGATGTGCCCGGGCTCGATCACCGTCGGTGCCAGGCTCAGCGACTCGGGACGGCGTACATGCTCGGGCGCTGCATGGAACAGCCCCAGGTTGCGCCCATTGACGATCACTTCGCCATTGACGATCTCCAGCCGGTCGCCGGCAACCCCCGCCACACGCTTGAATGCCTCGCCATTGCGATAGCGGTACAGCACGATATCCCCCACCTTGGGCGCTGCGCTCAAGCGCGTGTCGCTGATGATGTGGTCGCCGATCTGTAGCGTCGGCTCCATCGAACCTGAAGGGATCTGGCTGAGTTGGTAACCGAACAGTGGCCCGCGCAGCACCAGCAGCAGGGCGGCCACGCCTATCACCGCCGCAGCGTAGGCAACCAGGCGTACGCCGGCGGGTTCAGCCCCGGCGCGGCCGCGCCACACAAGGCCTGCGGCCAGGCACGCCGAGCCGAACTTCAGCGCCAGAGCGACACCCAGGCCGACGATCAATGCCCTGGGCGTGGCGAACAGGCCGATCAGCAAAAAGTCGGCGAGGATCAGGCCCAGCAGTATCAATGCCCAGCGCAGCCGGCCCACGTAGAAAAGCCCCCACCCGGCGACGAGCAGCGAGATGACGAAAGCCGAGGAGGCGGATTGGCGAGCTTGCATGAGCAGTGGTTCGTCCTTGAATTAACGATGTAATTGTCTCGGCAGCTGGCGTGGGTTCTTGACCGTTCAGCGGCGTGGCATCTTTGCCCGCAGCGGCACCAGCAGGTCGCCCAGGCCGTTGTGGTCGATCTCGTGCATCAGCGCCAGCAACCCGCCCAGCTCCCCGGGCGGGAAGCCTTTACGGGCAAACCATGCCAGGTAGTCCCCGGGCAGGTCGGCGATGATCCGCCCCTGGTACTTGCCAAAAGGCATGGTGCGGGTGACCAGCAGTTGCAGGGTTTCGGGTTTCATCGGGCGGTGGCCGGTGGTGGTTGAAGCGCGACCTTACTGCAAACTGCACGACGACCCAAGCGGCGATCATGCAGAACGCCGTTTAACGGAGTGTTTATTAAATCTTCAAGTTACTGATTTATATAAGTTAATTTTATTTTCTGGGCCTGGCACGAAGCCTGCTCCGATCAAGGTGACTATCACCTGCCAAGGAGTTGTTGCCATGAGTAACCCCAACAAAGACACGATCGACGTACTCAACGACCTGATCGAGTACAGCAAGGATGGTGAGAAAGGCTTCAAGACCTCCGCCGAGGATGTGAAGAACCCTGAACTGAAAGCGTTCTTCGTGCAACGCGCCAGCGAGTGCGCCAGCGCCGCAGCCGAGCTACAAGGCGAAGTGCGCCGCCTGGGCGGCGATCCGGAAACCAGCACCAGCATCAGCGGCGACCTGCACCGTGGCTGGGTCAACCTCAAGTCGATGGTCACCGGCAAGGATGAAGAGGCGGTGCTCAATGAAGTGGAGCGTGGTGAAGACCATGCGCTGAAGGCCTACAAGGAAGCCCGCGAGAAGCTGGTCAAACTGGGGCGCTCGGCCAATGACACTTCGTATGCCTTGGTGGAGAAACAGCTGCAGGGCGTGCAGCGCAATCATGACCAGGTGAAGGCTCTGCGTAACGCAGCCCGCGCTCGGTCGTAAGTAGCAAGGGGCCGCTGAGCGGCCCTTTCGCCGGCAAGCCGGCTCCCACAAGATCGCGCATGGCTTGAAGCTGGAGCGAACCCTGTGGGAGCCGGTTTGTCGTGGCGACGAACCGCGGTGAAAGGGCCGTGTAACGGCCCCATGACTCACCCCTCGGGTCCTTCCACCCGATTCCGCCCATTGGCCTTGGCTCGATACAGCGCCTCGTCCGCATCGCCCAGCAGCGCCGCCAGGTCCTGATGGGTACCGGGGATATGCAGGCCAATCCCCACACTGACCGTCACCGACCGCTCGTCATCGCCGAATGGCGGCATCGCCTCGACACTGGCGCGAATCCGCTCGGCCAGCAACCGGGCGCCGGCCAGCTCGGTTTCCGGCAGCACCACCTGGAACTCCTCCCCGCCGTAACGCGCCGCCAGGTCCGCAGGGCGGCGGATGCACAGCTCGATGGTGGTGGCCACCTCGCGCAACACATGGTCGCCACCGGCATGGCCATGGCGCTGGTTGAAGGCCTTGAAGTGGTCCACATCCACCATCAACACCGCCAGCGGCTTGCGGTTGCGCTGGGCGCGCGCCCATTCCTGGCGCAGCACCTGGTCGAGGCGGCGGCGGTTGGCAAGGCCGGTGAGGCTGTCGGTGGCGGCGAGGGTGGCCAGGCCCAGTTCGGCATCGTGGCGCCGACGTAGCTCGCGGCCCAGCAGCAAGGTCAGCCAGAGGATGCCAATGCACAACACGCCAGTGGCCACGCTGACCACGATCGCGGTACGCCGCCACGACTGGAACACTTCATCGGCCGAGTGGGCCACCAGCACGATCAACGGCAGGTCGGCGACCCGGGCGAAGGTGTAGAGGCGCTGGCCCTCATAGGCCGTCGAGCGGGCGGTGAAGCTGCCGCTGCGTTCGCTGAGGATGCGCTTGAAGTTGGGGCGCTCGCTGAAGCTGGTGCCGATCAGTGGATCCTGCGGCCGGGTCGGCTGGCGCGCCAGCAGCTGGCCATCGGTATTGAGCAGGTTGATGCTGCTGTCCACGCCGATGTCCAGGCGCTGGAACAGTTCGTTGAAATAGGACAGACGCAAGGCCCCGGCGGCCAGGCCCTGGAACTCGCCGTTGGCGCCGGAGATGCGCCGGCTGAAGCTGATGCACCAGTCCAGGTTGCCCAGCCGTGCCTTGAACGGCGGGCTGATCAGCAGGCCCAGGCCCGGGCGGTCGCGGTGCGCCTGGAAGGCCACGGTGTCGGCGAAGTTGGCCTGGCGCGGCACCGCGCTGGTGGAGTCGCCGAGCACGTCGCCCTTGGCGTCGAGCCAGAGAATGTCGCCGCGCACCGGCGCGGAGAAGGCCTGGTTGAACAGGATCTGCTGGCGCAGCTTGGTCGGCACGTTGAGCAGCTCGGGGTGCTGCACGGCCCAGATCAGGCCGTTGAGCGACTGGTCGTAGAGCTCGACGTTACGCAGGATGTCGCTTTCGATCAGTTGCACGATATTGCTCGACGAGCGCATTTCCGATTGCTCGACGCTGTCGCGCTCGCGGGCCAGCAGGTAGCCGACGATGGCCACTATGGCGAGCACGGCGAGGCAGCTGCCCAGGTTGAGGACCAGCTCGGGGTGTGACTTGTACAGGGCGGATCGTGGTGATCGGGTGGGCAACGTCATGCTCGCAACTGCATAAGCCCCGGGATCCATGGGGAGTGGGCCGGAAAGCGGCGGCGGTATTTTAGGCAAGGTGGGATTGTCGGACAAGATCAAAGGTGTTTTGCCCGACGGAATTGATTCAGTGGGCCTGCGATGGGATGTACGACATTTCCGAATCTGAAACCAAATGCTTCAGTTGGGCTGTGCTTGGGACCTATCCTACGCGCTTGCCGGAAGGGTCTGGATAGGCCGGGAAATGCATCAGGGCTAATGTCGTCGGGTCGCCAAATTTGGTGACCGGGTGTGAGAACCTGACGATATGTCTTTCGGCCATTTCAATGGCAGCCGTGTTCGGGCAGACCTCTGGTCTGGCCGGGTTTCATGTCCTCGGTTTCTCACCCCGTACACGGTTGCCACCTAATCCCGTGAGAAAGGTTCAAGTGGCGAATTTCTTCAATCGACATGAGCGATTTTGAATGAAAAAGCTAGTACCTGACCCACCCATCCCCTACATCTCCATCATCGACCATCTGCCCCTCGCCGAAGTCTGGGAGCATGCCGCAGTCCTGATGACCATGATGACCCGCACCTGCGATGTCTACATGGCCTTTCCCGTGGATGAGCGTCCGGAGATCCTGGTGGAGAACATTTCCATCCTCAGCCGGCTGCTGAGCTGCCTGATGGCCCACGCCAGCTCGCTGGAGGAGCAGCCATGAGCGAGCAGCCCGATATGCCCGTCACCGCTGGCGACGAGACTTTCCTGGAATGTTATCGCGTGCTGCCGGGTGTGCCCTTGAGCCGGGCATTCGATGAGCTGTCGGTATTGCAGGATTGCATCCTGCACCTGACCACCGAGGCGGAAATGGAAGGGGACCTGAAAGCGGGGAGTGCGGCGCGGATGCTCAGTGCCATGGCCAAGGCGCTGATCAATGACCTGGAAACAGGACTGAAAAGAAACAGTTGAATCAGAGCATCGCCGGCAAGCCGGCTCCCACAAAAAATAGCGCTGTAGCTGTGGGAGCCGGCTTGCCGGCGAAACGAGGGCGTAGCCCTCGCCCGCGATGATGGATCAGAACACGTTCAACGGATAATCCACGATCACGCGGAATTCGTTGTTGTCCTGAATCGTCGAGTAGGCCGCGTTGGCCCGGTGCGTGGCATAGCGCAGCAGTACCGACAGGTCCTTCATCTGACCTTCCTGGAACACATACTTCACGTCGAAGTCGCGCTCCCAATGCCGGGCATTTTCGCCGTCGGCGTTGTAGAAGGCGTAGTACTGGGTGTCCTGGCTGGCCTTGGTCAGGTCGGCCTTGCCGCGCGAGTACGACAGCGACGAGGTCAGGCCTGGGATACCGAGGCCGGCGAAGTCATAGTCGTACTGCAGCTTCCACGAGCGCTCGTTCGGCGCGTTGAAGTCCGAGTACATGCGCGAGTTGTCGAGGAAGATGCTGTCGCCCAGGTTGATGTAGTCGAACGGCGTGTCGCCATTGACCCGCTGGTAGGCGGCGGTAACGCTGTGGTACCCGGCGGCGACGGTGAAGTGCACGCTCCAGGTGTTGTTGTCGATGCTGCCCAGCTTCGACTGGCCGGTGTCCTGGGTGTGATAGAAGTGCACGCCCGGGTTCAGGCTGACCAGGTCGTTGACCGCGTAGGTGTAGTCGAAGTCGGCGTAGTACTGGTTCCAGATGTCCTTCAGCTCGGCGGCGTAGAGGTTGGCGGTGACGCCCTCGGTGCCGCTCCACGACGCGCCGGCCCAGCTCAGGTTCTGGCTGTCCTGCTCGGGCGTCTGGTTGCTGTAGTAGGTGTTGATGCGGCGGTGGCCGCTCTGGTTGTACGGCTTGGTGAAGCTGACCTTGCCGCCTTCGAGCATCAGCCCGTCGATGCTGTTGTTGGTCAGCGCGACGCCGCGGAAGGTCTGCGGCAGCATGCGGCTTTCGCCACCGGCGATCACCGGGTTGGTGAGGAACAGGTCACCGGCCTTGAACTCGGTGTCGAAGCCCTTGAGCTTGATCGCGCCGCCGGCAGTGGAGAAGGCGTGGCGCGCCTTGTCTTCTGGCGCGCTCGGCAGGATCGAGGTGCCGGCGCGGCCATCACCGCCGTCGAGCTTCAGGCCGACCATGGCGTGGGCGTCGAGGCCGAAGCCGATCACGCCAGGCGTGTAGCCGGACTCGAAGCGTGCGACGGCGCCCTGGCCCCACTCGCGCTTGTCCTTGATCGAGGCATTCTTCTCGTTGCGATTGAAGTAGGCATTACGCAAATGCAGGTTCAGCGTGGAACCCTCGATGAAGCCATCAGCCTTGTCTTCATCGGCCTGTGCGGCCACGGGCATCGTTGCGGCCAATGCAACGAACAACGGGGTGAAACGAAACGCGAAAGACACCGGTACAAACTCCTTTGGTCAAGCGATGGGGCAGTTTTTTATTGTCGTGTCTGCAAGTTCTTATTAGAGACGTAACAGCCTGGCTGAGATTTTCGACGCATAAAAAAAGCCGCTGAAAGGCAGCGGCTTTGAAAGGCTAACATATCGTCACAGGCAGTGCCCATGGTGTAGCCCAGGGAAAACTGGAAACAGCTGACGTGGCCGGTCAACTATCGGCATCGGTATCGACAGATACCTTGGAAGCGGTCTGCTGTGCGTCTTTAGCCGCAGCCGACTGCTGCGCGGCGTAGGCGTCACGCGCCTCTTGGTGAACCGCGGCGAGTTCGGCGTTGCGGGCGACGAAGGCCGGGGATTCTTCCGCCATGGCCAGGGGCGACAACAACAGGGAAGACAGGATGAAGACGCTGGCAATACCCATACTGTTGGACATTTGGAACAACCTTCTTGCGGGGCAAGTGCTAATGGAGACAGGGCTAAAGTTAGTCCTGTAAACAGCGGGGAAACAGAGGCTGTTCAGATAAGCACTGTTGCGCAAAAAGTAATGATCGCGGCAAAAACACTCAGACTTTTACCGCAAACCCGCGTAGTTGAGCGCTCGGCAAGTTGATACCGAAGGTATTGGCCCCGGCCTCGCTGTGCACGAAAACACTGCCGCCGTGCATCAGGGCGATTGCCTTGACGATGGCCAGGCCCAGTCCGTGGTTGCCGCCGCTGCTGTTGGCGCGGGCCGCATCCACCCGATAGAAGCGCTCGAACAGCATCGGCAGGTGTTCGTCGTCGATCGCCGGCCCCGGGTTGCTCACGGCGATGCTGACCTGCTCCTCATTAGCCTCGATGCGCACCTGGATCGCCTGGTGCGGTGCGGTGTGCTGCACGGCGTTGTTCAGCAGGTTGATCAGTGCCCGGCGCAACTGGGCCTTTTCGATGCAGGCCTGGGCATCGCCGCTGACGGTGACGCTGACGTGGGCGTCTTCGAGGATGTAGTCGAGGTAGTCGAGGGTGGTGGCCACTTCCTCGGCCAGTGAGGCCTGGGTAAGGGCGGTGGCCTTGCTGCCCTGGTCGGCGCTGGCCAGGAACAGCATGTCGTTGATGATGCTGCGCAGGCGCTCGAGTTCTTCGAGGTTCGATTGCAGCACCTCGAAGTAGTGCTCGGCGCTGCGCCCGCGGGTGAGGGCGACCTGGGTCTGGCCGATCAGGTTGGTCAGCGGCGAACGCAGTTCGTGGGCGACGTCGGCGTTGAAGGCTTCCAGTTGCGAATAGGCCTGGCTGACGCGGTCGAGGGCGGCATTGAAGGTGCCGGCGAATCGCGCCAGTTCCGGCGGCAGGTCGCGGGTCTGCAGGCGACCGTCCAGGCGTGGCGGCGCCAGGGCCTGGGCTTCTTCGGAGAGGGCGAGCAGGGGCCGCAGACCAATACGTGCGACCCAGTAACCGAGCAGCGAAGCCAGCAGCACGCCGAAAGCCGCCAGGCCAACGATGGCCACCAGCAGGCTGTGCTGGGCCTGCCAGAAGGTTTCAGTGTCGATGCCGATCAGAAAACGCAGGGGCGGGCGCTCACCCTGCGCGGGCAGCTCGCTGACCAGCACCTTGTAGGGGTAGGGGCTGTCGGACAGGCGCAGCTCGCGCATGCCTACAGGGCCCTTGGCGAAGCCGCGCACCTGTTCGCTGGGATGGCCGTACTCGAAGGCCGGGTCGCCGCTCACCACCCAGAAGCGGATGCGCCGGTCTTCTTCGCCGAGCAGGTTGAGCTTGTTGTTGATCTTGGCCCAGTGCTCGGGGGTGCCGTAGCGATTGAGGGTCGATTCGAGCACGCTGAAGCGCGCATCGAGCTCGGCTTCAGGCAACAGGTCGAGGCTGCGATCGACCTGGCGGTACAGCGCGCTGCCGATCAGCACGAACACGGCCAGGGCGACCATGGCGAACAGTGCCGACAGGCGCAGGGCGATGGAGTTGCGTAAAGGATTCATGGGGCGGCACCTGGGGCCGACGCGTGGGAGCGGGTACTGCCGCAGGCTTCAGACACGGTTTTCCAGGACATAGCCCATGCCTCGGATGGTATGCAGCAGCTTGTTGTCGAACGGCCCGTCGAGCTTGGCGCGCAGGCGCTTGATCGCTACCTCGACGACATTGGCGTCACTGTCGAAATTGATGTCCCAGACCAGTTCGGCGATGGCTGTCTTGGACAGGATCTCGCCCTGGCGCCGGGCCAGCACGCTGAGCAGCGAAAACTCCTTGGCGGTCAGGTCCAGGCGCTGGCCGGCGCGGCTGGCCTTGCGCGCCATCAGGTCGATCCACAGGTCGGCGACCTGGATCTGCAACGGTTCATGAACCGCGCTGCGTCGGGTCAGGGCCTGCAACCTGGCCACCAACTCGAGGAACGAGAACGGCTTGCCCAGGTAGTCGTCGGCGCCTTCGCGCAGGCCGTGGATGCGGTCCTCGACCCGCTCGCGGGCGGTGAGCATGATCACCGGCGTCTGCTTGCGCGCCCGCAACGCACGCAGCACCCCGTAACCATCGAGGCCAGGCAGCATCACGTCGAGCACGATCACCGCGTAGTCACCTTCGAGGGCCAGGTGCAGGCCGTCGATGCCGTCGCGTGCCAGGTCGACGGTAAAGCCCTGCTCGGTGAGGCCGCGATGCAGGTAGTCAGCGGTTTTTTCTTCGTCTTCGATGATCAGCACACGCATGGTCTTGTCTCAACTGGCGGTCGGCGCGGGGGCGACGGTGGCCCGGCGGCGGTGGAACAGGCGCTCCAGGGCCAAGTATATGACCGGGGTGGTGAACAGCGTCAGGGCCTGGCTCACCAGCAGGCCGCCGACCACGGCGATGCCCAGTGGCTGACGCAACTCGGCGCCGGCGCCGAAGCCGAACATCAGCGGCAGTGCGCCGAGCAGCGCGGCCAGGGTGGTCATGATGATCGGGCGGAAGCGCACCAGGCACGCCTGGTGGATCGCCTGCTCCGGCGTCATGCCGTGGTTGCGCTGGGCTTCGAGGGCGAAGTCGATGAGCAGGATGCCGTTCTTCTTGACGATGCCGATCAGCAGCACCACGCCGATCAGCCCCATGATGGTGAAGTCCTGGCCCATCGCCCAGAGCAGGATCAGCGCGCCCAGGCCCGCCGAGGGCAGGGTGGAGATGATGGTCAGCGGGTGCACGAAGCTCTCGTAGAGCACGCCAAGGATGATGTACACCGCCACCAGCGCGGCGAGGATCAGGTAGGGCTGGCTCGACAGTGAACTCTGGAAGGCCTGGGCGGCGCCCTGGAAGTTGCCGGCGATGGCGTCGGGCATGCCCAGTTCGCGCTGGGTGCGTTCGAGGATCTGCACCGCATCGCCCAGGGCCACCCCGGGGGCCAGGTTGAACGACAGGTTGGCCGCCGGGAACAAGCCGTCGTGGCTGATCGACAAAGGGCCGGTGCTGGGTGGCGCGACATGGGCCAGGGCCGACAACGGCACCATTTCGCCGGACAGCGGCGAGCGCAGGTAGAAATAGTTGAGGCTCTCGGCCTTGCCACGCTGGCGGGCGTCCAGTTCGAGGATCACCTTGTACTGGTTGGTCTCGGTCTGGAACTCGCTGATCTGCCGCTGGCCGAAGGCATCGTACAGCGCCTGGTCGACGTCGGTGGTGGTCAGGCCGAAGCGCGCGGCGGCTTGGCGGTCGATGTCGATGCGGGTGACGCTGGCGCCCAGTTGCAGGTCGTTGGACAGGTCACGGAACGCCGGATTCTCGCGCAGGCGTTCGGTCAGGCGCTGGGTCCACAGGTTCAGCGCGACGCCGTCGTTGCTCTTGAGCACGTACTGGTACTGGGTGCGCGACGGCCCGGAACTGAGGTTGATGTCTTGCCCTGCGCGCAGGTACAGGACGATGCCGGGAACCTGCGCCAGTTTCGCGCGCATGCGGTCGATCCATTCGCTGGCCGACACGTCGCGCTCGCCACGGGGCTTGAGGGAGATCCAGAAGCGCCCGTTGGCGATGGTCTGGTTGCTGCCGGTGACACCGACCGAATGGGAGAAGGCGCGCACCGCCGGGTCGGCTTCGATGATCTTCGCCAGGGCCTTGTGCTTCTCGATCATCGCGGGGTAGGACACATCGGCCGCCGCCTCGCTGGTGCCGAGGATGAAACCGGTGTCCTGCAACGGGAAGAAGCCCTTGGGGATGGCCACGTAGCCGACCACCGCCAGTGCCAGGGTCAGGCCGAACACGCCGAGGGTGACACGCTGGTGCGCCAGGGCCCGGTCCAGGCCCTTCTCGTACCAGCGCACCAGGCGCTGGCCGAAACCGTCATGCTGTGCCTCGGGGCTGCGCATGCACAGCGCGGCGAGGGTCGGTGCCAGGGTCAGCGAGACCACCACCGAAATCAGGATGGTCGCGGTGGCGGTCAGGGCGAACTCCTTGAACAGCCGGCCGACCACGCCGCCCATGAACAGCAGCGGAATGAACGCGGCGATCAGCGAGAAGCTGATCGACACCACGGTGAAGCCGATCTCGCCGGCGCCCTTGAGCGCGGCCGTGCGGCTGTCGTCGCCGGCCTCCAGGTGGCGGTGGATGTTCTCCACCACGACGATGGCATCGTCCACCACGAAACCCACAGCGATGACGATGGCCACCAGGGTGAGGTTGTTGAGGCTGAAGCCGAACACGTACATCAATGCGCAACTGGCGATCAGCGACACGCCGAGCACGCTGGAAACGATGAAGGTCGCCGACCACTGGCGCAGGAACAGCGCCATCACCCCGATCACCAGGGCCACGGCGATCAGCAGGGTCAGCTCCACCTCGTGCAGCGAGGCGCGAATGGTCTGCGTGCGGTCCTGCAGCACCGATACTTCGACCGCTGCCGGCAGCATTTCCTGCAAGCGGGGCAGGGCGGCCATCACCCGGTCCACGGTGTCGACGATGTTCGCCCCGGGTTGGCGGAAGATCACCAGGTTCAACCCCGGCTGTTCGCCGGACCAGGCCCTGACGTAGGCGTTCTCGGCGCCGTCGATCACCTTGGCGACGTCGGCCAGGTGCACCGGGGCGCCGTTGCGGTAGCTGACGATCAGCTTCGCGTAGTCCTCGGGGTGGAACAGCTGGTCGTTGGCGGCGAGGGTCGACACGCTGTGCTCGCCGTACAGCGCGCCCTTGGCCAGGTTGAGGCTGGTCTGCTGGATGGCCTGGCGGATGTCGGCCAGGGTCAGGCCGATGGCGGCGAGCTTCTCGGGCTGGGCCTGCACGCGGATGGCCGGGCGCAGTTGCCCGGTGATGTTGATCAGGCCGACGCCGTCGATCTGGCTGAGCTGGCGGGCCAGCAGGGTCTCGGCGTAGTCGCTCAGTTGGTTGCCGGGCATCTGCGCCGAGCTGACGGTGAGGATCAGCACCGGGCTGTCGGCGGGGTTGACCTTGCGCCAGGTGGGCGGGCTGGGCAGGTCCTGGGGCAGGCGCGCGGTGGCGGTGTTGATCGCCGCCTGGACCTCCTGGGCGGCGGTGTCGATGTTCTTGTCCAGGGTGAATTGCAGGATCAGGTTGGTCGAGCCCAGGGCGCTGCTGCTGGTCATCTGGGTCATGCCGGGGATGGCGCTGAACTGCACCTCCAGGGGCGTCGCGACCGACGAGGCCATGGTCTCGGGGCTGGCGCCGGGCAACTGGGCGGTGACCTGGATGGTCGGGAAGTCGGCCTCGGGCAGCGGCGCCACCGGCAGGCGCGGGAAGGCGATGGCACCGAGCAGGACCAGGGCGAAGGTCAGCAGCAAGGTGGCGATGGGGTGGTCGATGCACCAGGCCGAGACCCCGTTGCGGGTGTTCATGGCTGGCTCCTGCTTTCGGCCATTTCCGCCGGGGCAGGGGTGTCGGGGGTGACCTCCACGGTGCTGCCGGGCTTGAGTCGCGACTGACCGTCCAGCACCAGGCGATCGCCGGCCTTGACCCCGGCAATGACATTCAGCGTGCTGTCCTGGTACACCACCTTGACCGGTACGGCGCTGACCTTGTCGCCGTCCAGACGGTAGACGAAGTGGCCGTCGATGCTGCGCTGTACCACCGGTGGCGGCACCACCAGGGCGTCCTCGTCCACCGCTGTGCGCAGGCGCACGGTGACCAGCTGGCCCGGCCACAGACGTCCGTCCTGGTTGGCGAACTCGGCCTTGACCCGCACCGTGCCGGTGGTGGCCGAGACCTGGTTGTCGATCAGCATCAAGTGCCCCTTGGCGAGCAGGCTGCGTTCGCCGTCGGCGTCCAGGTAGGTCTCCACTTCGGCGGGCGTGGTTGAGTTCAACAGGCCCTGCAGGACTGGGAGCTGCTGTTGGGGCAGGGCGAATTCCACGGCGATCGGGTCGATCTGGGTGACGTTGAACAGGCTCTGGGTGTCGCTGGTGCGGACCAGGTTGCCAGGGTCGACGTTGCGAATGCCGACGCGACCGCTCACCGGCGAGCGGATCTGCGTGTAGCTGAGCTGCACCGCGGCATTGTCGATGGCCGCCTGGTTGCCCTTGATCGTCGCCTGCAACTGGTTCACCAGCGCCTGCTGCTGGTCGAGGGTCTGCTTGGACACGCCGTCGTCGCTGCTCAGCAACTGGTAGCGCTTGAGGTTGACCTTGCCCACCTGCAACTGCGCCTGGGTCTGGCCGAGCTGGGCACGGGCCTGGTCGAGGTTGGCACGGATCGCCCGGTCATCGAGGGTGGCCAGCAGGTCGCCCTGCTTGACCCACTGGCCTTCCTTGACCAGCACCTGGGTCAGCACGCCCTCGACCTGCGGGCGCACCTCGACGCTGTGCAGCGACAGCACCGAGCCGATGGCGCTGAGGTAGCGCGGCACGTCCTGCTGGGCCACGGCGATCACTCGCACCGGTATCGTGCTGGCGGCGCGGTTGGCCGGCGCTTCGCGGCGCGACCCCAGCCAGGCGCCGATGGCGACCAGCAGGACCAGGGCCAGGGCGGCGAGTACGAGGAGGCGGGACGGACGTCGCATCGGGGTGGGCACCTTGGCCAAGGGGCAGGGAAATGGATTCGGCTATTCAGGGTTATAGCGCGCCGACCGGGTCGGCAGCGTGACGCCAGGCTGTCACGGCTGTCAGTTTCGGTGGGTTGATGGCCAAGTGCCAATATCCTGCCATGGATCAATGTTACGTCGGCGTTTGCCCCTAGAGTCGTACGCCCTGCCGATCTCCCGTACAACAACGAGTGCCTCCGATGAAGTGCAATATGCCTGTTACCGGTCGCGAAGTGGATTACCCCGGCGACGCCAACATCCTGTCCACCACCGACCTGGACAGCCGCATCACCTATGCTAACGACGATTTCCTGCGGGTCAGCGGTTTCCTGCGCGAGGAGCTGCTGGGCAATCCCCACCACATCGTCCGCCACCCGGACATGCCGCCCCAGGCCTTCGCCCAGATGTGGCAGTCGCTCAAGGCCGGGCGCTCGTGGATGGGGCTGGTGAAGAACCGCTGCAAGAATGGCGATCACTACTGGGTGAGCGCGTTTGTCTCGCCGATCAGCAGCGGCGGGCAGGTGCTGGAGTACCAGTCGGTGCGGACCAAGCCTGGCACTGAACAGGTGGCGGCGGCCGAGCGTGCCTATGCGCGCTTGCGCGAGGGCCGGCGTGGCTGGCGCGAGCGCCTGCCGGTGATCGGGTTGGGCACCCGCTTGTCGCTGGCGGTCGGCGCCGTGCTGGCGTTGGTGCTGGGCGCCGGGCAGTGGTGGCTGGGGGCACCGTTGCTGGAATCCGTGTTGGAGGTGGCGGCGGCGGTCGGCTTGAGCAGCCTGGCGATCCGGTTGCTGTTACGCCCGTACGAGCGGCTGCGCCGACAGGCCCAGGCGATTGCCGACAACCCACTCAGCCAGCGGCTGTATACCGGCCGGCGCGACGGCCTGGGGCAGATCGAGTTCGCCATGCGCATGCTCAAGGCGCAGCTGGGCGCGGTGGTCGGACGTATCGGCGACACCTCGTCGCGCCTGGCCGGGCATTCGGGCTCCCTGGCCGAGGCACTGCACAGCAGCCACGCCAACAGCCTGGAGCAGCAGAACGAGGCCGACCAGGTGGCCACGGCGATCCAGCAGATGAGCGCCAGCGTCGCCCAGGTAGCCAGCAGCGCGCAGATGGCGGCGATGGCGGCCGACCAGGCGGAAGACGAGACCCAGTCCGGGCATCAGCTGGTCAACCGCAACCGCTGCGCGATCCAGGACCTGGCGGGCTCGCTGGTGGAGGCCAGCGAGGTGATCCAGCAACTGGAAAACCACAGCAGCGAGATTTCCGGGGTGCTTGATGTGATCCGTGGCATTGCCGAGCAGACCAACCTGCTGGCGCTCAACGCCGCCATCGAGGCGGCGCGGGCGGGTGACCAGGGGCGGGGGTTCGCGGTGGTCGCCGACGAGGTGCGTGGCCTGGCCAAGCGCACCGCGCAGTCGACCCACGATATCCAGCGCATGATCGGCGCTCTGCAGGATGGGGCTCGCGCGGCGGTGCAAGTGATGCAGCAGAGCAGCGCGCATGCCGGGCACAGCGTCGAGCAGGCGCAACTGGCCAGCGACGCGCTGGACAGCATCAGCGTGCGGGTCAACCAGATCAACGAGATGAGCCTGCAGATCGCTGCGGCGGTGGAGCAGCAGAGCCAGGTCAGCGAGAACATCAACCGCAACATCAACAGCATCCGCCAGGCCAGTGAGGCGACGGTCAGCGTCGGGCAGCGCAGCCACAGCAGTGCCAGTGACGTGGCGGACCTGGCCAAGGACCTGCGGCGACTGGCGGATGAGTTCTGGCGGCGTTGTCAGTGACTGACTGAGTTGTCTGTGCCGGCCTTATCGCGGGGCACCTTGGTACTTGGCGTGGGCTTGCCCCGCGATTGGATCTATCTAGAAACCGATGAACGCATAGTAGACCGGCGCTTCGCCCGTCACCTGTAGCCGATGTTCCTGCAGACCGGCCGCAAGCGCCTCGTCCTGCACATGCAAAGCCCACGGTCCATCGACCGCCCGTGGCGCCTGCTCCAGCACCGAGGCAAACGCCGCCATGTCCGGCAGCCAGGCAGTAAATCCATTGCCCTTCAGAGCGCTGGTGGTCATCCCCAGCGCCTGACAGATCGCCACTTTGGCCGCGATATCGTCGCGGTCGGCCTGGCGTGAGGCCTCGATCAGGGCACGCAGCGCCTCATCCACCGGCAGGCTGCCGTGAATCAGTTCCGGCCCTTGCGTCCAGGCCTCGGGCGGGCAGTCCTTGTTTTCCGGGCGCAGCGGCAGGTGCGGGTTGATCTCCGCCGGGTAGATACGACAGACCAGCGGGCGGCTTTCATAGATACCGCACAGGTCGTTGTCATCAAGGTTGCGGCAGCGCCCTGGATTGAACGCGGCGAAGGTCACCGAGACCTGCAACTGCGCGTCACCGCATGGCACCGGGTGCGAACGGCGCAGCACATGCTCGCGCTGGTCCGTCGGCATGCCAGGGCCATCGGCGAGAAAACCTTCGATCAGCACCGCCACCTGACCACCAGAGATCGCCCACTGCCGGGCCTCGGCAAGCGTCAGCGGCACATGATGGCCCGTGCAGCATTTGCCGCAGCCGGTGCAGGCGAAGCGAATACTGTCGCTCATCGCTTGCCGGCTTCCCATTCCGTGGTGAAGGCTTGCTGGCGTTGGCGGTCATAGAGGCACAGCTCCGTACCGGTGCGATTCTGCATGTGCTTCTGGGGGTAGGTGCCCTCGAGCAGCAGCGCGCTGTAACCGACCTGGTCGTCGAACTCGGCGGGTTTGCCCAGGGCGTGGCCATCCTTGAGCTGGCTGGCGCCCAGACAGGCCTTGAGCATGTGCTGGCGTTGGTCGCTCCAGGCATGGGGCGTAGAGGCTTGGGCGTAAACGGTAAGCAGCGAAAGGCTAAGCAGTATCGAACGTAGCATGGGCATGACCTCAACAAGAGAGGGAATTATGCCTTCCCATGAACGCAACGCAAATTGCGATTTTTCTTACGTATTTAGCTGAAAGCAGAAACTTTATTAGCAACCATTACCCGCGCTGGAAAGAGGATGATTCGTGGCTATACCTGTATGGATTCGAAAGCCAAAGGGCAACTGTGAGGTCATGGAATGCGTTTCGAGGGATCATTCGCGCAACTGAAGGAGCGCCTGGAACTGTTGGCGCAGGTTGGAACATGGAAGGAACTTAACCCTAACCAGTATGAGTTTCGCACCCATAGTGGTGGCGTGATGTCATGGTATCCGGGCACGGGTGAATTGGGTTTCCAGGGGCAGCCGGAGTCCTCCCTGGAGCTTGAGCAGTTGGTAAGAGGCATGCTGTCACAGGACGGTGAAGCCATGCCCGATGCCAGGCCAATCATGGAGAATCTTGCACACGCTCCTGAATTCATGAATATGTCATTCCTGGATGATTCCTATGCGGATTCCGAGTTGGTTCTGGGATTCGTCGGGGCACTGGGAACGGACCTAAAAGTGGTCTGCCAAATTGTCGAAGATCGGCTCAAGGCGTTTCGCTATACCGCCCATTGCATACGTATATCCACTGATGTCATTACAAAGATCGGCGATGTTCCGCAGACCGAGAATCGCGTTGAGCGTATTGACATGTACATGCGTGAGGGTAATCGATTAAGGGAGGTGTCGGGGGATAATTCGATATTGGCATTAGGCGCTGCTGTCGCCATCAGCCAATTGAGATACCAGGAAAGCAAGGCGGAGCCGGGCAGAAATGCCTATCTGATAAATTCATTGAAAACGCCGTTTGAGGTGCAGCGATTACGGAAGATTTATGCCGGGGGGGTTTTCTTGATCGGCGTGCATGCGGACCATGAGCGTAGAAGCCGTTATCTTCTCGACGACCTACGGTTGACCAAGGAGCAGGCGGCGGATCTGATCTCACGGGATGAAAACGAAAAAGAACCACACGGGCAGCACACTCGAGACACTTACCATTTGTCTGACTTCTTTGTCAGCTATGATGGAAATTTAGATGCCCTGAAGAATCAGATCTGGCGCATTCTGGATTTGTTGTTCGGCAAGCCGTATGTCACCCCCACTTTCGATGAGTATGCGATGTTCATGGCCTTCTCTGCTTCACTGAGGTCGGCCGACCTGTCACGGCAGGTCGGTGCTGTATTGACCAAGCACGACTGTATCATCGCAACAGGGGCTAACGATGTACCCAAGGCAGGCGGCGGCCTGTACTGGCCAGCCAGGAACGATGCACATGAAATTGTGGATGAGGAGGATGGAAGGGACTACAAGCGAGGCGAGGATTCAAATGCCATGCAAAAAAAGGAAATAATAGAAAACATCATCCGTTCACTCCCCGAGCACTGTCGGGATGAAGTGGCGCCCTTGATAAAAAATAGTGGAATAAAAGATATAACCGAGTATGGCCGGGTTGTCCATGCGGAAATGGAAGCGCTGTTGTCATCTTCCCGGATGGGGGTAAGTGCGGTCGATAGCACGTTGTATTGCACCACCTACCCTTGCCATAACTGCGCAAAGCACATCATCGCCGCTGGTGTTGATCGTGTGGTGTATGTCGAGCCCTATCCAAAGAGTAAGGCGCAGAAATTTCATTCGGACTCGATTTCTCTGGAGCGTTCGCGTAAAGGGGTGTTTTTTGACGCCTTCATAGGTGTTGGGCCAAGAAGTTTCTTTGATCTGTTTTCCGTGAATCTGGGTAGTGGCTACGCTGTCATACGTAAGATCGAGGATGGGCAAGCGGTTGACTGGAGTGAAGCAAATGCTAAATTGCGAACCCAGATGCAGCCTTGCTCATACATCGATCGCGAATATATGGCTGGGCACACTTTGTCAACGTACTTATAAGGTGATTCCGATGAGCGGAAGTAAAGAGGAATTTCTTCGCTACCTCGATGAGTGCCGCGAAAAGGTCCAGCAATGGCCGGCCTGGAAGCGAGAGGCTGTAAAGGCACCGAACCGAGAGCCAGTCGTTTTCAGGGAAGCTTCGCAGATCCGCCCTCAGTCGACGAATAGCCGCTGAATCTTCAAGAGCCATGCACGAGTGTCCTTTCTCGGAAATAAGCTGTTCACTTTTGGCGGCGTCTTGGGCGCCCGGCCTGCGTTGCCACTCCTCGCCATAGCCCTGCTATGACTCGTCGCGGCTCCTTGCCCGAACACCCAAGCCACTCGCCAAAAGAGAACGTATTTCCGAGACAGGACACTCGCATGGCTCTTCACTTTCTGGCTTTCAGCGCTCCTCGAACACCACCGCCCGCGCCGCCGTCACCAGGCAGTTGGTCAGCTCCGGCGAGGAGAACTTGGTGAGAATGGCATTGGCCCCGGCCAGCTTGGCCTTGTCACCGCTCATCGCGCTGTCCAGCGAGGTGTGCAGCAGGATGTACAGGTGCTGGAAGTCCGGGGTTTCGCGCAAGGTGCGGGTGAAGGCGAAGCCGTCCATCTCGGACATCTCGATGTCCGAGACGATGATGTTGATCTCTCTGTCGGTGCCTTGCAGCTCCAGCAGCACATTGATCGCATCCTTGGCGCTGCGCGCGGTGTGGCACTCGATGCCAAGGTTGCGCAGGGTGTGCACCGACTGCTGCAACGCGACCTGGCTGTCGTCCACCACCAGGATGTTGGCGGCGGCCAGCAGGCTTGCATCCTCTTCGCTGACTTCCCCCGGGTGCGGTTCGTGGGGCGGCGGGGCGATGCCGTGGATGACCTTCTCGATATCCAGCACCTGCACCAGGGTGTTGTCGACCCGGGTGACGCCGGTAATGAACGAGCGGTTGCCCGAGCCGTAGGGTGGCGGTTTGATGTCGGTGCTCAGGCAATGGACGATGCGGCTCACCGCTTGCACGTGCAGGCCCTGGCGCGAGCGGCTGATCTCGGTGACGATCAGGCAGCCGCCGTCGGGGTCGGCCAGGGGCATTTCGCCGATGGCGCGGGACAGGTCGATCACCGACAGCGAGTTGCCACGCAGGGTGGCGACGCCTTTGACGTGCGGGTGGGACTCCGGCAGTTTGGTCAGCGGCGGGCAGGGGATGATCTCGCTGACCTTGAGCAGGTTGATTGCCATCAGTTTGCCGCTGCGCAGGGTGAACAGCAGCAGGGACAGCGAGTCCGCGCGGGCTTTTTGCGTGGCCATGGACAACCTTCGCTATGAATGAGGGGGAGGATGCCGGGTTATCGGCTTTCTGGCGCCAGGCTTTAGCTTAGTTTGCTATTGGATCTGCAGTGGGGTCGCTTTGCGACCCTTTCGCCGCGGTTCGTCGCCACGACAAGCCGGCTCCCACACTGGCCGCGCTGAGCTCAGCCAAGCGCCATCCCTGTGGGAGCCGGCTTGCCGGCGAATGGGCTGCGAAGCGGCCCCGTCAGCGCAGCCCCAAGCGCTTGGCCAACCGGCTCAGGTTGGCCCGATCCAGCCCCAGCTCCCGGGCTGCGGCTGCCCAGTTGTCCTGGTGGCGATCCAGGCACGCTTCGACGATCTGCCGCTGATAATCATCCACCGCCTCACGCAGCCCCCCCTCGGGCAACGGCGCGTCAGCCGACGGTGCCTCGGTTTCTGCCAGTATGCTCGGCGCCACGTTGCGCAGGTCGAGGTCCGCCGCTTCCAGGGTGAGGATCTTCGGCCGCCGTCCGTGCTGCCCCAATGCCTTGAGCGCCGAGCGACCGATCAGGTGTTCCAGTTCGCGCACGTTGCCCGGCCAGCCGTACGCCAGCAGGGCGGCCTGGGCGTCGGTGGACAGCCGCAGGCTCCCCAGCCCCAGGCGCGCACGGTTCTGTTCGAGGAAAAAGCCCGCCAGCAACAGCACGTCGCGGCCTCGCTCGCGCAGGGGCGGAACTTGCAGCGGGTAGACGCTCAACCGGTGGTAGAAGTCGGCGCGGAAGTTGCCATTGCGCACCTCTTCGGCCAGGTCGCGGTTGGTCGCGGCGATCAGGCGTACATCGACCTGATGGTCGCGGTCCGAACCCAGGCGTTGCAACTGCCCGCTCTGCAACACCCGCAGCAACTTGGCCTGCACCGCCAGCGGCAGCTCGCCGACCTCGTCGAGGAACAATGTGCCGCCGTTGGCCAGCTCGAACTTGCCGCGGCGTTCACCATGGGCGCCGGTAAAGGCGCCGCGCACATGGCCGAACAGTTCACTCTCCACCAAGGTGTCGGGCAGCGCGGCGCAGTTGAGGCTGACCATCGGCTTGCCGGCACGCTGGCTGGCATGGTGCAGGGCCTGGGCCACCAGTTCCTTGCCGACGCCGGTCTCGCCGGTGATCAGCACGGTCAGGTCGCTACCGCCGACCAGGCGGATCTCCTCGACCAGGCGCTTGTGTGCCTTGCTCTGGCCGATCAGTTCGCGGTCCTGGCCGCTGGCCTGGCGATACACCTCGGCGCGCTGGTGTTCATCTTCGGCGCGCAGGGCCAGGTGCTCGATGCGCTCGGCCACGGTTACCGTGGCGGCGGCCAGGCTGGCGAAGGCCTGCAGGGCGTCGAGTTCGAGGCTCTGGAACTGGCCGGCGGTGAGCGCGTCGAGGGTCAGCAGGCCCCACGGGCGTTCGTCGACCATCAGCGGGCAGCCCATGCAGTCGTGCACCTCGAGATCCACATGGGCGGCGTCGACCAGGCCGTCGTAAGGGTCGGGCAGCGGGCTGTCGCTAGGGAAACGGGTGGGCTCGGGGCGGCTGAGCAGGGCCTGGAAGCGCGGGTGCTCGCTGACCCGGAAGCGTCGGCCCAGGGTGTCCGCCGACAAGCCATCCACCGCTAGCGGTACCAGCCATTCGCCGTCCAGGCGCAGCAGCGCCGCGGCATCGCATGGCAGCAGATCGCGCATGGCCTGCAGCAGCCGGCGGTAGCGTTCCTGGTCGGGGAGGTCGCGGGACAAGTCGCTCACCAAGGGGAGGAGGGCAGTGAGCAGGGGCTTTGCAGTCATATGGACTCCTGTTGGTCGGAATGACTATACGCCTGAGTGTGTCCTTTTGACATCGATCAATGAAAACCCCCGGTTTTACTGACGATCAAAGTTGGCACGATTGCTGAAATGGTCTACGCAACCATTCGAAGCCTCAGGCTCAGGAGTTGTCGTAATGCTCAATGCCGAACAACGTGCAATCATCAAAGCCACCGTGCCCCTGCTGGAAAGCGGTGGCGAGGCCCTGACCACCCACTTCTACAAGATGATGCTCAGCGAGTACCCCGAGGTACGTCCGCTGTTCAACCAGGCCCACCAGGCCAGCGGCGACCAGCCGCGTGCCCTGGCCAACGGCGTGCTGATGTACGCCCGGCATATCGACCAGCTCGAGCAGTTGGGCGGCCTGGTAGGCCAGATCATCAACAAGCACGTCGCCCTGCAGATTCTCCCTGAACACTACCCGATCGTCGGCAGCTGCCTGCTGCGCGCCATCGAGGAAGTGCTGGGCAAGGAGATCGCCACAGCCGAGGTGATCGCTGCCTGGGCGGCGGCCTATGGCCAGCTTGCCGACATCCTCATCGGCGCCGAGGAGAACCTGTACAAGCAGAAGGAAGAGGCCGCCGGCGGCTGGCGCGGCACCCGCGAATTCCGCCTGGTGCGCCGCGAGCAGGAAAGCCGCGAAATCGTCTCGTTCTACTTCGCGCCGGTCGATGGCAAGCCGGTGCTCAAGGCCGAGCCGGGCCAGTACATCGGCCTGAAGCTGGAAATCGATGGCCAGGAGCAGCGTCGCAACTATTCGCTGTCGGCCCTGTGCGACGGTGAGCAGTACCGCATCAGCGTCAAACGCGAGGCGGGCGGCAAGGTCTCCAACTACCTGCATGATGGCTTGATGGTCGGCGATACCCTGCAACTGTTCCCGCCTTCCGGTGACTTCACCCTGGTCGCCAGCGACAAGCCGCTGGTGCTGATCAGCGGCGGCGTGGGCATCACCCCGACCCTGGCCATGCTTGAGGCGGCCCTCGAGACCGAACGCCCGGTGCACTTCATCCATTGCGCGCGCAACGGCGCGGTGCATGCCTTCCGCGACTGGATCGATGGCCTGGCGGCGCGTCACCCGCAACTCAAGCGCTTCTACTGCTACGCCGAGGAGGATGGCAGCCAGGCTGCCGACGCAGTGGGCCTGCTGGACCAGGACCTGCTGGCCGAATGGCTGCCGCGTGAGCGCGATATCGACGCCTACTTCCTCGGACCCAAGGGCTTCATGGCGGCGATCAAGCGTCAGCTCAAGGGCTTGGGTGTGCCGGAAGGGCAGAGCCGCTATGAGTTCTTTGGGCCGGCTGCGGCGCTGGAGTAAGCGATAGGTCTGGCTGGCCCCATCGCCGGCAAGCCGGCTCCCACAGGGTTCAGCGATACCTGTGGGAGCCGGCTTGCCGGCGATGGGGCCGGGACAGGCTACGAGTAATTCATCCCAATCGCTGCGGTTCGGCGTTCTGTCGGGCCGCCAGCACAAGGATGCTCCCGGCCGTGGGTAATCGAGAACGAAGCGGACGATGACATTCGACGCTGTCCGCCTGGCCGAGCGCCGAACCGCAGCGATTGGGCCTAACCGATCTTCTATATAAGGAAGCGGTGAACGCGGTTACACCCGCTTTCATCTTTAATCCTCCTTTAATCACTGTATCCTTCACTCCCAGGTGTCGAGGGGCCTGCTCCTGCCCGGCACCTGGGCTGGCGCATTTTTCACGCGCGTCAGTGAACCGAAACCGACCCGCTCGGTCCTAGGTCATCAGTGGATAGCCGCGCACGCCCCCGCTCGATGCATTCAAAGGTCATCTCCAGCGTGTAGACTGGGCGCCCCTCGGGCAGCCCGCGCTGTCACTCTCCATCGAAGGAATCGGCAATGAACGAACTCTCATCGCGCCTGAATCGGGAACGGCGCTTTCTGGTGCTCCTCGGCGTGATCTGCCTGGCGCTGATCGGCGGCGCCCTGTACATGCAGGTGGTGCTGGGCGAGGCACCTTGCCCGCTGTGCATCCTGCAGCGCTATGCCCTGCTGTTCATCGCGATCTTCGCCTTCATCGCCGCCGCCATGCCCGGGCGCCGCAGCCTGACCCTCTTCGAGGCGCTGGTGGTGCTCAGCGCCATCGGTGGCATCGTTGCCGCCGGCAATCATGTGTATATACTCGCCAACCCCATGGTCAGCTGCGGTATCGACACCTTGCAGCCCATCGTCGACGACCTGCCGCTGGCCAAGCTCTGGCCGCTGGCGTTCCAGGTCGATGGGTTCTGTTCCACGCCCTACCCGCCGATCCTCGGCCTGTCCCTCGCGCAATGGGCGCTGGTGGCGTTCGTGCTGACGGCGGTCCTGGTGCCCCTGGGCATCTACCGAAACCGTCGCCGCGCTTAGACCAAAGTCCCGAATTGACCTGGGTCTATTGCGCGGCGAGATAAGCTGCAAATGGCCACCGATGATTGATCCAGGTCAGCCACCAGCCCTTGCGCGGCAAGGGTTTCAGGGCTACTGCGCAGGGTGCGACAAACTGTCGCGAAGTTGATTTTTTGACCAGTATTGTTACGCATCCTGTAAAAGACTGTTGCTCAATAAGTCATAGTCATCGTGGGGCGACCTATCTACAATCGCCCCCAATTTCCGTTCGGCACTGCTTGCGAGTCGCAGGATTGATGGGAGCCGCAGCGCTTTCCATTTGCTGACTTCGACAAGTTTCGCCCAACGGCGATACCGGGCGGACACCCCTCCGCGTTTTCCCGCACCAAATGGACTTGGTCTGAAGTACAGGCCTGTTGCCTACGAAACCATAAGCACCGCCAACCCGCTTGACGCCAAGATCCAGCAGTCGGATCCCTGGCAGGGGCGAGTACGGGCGCCAATTGCCGCACTTGGCAGGACGAAGTGTTGGCTACCAAAACACAAATTGCATTGAAGCAAGCTGATCTAGAGGTCGTGAGATGAGTAAAAAGCGTTACCCCAGACTGTTTGGCATATTGCCCTTTTTAGGCATGCTTTTACTCAGTGGGTGCAACTGGACCCTGCTCGATCCGAAGGGCCAGGTCGGCATTGAGCAGAAGAACCTGATCCTGATCGCCACCGGCCTGATGCTGCTGGTGGTCGTGCCCGTGATCATCATGACCCTGGCGTTCGCCTGGAAGTATCGCGCGTCCAACAAGGCCGCCACCTACACCCCCGACTGGTCGCACTCGACCAAGATCGAGGCCGCGGTGTGGATCATCCCGATCCTGATCATCATCGCCCTGGGTTACTTCACCTACCACTCCACCCACAAGCTGGACCCGTACCGTCCACTGGATTCCGATGTGAAGCCGGTGCAGATCGACGTGGTCGCGCTGGACTGGAAATGGCTGTTCATCTACCCGGAACAGGGCATCGCCACGGTCAACAAGATCGTCTTCCCGGCCAACACCCCGGTCAACTTCCGCGTGACCTCCGACGCCGTGATGAACTCCTTCTTCATCCCGGGCCTGGGTGGCCAGATCTACGCCATGGCTGGCATGACCACCAAACTGCACCTGATCGCCAACGAGAACGGTGAGTTCGACGGTATCTCCGCCAACTACAGCGGCGCCGGCTTCACCGGTATGAAATTCAAGGCAACCGCCACTTCGCAAGCCGACTTCGATGCATGGGTCGCTGAAGTGAAGGCTTCGCCGAAGAAACTGGACCAGGCCGAATACGACGCCTTGGCCAAAGCAAGCGAAAACAACCCAGTCGCGCTGTACAGCGAGGCTCCGGCTGACCAGTTCCAGCGCATCGTCGACAAGTACGAAGGCATGAACCGCGGTCGTCCGAACCACGAAGAAGCAGGCAGCAAAGACCTGGCCACTACCAAGGGTGTGGAATCGAGTATGCAACCAGCTGCCGGTGCAGAGGAGTAAGAGATGTTCGGTAAATTAACTCTGGAGGCGATACCGTATCACGAGCCGATAGTCATGGTGACGCTTGCCATGATCGCGCTCGGTGGTCTCGCTGTCGTTGGTGCCATCACCTATTTCCGCAAGTGGACCTACTTGTGGACCGAGTGGCTGACCACGGTCGACCACAAGAAAATCGGCGTGATGTACATCATCGTCGCTATGGTCATGCTGCTGCGCGGCTTCGCCGACGCGATCATGATGCGTACCCAGCTGGCCGCCGCCACCGGTGGCTCCGAAGGCTACCTGCCGCCTGAACACTATGACCAGATCTTCACCGCCCACGGTGTGATCATGATCATCTTCATGGCGATGCCGTTCTTCACCGGCCTGATGAACCTTGCGGTTCCTCTGCAGATCGGTGCACGTGACGTTGCCTTCCCGTTCCTGAACTCCCTGAGCTTCTACCTGCTGCTGGCAGGCGTGCTGCTGGTCAACATTTCGCTGGGTGTTGGTGAATTCGCCAAGACCGGCTGGGTTGCCTATCCGCCGCTCGCAGGTATCCAGTACAGCCCTGGGGTGGGTGTCGACTACTACATCTGGGCGCTACAGCTATCAGGTCTGGGTACGACGCTTACCGGCGTGAACTTCCTCGTCACCGTGATGAAGATGCGCGCCCCTGGCATGAAGCTGATGGACATGCCGATCTTCACCTGGACCTGCACCTGGGCCAACGTGCTGATCGTCGCTTCGTTCCCGATCCTCACCGCCGCACTCGCACTGCTGACTGTTGACCGTTATCTGGACTTCCACATTTTCACCAACGAGCTTGGTGGGAACCCGATGATGTACGTCAACCTGTTCTGGGCGTGGGGTCACCCTGAGGTCTACATCCTGATCCTGCCGGCCTTCGGCGTGTTCTCGGAAGTCACCTCGACCTTCGCAGGCAAGCGCCTGTTCGGTCACCACTCGATGATCTACGCATCGGGCGCGATCGCCATCCTCGGCTTTGCGGTCTGGCTGCACCACTTCTTCACCATGGGTGCCGGCGCCAGCGTCAACACCTTCTTCGGCCTGGCGACGATGCTGATCTCCATTCCGACTGGTGTGAAGCTGTTCAACTGGCTGTTCACCATCTACCAGGGCCGTCTGCGCTTCACCGCGCCGATCATGTGGACCCTGGGCTTCATGGTCACCTTCTCCATCGGTGGCATGACCGGCGTTCTGCTGGCTGTTCCAGGTGCCGACTTCGTTCTGCACAACAGCCTGTTCGTGATCGCCCACTTCCACAACGTGATCATCGGTGGCGCGGTATTCGGCTACATCGCCGGCTTCGCCTTCTGGTTCCCGAAAGCCTTCGGTTTCACCCTGAACGAGAAGTGGGGCAAGGCTGCCTTCTGGTTCTGGATCTCCGGCTTCTACGTAGCGTTCATGCCGCTGTACGCCCTGGGCTTCATGGGCATGACCCGTCGTCTGAACCACTCCGACAACCCGCTGTGGGAACCCTACCTGTACGTAGCCGTGGTCGGCGCCGTGCTGATCCTGTTCGGTATCGCCTGCCAGCTGATCCAGATCTACGTCTCGGTTCGCGATCGCAAGGACAACATGGACGTCACCGGCGACCCATGGGGCGGCCGTACCCTGGAATGGTCGACTTCGTCGCCACCTCCGTTCTACAACTTCGCCCACATGCCTGAGCACGTTGGCCTGGACGCCTGGCACGAAGCCAAGCAAGCCGGCGCCGCCTACAAGGCTCCGGCCAAGTACGAAGCGATCCACATGCCGAGCAACACCTCCACCGGTCTGTTCATGGGTCTGTTGCTGACCGTGTTCGGTTTCGCCTTCATCTGGCACATCTGGTGGCTGGTGGGTGCGAGCCTGGTTGCGACCATCGCTGTCTTCGTTCGCCACGCCGCGCGTGACGACCAGGGCTACATGGTGCCGGCCGAAGAAGTGGCGCGCATCGAAGGCGAGCGCATGAAAGCGCTGGCCAACGCTGGTGCACTGCCTGCTGGCGGCGCACGTGTCGAATCGTTTGAACGGGTGTAATCAATGTCCAGTCAAGTAATCCACGGTGGCGCGCATGGTCATGACCATGCGCACGATGACCACCACCACGACTCGGGCCAGATGACCGTACTCGGTTTCTGGCTGTACCTGATGACCGACTGCATCCTGTTTGCGTCGCTCTTCGCCACCTACGCGGTGCTGTCCGGCGGTTTCGCCGGCGGCCCGTCGGGTCACGACATCTTCCAGCTCGACTTCGTGCTGGTCGAAACCGCGTTCCTGCTGCTGTCCTCGATCACCTTCGGCTTCGCCATGCTGAAGATGTTCGCCGGCAACAAGGCAGGTGTACTGGGCTGGTTGGCTGTGACCTTCCTGTTCGGTGCAGGCTTCATCGCGATGGAAATCTATGAGTTCCATCACCTGATCGCCGAAGGCTACGGCCCGCAGCGCAGTGGCTTCCTGTCGGCGTTCTTCGCGCTGGTCGGTACCCACGGCCTGCACGTGACTGCCGGTCTGATCTGGATGGCAATCATGATGTACCAGATCAACAAGCACGGCATCACGCCGACCGCCAAGACCCGCATGAGCTGCCTGAGCCTGTTCTGGCACTTCCTCGACGTGGTCTGGATCTGCGTGTTCACCGTCGTCTACCTGCTGGGGGTTCTGTAATGGCTAGCGCACACGACACTCATCACGAAGGCAATCACGGTAGCGTGAAGTCCTACATGATCGGCTTTGTACTGTCGATCATCCTGACCGCGATCCCGTTCGGCCTGGTGATGTACCCAAGCCTGCCGAAGAACCTGACCGTCCTGATCGTGGTGGCCATGGCCGTCATCCAGGTGGTGGTGCACCTCGTGTACTTCCTGCACATGGACCGCTCGAAAGAGCAGCGCTCCAACGTGTCGACGTTCCTGTTCACCGTTCTGGTAATTGCACTGCTGGTCGGCCTGTCGCTGTGGATCATGTTCAGCATCCACTTCGAAATGCTGGCCAAGTGAGGTAAGACTGCATGTCCGTGAAGCACTTTATCCAAATCACCAAACCGGGGATCATTTTCGGTAACGTGCTTTCCGTGGCAGGCGGTTTCTTCCTTGCCGCCAAGGGGCATGTGGATTTCGCCCTGTTCCTGGCGGTGGTGATCGGTACGTCCCTGGTGGTCGCGTCCGGATGCGTGTTCAACAACTGCATCGACCGTGACATCGACCACAAGATGGAGCGCACCAAGAACCGCGTCATGGTCCAGGGCGGCATGTCGCTGCCCCTGGCGCTGATCTACGCCACCCTGCTCGGGGTGGCGGGTTTCAGCTTGCTGTATGTCCAGGCCAACCCGCTGTCGGCGTTCTGCGCCCTGGTTGGCTTCGTGGTCTACGTCGGCTTCTACAGCCTGTGGCTCAAGCGCAAATCGGTGCACGGCACCCTGGTCGGCAGCCTGTCCGGTGCCATGCCTCCGGTGATCGGCTACTGCGCGGTGAGCAACAGCTTCGACCTGGCCGCGTTCACGCTGCTGGTGATGTTCAGCCTGTGGCAGATGCCGCACAGCTTTGCCATCGCCATCTTCCGCTTCAAGGACTACAGCGCCGCCAACATCCCGGTCCTGCCGGTGGCGCGCGGTATCCTCGCGGCGAAGAAGCAGATCGTGCTGTACGTGCTGGCCTTTGTGCTCGCCACCCTGATGCTGACCCTCGGCGGCTACGCCGGCCTGGGTTATCTCGCCGTGGCGGCCGCCATGGGCCTGTACTGGCTGTACATGGCCTGGGGCGGCTACAAGGCCGAGGACGACAGCAAGTGGGCGCGCAAGGTGTTCGGCTTCTCCATCCTCACCGTCACTGCCCTGAGCGTGATGATGGGCGTGGACAGCCAGACCGCGGCCGACGTGCTGATGACCTACGCACGCTGAAACACCGCTGCTGCACAAGACGCCCCGGCTTGCCGGGGCTTTTTTTTTGTCTCGGAAAATTCATTCGAAGGGCAGTTGACAGCGCCATGTCCTTTGCCGGATGTTATGCGCCGCAGGTCAGGACGACCTGCAGGCCAGGGTAGGCCGCGATCCATTCGGATCGATCCACATGACAAGGACTGTTCCATGACCGAATCGAGCTCCGCTCCTTCGGCGTGCGCGGCTTCGCTGCGCCAACGCCATGCCTCTGCCAGCACCGCTACCGCGCTGGCCATCCTCGAATGCCTGTTTCGTCGACGCAGCCTGGCCCCCGGGCAGGATGACGCGCTGGATGATGCCGTGCTCGCCCCGCACCTGCCCAAGGTGCTGCAGGCCGTCGAGCACGGGCTGCCGGTGGAGATGGTCCTCCCGGCCTTCCCCGGCAAGTCGCCCAACCGCCAGAAGACCCTCGGCCCGCTCCCGGACCTGGCAGAGCACCATGCCATCGACGAGCTGAATCGCCTGGCTGAGGAAATCCGCGCATTGCATGCCCCCGGTGCAGTCATTCACATCTGCTCGGACGGCTATGTCTTCGCCGACCTGGTACGGGTGCCCGATGCCCATGTCCAGGCCTACACCGACGATATCCAGCGCTATGCCGGCCAGCACTATCCCGGCCGTTTCACCTTGTTCGACCTCAAGGATGCCTATCCGCAACTGGGCTGCCTGGACTCCATGCGCGAAGAGCTGATGATCGAGCATGGCCAGTCGCTGCGCGCCCTGCAGCAGCGCTTCGAGGACGAGGAGCACATGCGGCTGATGTACTGCGGCATCCATCGTTTCCTCGCCGAGGACTACGCCGGGCTGGTGGAGTTCGAAGGCATGAGCATGAACGCGGTGAAGAAGGCCGCCAAGCCTGCCTCCCAACGGGTGATCCAGCGTAGCGAGGCCTGGAGTGCGTTGCTGCAAGCGCGCTATCCGCATTGCCTGCGCCTGTCGATCCACCCGCAGTTGGCGGTATCGAGCAAGATCGGCATCCGCCTGGTGCCGACCAGCGACCTGTGGCGCACCCCCTGGCATTCGGTGGCGATCAAGCGTCGTGGCGTGGTGACTCTCGACCGACGCAGCAATGTCGATGAGCGTTACAGCCGGCTGGTATTCCGCCGTGGCCGGCCTTGCCACTACGCCAGCGCGCAGTGAGGGTGGCGCCAATGGACATACGCGCGGTTCTGTTCGACCTGGACGGCACCTTGGTTGATACCCTGCCTGATATTGCCTGGTGCCTGAATCATGTGCTGATTCTGCACGGGCTGCGCGCGCTGCAGCCGGATGAGGTGCGCGGCATGATCGGTGGCGGTGTGTCGGCGATGCTCGAGCGGGCCGCGGTCGGCCTCGACGCCGAGCAACGCCAACGCCTGCATGACGACTACAGCAGCTGTTATCACGACAACCTGGTCCAGCGTTCCCGAGCGTTCCCCGGTTGTGTCGACCTGATCGAGACGATTGCCGGCAAAGGGTTGCCCATGGCCGTCGTCACCAACAAAGCCCACCCGCTCGCCGAGCGTGTCGTGCAAGGGCTGCTGCCCGCGCAGCGATTTGGCGCGGTGCTGGGCCATCGTCCCGGCGAGCGGCTCAAGCCGGCACCGGACATCGCACTGCAGGCCGCTAAACGGCTGGGCATCGACCCAGGCCACTGCCTGTTCGTCGGCGATACCCCCATCGACCTGTTGACCGCCAAGGCCGCCGGCATGCCCGCTGCCGCCGTCGGTTGGGGCTACGGGGTGTGGCAAGCCTTGCTCGAGCAGCGGCCGCAGTTCCATTGCCAACAGCCCTTGCACTTGCTCCGGGCCCTGGGCCCGGAGCAAGTGCGCCACCGTGCAAGCCAATCCGCAACGCCAATCGGTTCGCTGTAGCCGTTCTCAAGGAAGACACGACATGCAAGACAAAGACAGCTGGATGGAAGCCGTCGGCCAGGTGCTGGACGCTTACCTGCTCAAGGCCCAGGACGACCGCTTCGACCAAGCGGGCAGGGCGCACCTGGCCCAAGACCTGGCGCGCTGCTTCGACAGCGGCGAGCCGCTGCGCATGGTACTGCCGGGTTTCCCGTGCAAGTCGCCGAATGATCACGACAAGACCTTCGGCGTGCTGCCCGATCATGGCGAGGTGATCGCCATCGAGCGCCTCGACCGCCTCGCCCAGGAACTCGCCGAGCTCCACGCCCCTGGCTGCGAGATCGCAATCCTCAGCGACGGCACCACCTTCAACGATATCGTCGGCGTGCCGGACGACGTGCGCCGCGCCTACAACCAGGCGCTGCGCACCCTGTGCACGACCCATTGCATCCGCTGGGTGAGCATGGAAGACCTGTTCCCCCAGGCCAGCAGTGCCGAGGCCCTGCGCGCCACTCTGATCAAGCAGGCCCGCCTGCCGTGGAAGAGCGTCGAGACGCTGATCGAGCAGTGCCAGCACGACGAGGCCCTGGGCCGGACCCACGACAAGTTGTGCAGCCACCTCTACAACGACCTGCGCCTATGCCGCCAGGCCGGGCAGGACGAAGACGAGCACCTGCGCCAGATCAGCTACAAGGCCTACCAGATGATGCTGCGCGGCCAGGCCTTGAATGCGGCGGTCGAGCGGTTTTTCCCCGGGCACGTGCGCTTGTCGGTGCACCAGTACGACAATGCGGGCCCCAAGTTCACCGTAGCCTTGGCCGAGGGGCTCGATCATGTGGCTAGCCCGTGGCATGCAGTGCCGGTGCGCCAGCTGGACGGTCGCCAGACCCTGCGCAGCCGCGCGCAGATCGACCCCGCGCGGCATGTGCTGGTGACCTGGCAGGGGCAGCCATGGCTGTTCCATGAAACAGCGGGCGAGGCGCTTGAGGGCTTCAACTTCACATTGCAGAAGCTCCCCTTGTTCGGGTTGCTGGTCAGCGACCCGCTGGGGCTGGGTTTCCAGCGACTGTCCACCCAGACCTTGAAGGCCCTGGTGCGCAGTTTCGGTTTTGTCTGCCTCAGAGGCTGTGAATTCACCGACCAGCAGGCATTCGCCGCCGACTGCGAGCGTTTCGGCACCATCTACCGTTGGTCCTTTGGTGAGGTACATGTGGTCAAGCCGGCCGACCAGCCCCAAGGCGTGGTGCATTCGCTGGAGAAGACGCCCTTGCACTGGGACCTCAACATGCTGCCCGACAGCGATCCGCTGGTGCAGCGCGATCCCAAGTTCTGTGCCCACACCTTCATGTTGTATTGCAAGACGCCGCCGCAGCCGGGGGAAGGGCAGACCACCGTCGTCGACAGCCGCAACGCCTTGCGCAAGGTGGGCCTGCGCACCGCCCGCCAGTGGCAGGGCATCGATTTGACCTACTACACGCGCATGACCTATTTCGGTGGTTCGCCGCGCAGCTACTCGCTGGTCGACCTCGATCCGCGCAGCGGCGAGCCGGTACTGCGCTATCAGGAGGGCTGCCAGTCGTCGTTGCAGACCCTCGAACAGCAGGTGCAGGGGCACGACGAAGCCTTCCAGCAGGCATTGATCAGCCAGCTCGACGAACTGGTCTACGACCCCGAATGCCTGATTGCCCATGAGTGGCAGGCGGGTGACCTGGTGCTGATCGACAACTACCAGACCTTGCATGGGCGGCTGCCGATGAGCGCGGCCTCGGCCGCGCGTGAACTGTGGCGGGTGCAGGTCTACTGAGCCCTTTGACGGCGATGCTTGCCGGTGTTCAGGCAAGCATCGCCTGCTAGAGGGTGGTTCTGTAATTACGATTTTTTCAAATGAAGTGGCTGAAAAAATCTAATAAAACAGGAAATTATCCTTTACTAAGTGATCGCGGCGGGATTATGTTGTTTGTAGGCCGCCGCAGCGGCCAGCGTCGCTCGGACGGTTCCGGGCGCTTACGTCTCTTGAGGAACACATGGCCAACCCAGGTTCGCCGCGCCGCTTTGCGCGCATCGATCGTCTCCCCCCTTACGTCTTCAACATTACTGCCGAGCTCAAGATGGCCGCCCGCCGCCGTGGCGAGGACATCATCGACCTGAGCATGGGCAACCCCGATGGCGCCACCCCGCCGCACATCGTCGAGAAGCTGGTGCAGGTTGCCCAGCGCGAAGATACTCATGGCTATTCCACCTCCCGTGGTATCCCGCGACTGCGCCGCGCCATCTCCAACTGGTACAAGGAACGCTACGAGGTCGACATCGACCCGGAGAGCGAAGCCATTGTCACCATCGGTTCGAAGGAAGGCCTGGCGCACCTGATGCTCGGCACCCTAGACCACGGCGACACGGTCCTGGTGCCCAACCCCAGCTACCCGATCCACATCTACGGTGCGGTGATCGCCGGCGCCCAGGTACGCTCGGTGCCGCTGGTGCCTGGCGTGGACTTCTTCAACGAGCTGGAGCGGGCGATCCGCGAGTCGATCCCCAAGCCGAAGATGATGATCCTCGGCTTCCCTTCCAACCCCACCGCGCAGTGCGTGGAGCTGGACTTCTTCGAACGGGTGGTGGCCCTGGCCAAGCAGTACGATGTGCTGGTGGTGCACGACCTGGCCTACGCCGACATCGTCTACGACGGCTGGAAGGCGCCTTCGATCATGCAGGTACCGGGGGCCAAGGACATCGCGGTGGAATTCTTCACCCTGTCCAAGAGCTACAACATGGCGGGCTGGCGGATCGGCTTCATGGTCGGCAATCCGGAGCTGGTCAGCGCCCTGGCACGGATCAAGAGCTACCACGACTACGGCACCTTCACCCCGCTGCAGGTGGCTGCCATCGCCGCCCTGGAAGGCGACCAGCAATGCGTGCGCGATATCGCCGAGCAGTACCGCCAGCGCCGCAACCTGCTGGTCAAGGGGCTGCACGAGCTGGGCTGGATGGTCGAGAACCCCAAGGCGTCGATGTACGTGTGGGCGAAGATCCCTGAGCAGTACGCTCACCTGGGTTCGCTGGAGTTTTCCAAGAAGCTGCTGGCCGAGGCCAAGGTTTGCGTGTCGCCGGGGATCGGCTTTGGCGACTACGGTGATGATCATGTGCGTTTTGCCCTGATCGAGAACCAGGACCGCATCCGCCAGGCTATTCGCGGGATCCGCCAGATGTTCCGCGCCGATGGTTTGACCAGCAAGTAAACAGGTCCGACCTCATCGCCGGCAAGCCGGCTCCCACAGGATGGCACTGGACCTTGTGGGAGCCGGCTTGCCGGCGATGGGCCGATACAGGCGATATCGATCACGACTTCCAGATCGCCGATCAGCGGCGATCTTTTTTTGCATTCCCCCTCTTCTCAGCCGCCCGCGCCTGGATTACAAATAGCGCCGCGGGCGCCCGCCCCGATAACAACAACCTCCCTCCCTGGTCATCATGTCCGAACAGAACCCTTGCCTGACCTGCGGCGCCTGCTGCGGCTACTTTCGTGTGTCTTTCTTCTGGGGTGAGTGCCAGTCCGCCGGTGGCCTGGTGCCCGACGACCTGGTTGTGCAGATCAACCCGACCCGCGTCGCCATGATTGGCACCGACGCCAAGCCCTGCCGTTGCGTCAGTCTCGGTGGCGAGATCGGCACGCAGGTGGCGTGCTCCATCTACGAGAATCGCTCCAGCCCCTGCCGCGAGTTTGAGGCGTCGTGGGAGAACGGCGTGCACAATCCGAGCTGTGACGACGCTCGGGCAGCCTATGGCCTGCCACCGCTGACGCCGCCGGGCGCCAACGAGCCGCATTGGCCGGATGACGGGGCGGAGGTCGCCTGAACCTGCTCGGGTCAAGCCTGCTCGTCGCGGAGCAGGCACTACCGTTCGTCGGTTGGATCCAATGAATGCATCGCTGAAACCCGCGAAACACGTGCCGCCTCGACAAAGTATTAACACCATTTGACCGGCTTCGACGCCAAACCGCCCGCCCCTGAGCGGCTACACATTCCTTCAAAGGATATTCGTAGCCATAGATCAGGTGTTTCGGCCGCCGCGTGTGTCACTGCTCTTGCCCAACCCGCTGTGCACGCTTTCAAGGACTGAATCGCCTGATCCACGAAGGAGCTCTCCGTGGACAGTCGCGCCGCCCCCCGTTCGCCCGCCCGTTTCTCCCAACTGTCGCTGGCCGTCAGCCTGGCCGTGACTGCCATGGCCTTTGGTCTGCACGGTGAACAGGCGCTGGCCGCCTGCAGCCTTGCCGGCTCCACGGTGACCTGCAGCGGCGCGGCCAACCCGCTCGCGCCGAGTTATTCCAACAGTGGCAGCGGCCTTACCGTCAACGTCAACACCGGTGCCTCGCTGGGCGTGCTTTTGGGCGTGGGCGGCACCGCGCTGTCGCTCACCGGCAACAACATCACGTTGAACAACTCCGGTACCGTCAACCCGTCGTTGCTGGGGATCCTGAGCATCCAGTCCACCGCGGCGCTGATCGGCAATACCAGCACCGCCAGTACCATCAACATCACCAACAACGCCACGGGCGTAATTCGCGGTACCGGCGCCGTCCTCGGCGCCAGCCTGTTGAACCTCACGGGCATGGCCCTGGACGTGCGTAACGCTGCCGGTGGCGTCACTACCATCAGCAACGCCGGCAGCATCGGCTCCTCGGCGTTGGCCAGCTTGACGATCCTGAGCGAGGACACCCCGGTCATCGCCGTGAGCGGGGGCGGGTCGGTCAACTTCACCAACACCGGCACCGTGCTCGGTCGTACCGCCTTCCAGACTTCCTCGGCCGGCAACGTCTTCACCAACGCCGGGAGCCTGACCGGCAGCCTGTCGATGGGTGCCGGCAGCACCAACCGCTTCAACGCCATCACCGGCTCCAGCCTCAGCGCGGGGGCCGGTATCGGTGTATCGCTGCTGGTCACCGGCAACCCCAACCTGGCCTTTGCGCCCGCCGGCGTGGTCGACGGCGGTGCCGGCGGCACCAACACCCTGGCGTTGCAGAACGCCATCGGTGGCGGCAGCGGCACCAGCGGCAGCGGCACCATCAACGCCTCGAACTACATCAACTTCAACCGCCTGATCGTCGACAGCGGTACCTGGTCGCTGATCGGGCAATTGCTCAACGGCACCACCCAGACCACCCTCAACGGTGGCTTGCTCAACTTCGACAACGCCAGCGCCTTCGGTACCGGTGGCATCACGGTGAACGGCGGTGGTCTCGCGGGCACGGTGGCAGGCCTGGGCCTGAACAACGCGCTGACCTTGAATGCCGGCCTGAACGTGGGTGGCGCCACCGATATGGCCCTCAACGGCGTGGTCTCGGGTGTCGGCGGCTTGACCAAGACCGGTGCCGGATTGCTCACCCTTGGCGCCAGCAACACCTACAGTGGCGGTACCACCCTGGCCGCCGGCGGACTCAACCTGACCAGCGCCGCGGCACTCGGCAGCGGCGGGCTGACCGTCAGTGGCGCCGGCAGCCTGCAAGGCAGCGTACCGCTGGTGTTGAACAATGCGGTGGCGCTGAACGCAGCCTTGACGCTGCCCGGCAGCAACGCACTGACCCTTGGCGGTGTACTCAGCGGCACCGGCTCACTGGTCAAGAGCGGCACCGGCAGCCTGACACTCAATGGCCTCAATACCTTTAGTGGCGGCACCTCCCTGGGTGGCGGAACACTTACCTTGGGTAGCGACACGGCGTTGGGCAGCGGCGCCCTGACGGTGACCGCCAGCAGCATCCTGGACAGTGCCTCGGCGCTCAACATTGGCAACGCGATTGCCCTGAGCGCAGGCACGCTCACCCTCGCTGGCAACAATGCCACTACCTTGGGTGGCATCATCAGCGGCACCGGTGCGCTGGCCAAGGCGGGCGCCGCCGACCTCACCCTCAACGGCGTCAATACCTACAGCGGCGGTACCAGCCTGGCGGGTGGCAAGCTTACCGTCGGCAACAGCAGTGCGCTGGGCACTGGCGCGCTGACCCTGGGTGGCAACGCCAGCCTCGATGCCAGCAGCGCGGTAAGCCTGGGCAACGCCATCAGCCTTGGCGCCAACACCCTGAACCTGCTCGGCACCAGCGCCACCACCCTGGGTGGCGTGATCAGCGGTACCGGTGCGCTGGTCAAGAGCGGGGCAGGGGACCTGGCGCTAAATGGCAATAACACCTTCAGTGGCGGCCTCACCCTCAATACCGGCAAGCTCACCGTCGGCAACAGCAACGCCCTGGGCACCGGCGCCCTTACCCTCGGCGGCAACGCCAGCCTGGACGCCAGCACCGCCGTGAGCCTGGGCAACGCTGTCAACCTTGGCGCCAATACCCTGAACCTGCTGGGCACCAGCAGCACCACACTGGGCGGCGTGATCAGCGGTACCGGTGCGCTGGTCAAGAACGGCAGCGCCGGGTTGACCCTGAACGGCAGCAACACCTTCAGCGGCGGCACGACCCTCAACAGCGGTGTCCTCACCGTGGGCAACAACAACGCCCTGGGCACCGGCGGCCTCACCTTGGGCGGTAATGCCAGCCTGGATGCCGGCGTGGCGGTGAACCTCGGCAACGCCATCGACCTGGCCGGCAACACCCTGACCTTGCCTGGTACCAGCGCAACCACCCTGGGCGGTGTGATCAGTGGCACCGGCGCGCTGGTCAAGAACGGCAGCACCAACCTGACCCTGGGTGGCGCCAACACCTTCAGCGGTGGTCTCACCCTCAACGCCGGCACCCTGACCCTGGCCAGCGCCACGGCGCTCGGTACCGGCGCCCTGACCGTGGGCGGCGCATCGACGCTGGCCAACACCGCAGCGATGACCTTGGGTAACGCCGTCAACCTGGGCGGCAACCTGACCCTGACAGGCGCCAACAACCTCAACCTGGCCGGGACCCTCAGCGGTACCGGTGGCCTGGTCAAGAACGGCAGCGCCAGCCTGACCCTCAGCGGCAACAACACCCACAGCGGCGCCACCGCGCTCAACGCAGGCACTCTGGTGCTGGGCAGTAACACCGCGCTAGGCACCGGCGTGCTCAACGCCGCGGCCAACACCAGCCTGGACACCAGCGTCGCCGGGCTGAACATCGGCAATGGCCTGAACCTGGCCGGCAACCTAAGCCTGCCCGGTAGCAACGACCTGACCCTGAGCGGCGTCATCGCCGGCAGTGGCGGCCTGACCAAGGCCGGCAACACCACGCTGACCCTGACTGGCGCCAATACCAACAGCGGTTCCACCTTCCTCAACGGCGGCACCCTGGTGGTCGGCAACAACACGGCGCTCGGTACCGGCATCCTCAACACCGCCGTGGGGACTCACCTGGACGCCAGCACCGCGGTCAGCCTGGCCAACGACGTCATCGCCGCTGGCCCCCTGACCATCGACGGCACTGCCAACCTTGGGCTGAGCGGCGTGATCAGCGGCATCGGCTCGCTGGTCAAGAACGGCAACGCCAGCCTGACCCTCAGTGGCAGCAACACCTTCACCAACGGCACCCAGCTCAATGCCGGTACCTTGATTCTGGGCAGCAACACCGCACTGGGCATCGGCGGCCTGAGCTTGGGCGGCAACGCCAACCTGGACACCAGCACCGCCGTCTCGGCGACCAACAGCATCAGCCTGGGCGGCAATACCTTGACCGTGCTGGGCAGCAACGCCACCACCCTGACCGGGCAGATCAGCGGTACCGGTGCCCTGGTCAAGAGCGGCAGTGCCGGCCTGACGCTCAATGGCAACAACACCTTCAGCGGCGGCACCACCCTGAACGCCGGGCTGCTGACCCTGGGCAACAGCAATGCCCTGGGCACTGGCGGCCTGACCCTGGGCGGCAATGCCAGCCTCGACGGCAGCGGCACCCTGAACCTGGGCAATGCCATCAACCTCGCCGGCAACACCCTGACCCTGCCAGGCAGCAACACCACCACCTTGGGCGGGGTGATCAGCGGCACCGGCGCACTGGTCAAGAACGGCGCCACCAACCTGACCCTGAGCGGCGCCAATACCTTCAGCGGCGGCCTCACGCTCAATGCCGGTACCTTGACCCTGGCCAGCGCCGCCGCATTGGGGACCGGCGCGTTGACGGTCGGTGGCGCGGCGACCCTGGCCAACTCGACGGCGATGACCCTGAACAACGCCGTCAACCTCGCTGCCGACCTGACCCTGCCGACCACCAGCAACCTCACCCTGGCCGGCGCCCTCAGTGGCACTGGTGGTTTGATCAAGAACGGCAGCGCCACCTTGACCCTGAGCGGCAACAACACCCACAGCGGCGCCACCACCCTCAACGCCGGCACCCTGGTGGTCGGCAGCAACACCGCACTGGGCACCGGCGCGCTCAACGCCGCCAACAACACCACACTGGACACCAGCGTGGCCGGGCTGAACCTTGGCAACGCGCTCAACCTGGCGGGCAACTTCATCCTGCCCGGCAGCAACGACCTGACCCTGAGCGGCACCATCGCCGGTGCCGGCGGCATCACCAAGAATGGCGGCACCACCCTGACCCTGACCGGCAACAACAGCAACAGCGGCATCACCCGCCTGAACGCCGGTACCCTGGTGGTCGGCAGCAACACCGCGCTGGGTACCGGTACCCTCAATACCCTGGCCGGTACCCACCTGGATGCCAATACGGCGGTAAGCCTGGCCAACGACGTGAACATCGCCGGCCCGTTGACCATTGATGGCAGCGCCGACCTGGGCCTGAGTGGCGTGGTCAGCGGTATCGGTTCGCTGGTCAAAAATGGCAACGCCAACCTGACCCTGAGCGGCAACAACCTCTACACCAACGGCACCCAGCTCAATGCCGGCACGCTGACCCTGGGCAGCAACACCGCGCTGGGCATCGGCGCCCTGACCGTGGGCGGCAACGCCAATCTCGACGCCAGTACCGCCGTCGCCGTGACCAACGGCATCAGCCTGGGTGGCAACACCCTGACCGTGCTGGGCAGCAACGCCACCAACCTCGGCGGCCTTATCAGCGGCAGCGGTGCACTGGTCAAGAACGGCAGCGCCGTGCTGACCCTCAACGGCAACAACACCTACAGTGGCGGCACCACCCTCAATGCCGGCACTCTCATCCTGGGCAACAACAACGCCATCGGCGGCGGCGCCTTGAGCGTGGGTGGCAATGCCAGCCTCGACTCCAGCGCCACCCTCAACCTTGGTAACGCCATTGCCCTTGGCAACGGCGCTACCCTGACCCTGCCAGGCAGCAACACCACGACCTTGGGCGGCGTGATCAGCGGTGCCGGGGCCTTGACCAAGAACGGCAGCAGCAATCTGACCCTGAGCGGCGCCAACACCTTCAACGGTGGCCTGAACCTCAATGCCGGCACCCTGACCTTGGCCAACGCTGCGGCGCTGGGCACCGGCGCATTGAACGTCGGCGGCGCCTCGACGCTGGCCAACAGCGTGGCGATGACCCTGGGCAACGACGTCAACCTCGGCGCCAACCTGACCCTGGGCGGCAGCAACAACCTGACCCTGGGCGGTGTGCTCAGTGGTACCGGCGGGTTGATCAAGAACGGCGTGTCCGACCTGACGCTCACCGGCAACAACACGTTCAGCGGCGCCATCGACCTGCTTGGCGGCAGCATCACCACGGTCGGCAACACGGCCCTGGGCAATACCTCGGCGGTCAGCGTCGGCGCCGGCACCAGCCTCAATCTCGGTGCCAGCGCCACCATCGGTGGCCTGAGCGGGGCCGGCACGGTGAACATCGCCGGCGGCGGTGACCTGACCCTGGGCGGCAACAACCTCAACAGTGTGTTCAGTGGTGCCCTGGCGGGCAGTGGCGGGCTGATCAAGACCGGTACTGGCAGCTTCGAACTGTCCGGCGTCAACGTGCTCGGCGGCAATACCACGGTCAATGCCGGCCTGCTCAACGTCACCGGCTCGCTGGCCAGCCCCAGCGTGCAGGTCAACAGCGGCGCCAGCCTCGGGGGTACCGGCAGCCTGCTGGGCGCAGTCGACATTGCCAACGGCGCGCACCTGCTGGCCAACAGCGGCGCGACCCTCAGCACTGGTGCGCTGACCCTGCACAGCGGCTCGATCCTCGACTTTGGCCTGGCATCGCCGGCCACCGGCGGCACCGCAGTGGTCAGCGTCAATGGCAACCTGACCCTGGACGGTACCCTCAACGTCACCGACCTCGGCGGCTTCGGCACCGGTATCTATCGGCTGTTCGACTACACCGGCGGGTTGGTGGACAACGGCCTGCTGATCGGCAACGTGCCGGGTGTCGTGTTGCCCGGCGACCTACAGGTGCAGACATCCATCGGCAGTCAGGTCAACCTGCTGGTCGGCGGCGCCACCGGCACTGTGCAGTTCTGGGATGGGGCGCAGAGCGTGCCCAATGGTGTGATCGACGGCGGGACCGGTACGTGGAACGGGGGGAACACCAACTGGACTGATGTCAACGGCGTGCTCAATGGCAGTTGGGCCAGCGACTTCGCGGTCTTCCAGGGCACCGCGGGCGATGTCACCGTGGTCGGCACCCAGGCCGCCACCGGCCTGCAGTTCGTCACCAACGGCTATCGCCTGATCGGCACCGGTGGCCTGGACCTGGTCAACGGCAGCAACGGCGCCTTTGCCTTGCGCGTCGACCCGGGCGTCACCGCGACCCTCAACGTCGGCCTCTCTGGCAGCGGCCAACTGGCCAAGCTCGACAGCGGCACGCTGGTGCTCAATGGCGCCAACAGCTATACCGGCGGCACCCTGTTCAATGGCGGCACGGTGGTGGTCGGCAATAACACTGCCTTCGGTACCGGCACGGTCAGCACCGCCAACGGCACTATCCTGGACAGCAATACAGCTGTCACCCTCGGCAACGCCTTCAGCCTCAGCGGTGCCCTGACTGTCGCCGGTTCCGCCGATCTGGGCCTGTCCGGCGTGGTCTCGGGAACTGGCAGCCTGACCAAGAACGGCGGTGCCAACCTGACCCTGGACAATGCCAACACCTACAGCGGCGGCACCAGCCTGGGTGCCGGTACCCTGACCCTGGGCAACGCCCAGGCGCTGGGCACTGGGGGCCTGACCGTTACCGGCGCCTCAAGCCTGGACGCCACCGGTAACCTGGCGCTTGGCAACACCGTCGCCCTGAACGCCAACCTCACCCTGCCGGGGAGCAACGACCTCACCCTCAACGGTGCGCTCAGCGGCACCGGTGGCCTGATCAAGGCTGGTGCCGGTACGCTCACCCTCAACGGCAGCAACAGCCAGCAGGGCATTACCAGCCTGAACGGTGGCACCCTTGTGGTAGGCAGCAACACTGCGCTGGGCACGGGTGCCCTGAACGCAGCCGCCGGCACCACCCTCAGCAGCAATGCCAACGTCACCCTGGCCAACCAGGTCAACCTGGCCGGCAACCTGACCGTCGCCGGGGCGCAAAACCTGACCCTGGGCGGCAACGTCAGCGGCGTCGGCGGCCTGACCAAGACCGGCAGCGGCACCCTGACCCTGAACGGCACCAATGGCCATCTGGGCAACACCAATCTCAATGCCGGCACCCTGGTGCTCGGCAGCGCCAGCGCCCTCGGCCTCGGCCAGCTCAACGCGGCTGCCGGGACCACGCTGGACAGCGCCTCGGCGATCACTATCGGCAACACCATCAACCTGGGGGGCAACCTCACCATCGCCGGCAGCAACGACCTGGGCCTGGGCGGGCTGGTCACGGGGGCCGGCAGCCTGACCAAGAACGGCGCTGGCAACCTCACCCTCAGTGGCGCCAACACCTTGATTGGCGGCGTGACCCTCAATGCCGGCACGCTTACCCTGGGCAACAACCAGGCCCTGGGTACCGGCAACCTTGTCGTCGGCGGCGCCAGCAACCTGGCCACCACGGGTGCCTTGACCCTGGCCAACCAGGTGACGCTGAACGACACCCTGGGCCTGACCGGCAACAACGACCTGACATTGAACGGCGTGATCAGCGGTACTGGCGGCTTGACCAAGACCGGTACCGGCAACCTGACCCTCGGCGCCGCCAACACCTATCAAGGCAATACCACGCTTGGTGCTGGCACCCTGACGCTGGGCAACAACACCGCGCTGGGCACGGGCAACCTGTCGGTGACCGGCAACAGTACCCTGGCCACCACCGGGGCGCTGCAACTGGCCAATGCCATTGGCCTCGGCGCCGCTGCCACATTGGCTATCAACAATGCCCAGACCCTGACCCTTGACGGTGTGATCAGCGGTGCCGGGGCGCTGAACAAGCTGGGTGTCGGGCAGCTGGTGCTCAATGGCAGCAACACCTACGCCGGCGGCACCTCGCTGCAGGCCGGCAGCCTGCTGCTGGGCAATGCCGGCGCCTTGGGCAGCGGGGCCCTGACCGTCAACGGCGCCGCCGGCCTCGACGCCAGCCAGGCGCTGGTACTGGCCAATGCCGTCAACCTCGCCGGTGGCAACCTGACCCTCGGCGGCAGCCAGGCGCTGACCCTCGGCGGCGTGGTCTCCGGCAACAACGGCCTGGTCAAGAACGGCGCCGCCAGCCTGACCCTCAACGGCAACAACACCTACAGCGGCGGCACCACCCTCAATGGCGGCTCCCTGGTGGTCGGCAGCAACACCGCGCTGGGTAGCGGCGACCTCAGCACCGGCGCCAACACCAGCCTCGATGCCGGCGGTGCGGGCGTCACCCTGGCCAACAACGTGCACCTGGGCGGCACCCTCAACCTGCCGGGCAGCGCCGACCTGACCCTCACCGGCGTGGTGGATGGCGTCGGCGGCCTGAACAAGGCCGGTACCAGCACCCTGATCCTCAACGGCGCCAACAGCTACCTGGGCGGCACCACCCTCGGTGCCGGCCGGCTGGTGGTCGGCAACGACAACGCGCTGGGGCAGGGCGCCCTGACCGTCGCCGGGGCCTCGTCCCTGAGCAGCGGCGCCAGCACCACCCTGGCCAACAATGTCACCCTCAACGCTGGCCTTTCCGTCGATGGCGGCAATGACCTGACCCTCAACGGCGTGATCAACGGCACGGCAGGCCTGACCAAGAACGGCAGCGGCAACCTGACCCTCAATGGCAACAACGGCTACCAGGGCGGCACCCAGCTCAACGCCGGGCGCCTGACCCTGGGCAGCAGCGGCGCACTGGGCACCGGCACCCTGGCGGTCACCGCCGATGCCACCCTGGCCAACAGCTCGGCCATGGCTTTGGGCAACACCGTAGCCCTGAGCAACGGCGCCAACCTGACTGTTGAAACCGCAAATGCGCTGATCCTCAGCGGCGACCTCGGCGGCAGCGGCAATCTGGTCAAGACCGGTGTCGACGACCTTACCCTGGTCGGCGTCAAGACCTTCAGCGGCAACGTCGACATCCAGGCAGGTTCCCTCACCACGCTCGGTAGCGGTGTGCTGGCCAACGTCGACACCCTCAATGTCGGCGCCAGCGGCCAGCTCAACCTTAATGGCAATGCCAGCCTTGGCAGCCTGACCGGCAGTGGCCTGGTCGATGTTGGCGTCGGCAGCGTCCTGAGCCTGGGCGGCAACAACCTCAGCAGCACCTTCGCTGGCGCCCTCAATGGCTTGGGTGGCCTGACCAAGGTCGGCAGCGGTACCCTGACCCTGACCGGTAGCAGCAACCTGGCCGACAATACCCAGATCAACGCCGGTACCTTGAAAGTCGACGGCACCTTGGGCAGCAACCTGCTGACCGTGGCCAGCGGTGCGACCCTTACCGGCAGCGGCACCGCGAATGCCTCGGTGGTGATCGACAACGGCGGCCACCTGGCCGGGCAGAGCGGCGCGACCCTGGGCCTCGGCAGCCTGGTGCTGAACAGCGGTTCGATCGTCGATATCGGCCTCGGCTCGCCGTCCACTGGCGCCACCGCGCTGTTTAACGTCGGTGGCAACCTGACCCTCGACGGCACGCTCAATGTCAGCAGCATCGGCGGCTTCGGCAACGGGGTGTACCGCGTCTTCGACTACACCGGCGCCCTCACCGACAACGGCCTGGACTTCGGCAGCCTGCCGCTGGGCGTGGGCCTGGGCGACGTGACCTTGCAGACCGCCCTGGCCAACCAGGTCAACCTGCTGGTCAGCGCTGCGGGGCTCAATATCCAATTCTGGGATGGCAGCCAGAACGTGCCCAACGGTCAGGTAGACGGCGGTGCCGGCGTGTGGAATGCCGGCAATACCAACTGGACTGACCTCAACGGCCTGACCAACACCACTTGGGGCAGCACCTTTGCGGTGTTCCAGGGTACAGCCGGCGATGTCACCGTCGACGGCAGCCAGACGGTCAACGGCCTGCAGTTCGTCAGCGATGGCTACCGCCTGCTGGCCGGTACCGCCGGTGTGCTCGACCTGATCAACGGCACGAGTGGCGACACCAGCGTGCGGGTCGACCCGGGTGCCACGGCGACCCTCGATGTCGGCCTTACCGGCGTCGGCAAGCTCAACAAGCTCGACAGCGGTACCCTGGTGCTCAACGGCAACAACAGCTACAGCGGCGGTACCGTGCTCAGTGGCGGCACTTTGATCGTCGGCAGCAACACGGCCCTGGGCAACGGTGCGCTTGAAACTGCGGCGGGTACCACCCTCGACAGCAACGCCTCGGTCGCGCTGGGCAATGCCATCACCCTGGCGGGGCCGTTGAACATCGCCGGTAGCAACGACCTGGCGCTGGGCGGCAACATCGGCGGCGCCGGTGGCCTGGTCAAGGCTGGCAGCGCCCGGCTGGCGCTGGCCGGCAACAACACCTATGCCGGCAACACCGCGCTCAATGGCGGCACCCTGGTGCTGGGTTCCAATACCGCGCTGGGCAGCGGCAGCCTGAATACCGTGGCCGGCACCAGCCTGGACAGCAGCCAGGCCGTGACCTTGGCCAACAGCGTCAATGCCACGGGTGACCTGACGATTCTGGGCAGCAACGACCTGACCCTCGGCGGCACCGTCGGCGGCAGCGGCCGCCTGCTCAAGGCCGGCCTCGCCCGCTTCGCGCTGATGGGCGCCAACACCTACAGCGGTGGTACCGAGCTGCAGGCCGGCACCTTGGTGGTTGGCAATGATGCCGCCCTTGGCAGCGGCGGCCTGGACGTCACCGGTAACGCCAACCTCGACAGCGCCAGTGCCGTCACCTTGGCCAATCCGGTCAATGTCAGCGGCGTGCTCAACGTGCTGGGCAGCAATGACCTGCACCTGGCCGGCGTGCTCAGCGGCGCCGGTGAACTGAACAAGAGCGGCCTGGCTGACCTGACGCTGTCGGGCAACAACACCTTCAGCGGCATCCTCAATATCCTGTCCGGCAGCCTGAGCACCGTCGGCACCACCGCCCTCGGCACCCAGAGCGAGCTGAATGTCAGCAGTGGCGCCAGCCTCAACCTCGACGGCAACACCACGTTGGGCGAAATCGGCGGTAGCGGCGCGATCCAGATCGCCGCCGGCAACAGCCTGACGGTCGAGGGCGGCGTGTTCGGCGGCAACATCAGCGGCAACGGCACCCTGAACAAACTCGGCAGCGGCACCCTGGCACTGAACAGCGCCAACAGCCACACCGGCACTACCAACGTGCAGGGCGGCGGGCTGAAGGTGGATGGCTCGCTGGCCAGCGGCACGGTCAACGTGGCCAGCGGCGCCAGCCTCAGCGGCGTCGGCAGCCTCGGTGGTTCGGTGACCGTGGCTAACGGCGGCAACCTGGCGGCCATCGGCGGCAGCACCCTGAACGCCGGCAACCTGGTGCTCGACAGCGGCGCCAACTTCAACGCTTCGCTCGGGGCACCGTCGGCTGGTGGCACCCCACTGGTCAACGTAGCCAACGACTTGACCCTGGGTGGCACCCTCAATGTCACAGACATCGGCGGCTTCGGCGCCGGCGTGTACCGCCTGTTCGCCTACGGCGGCAGCCTTACCAACAATGGCATGAGCTTCGGCACCACGCCGGTACCGGTCACCGACCTGACGGTGCAGACCGCCGTCGCCAACCAGGTCAACCTGGTGGTCGGCGGCGCCAGCAATGTGTTGTTCTGGGACGGCAGCCAGACCGTGGCCAACGGTGTGATCGAGGGTGGCAGCGGTGTCTGGGATGCCACCACTACCAACTGGACCGACGCCAACGGTGTGCTCAACAGCACCTGGAACGACACCTTCGCCGTGTTCCAGGGCGCCCCCGGTACCGTCACCGTGAACGGCAGCCACAACATCACCGGCCTGCAGTTCGTCACCGATGGCTATGTGCTCAATGCGGGGACGGCCGGTGAACTGCTGGGCAACGGCATCACCAACCTGCGGGTCGACAGCGGCGCCACCGCCACCCTCAACGTCGCCCTCAACGGCACCGGTAGCATCGCCAAGCAAGACGGTGGCACCCTGGTGCTCAACGCCGCCAATGGCTACAGCGGCGGTACCGCCCTCAACGGCGGCACGCTGGTGCTAGGCAACAATAGCGCGCTGGGCAGTGGCGCCCTGACGGCCGCGGGCGGTACCACGCTGGACAGCAACACCGCCGTGACCCTGGCCAACAACGCCGTGCTCAACGGCGCCCTGGCCATCGCCGGCAGCAACGCCATGACCCTCAACGGGGTGGTCAGCGGCACCGGTGGGCTGATCAAGAATGGCGCTGGCCTGTTGACCCTGAACGGTGCCAACACCTACAGCGGCGGCACCCAGATCAACGCAGGCGGCGTGGTGGGCAATACCACCAGCCTGCAAGGCGCGATCCTCAACAACGCAGCCCTGACCTTCGAGCAGAACGCCAATGGCAGCTACACCGGCAACCTCACCGGTACTGGCACCCTGACCAAGAACGGCACTGGCGAACTGTTGCTGACCGGCATCAATGGCCTGACCGGCGCGACCCAGGTCAACGCCGGCAGCCTGCTGGTCAACGGCCGCCTCGACAGTGCCACCGTGCAGGTCGCCACCGGCGCCCGCCTGGGCGGCAGCGGTACCTACGGCGGCGCCGTGCAGATCGCCAATGGCGCCACCCTGGCCGCCGGCCAGAGCGCCACGCCGCTCACCGTCGGCAGCCTCGACCTGGCGTCGGGCAGCGCCCTGGACTTCAGCCTCGGCGCCCCGGCGGCCTCCACCACCGTGGTCAAGGTCAACGGCAACCTGGTGCTGGACGGCACGCTGAACATTACCGATGCCGGTGGCTTCGGTACCGGTGTCTACCAACTGTTCAGCTACGGCGGCACGCTCACCGACAACGGCCTGGTGTTCGGTGCCATTCCGGGCAGCGTGGTCCTGGGTGACCTGAGCCTGCAGACCGCTATCGCCAACCAGATCAACCTGGTGGTGCAGAACTACGGCGAAGAGCTGCAGTTCTGGAATGGCGGCAAGACCAACCCCGATGGCAGCATCGGCGGCGGCAGTGGTACCTGGGGGCCGAACACCGGTTGGACCAACGCCAGCGGCACCAGCAACGAAGGTTGGAGTGGTGGCTACGCGGTCTTCGGCGGTACTCCGGGCACCGTCACCGTGGTGGGCAACCAGTCGTTCGAGGGCTTGCAGTTCCTCAGCAACGGCTATCAGGTCGTTCCGGGTGCTGGGGGTAGCCTGACGCCGGTCAACGGTAGCGATGGCAGCCTGGCGCCGGTGCGTGTCAACGCTGGCGGCACCGCCACCGTCAGCGTGCCGCTGGTCGGTACCGGCGGCATCGAGAAACTCGACGCTGGCACTCTGATCCTCTCGGGTGCCAACACCTACAGCGGCGGCACTACCGTGAGCGGCGGTACCCTGGTCGGCAACACCACCAGCCTGCAAGGCAACATCCTCAACAACGCCAACCTGGTCTTTGCCCAAGGCAGCAATGGCACCTTCAATGGCACCCTCAGCGGTACGGGCACCACCACCAAACAGGGCGGCGGTACCTTGCTGCTGACCGGCAACCAACCATTCAGCGGCGCCTTCAACGTCAACCAGGGCGTGCTCCAGGTAGGCGATGCCGCCAATCCGGGCAGCAACCTCGCAGCCCAGGTCACGGTGGCCAACGGCGCCGCGCTGACCGGCAACGGCACCGTCGCCGGGCTGACCAACAACGGCACCGTGCTGCCAGGGCCTGCCGGCAACCTCAACGTGTCGGGCAACTTCACCAACGGCGCCACCGGCACCCTGGTGATCGACCTCGGTACCTCGCCGGTGAACTACCTGAATGTGGGCGGCACCGCCAACCTCGGCGGCAGCCTGATGGTCGCCAACCTGGCCAGCGGCAACGGCCAGTACACCGTGGTCAGCGCCGCGGGCGGGGTGAATGGCACCTTCGCCACCACCAACCTGGCCAACTCGGCGTTCCTCAACAGCTCGCTGGACTACGGCGCCAACCAGGTGACCCTGTCGGTCAGCCGCAACGGCAACTCCTTCGCCGATGTCGCCGCCACTGGCAACCAGCGTGGCGTGGCCACCGCGCTGGCCAGTGCCGGGGCGCCGGCCGAACTGGTCAACAACCTGCTGCCGCTGGACCGCCAGGGCGCCCAGGCGGCGTTCGACAGCCTGTCCGGCGAGATCCACGCCAGCACCGCGACCGTGCTGATCGAGGACTCGCGCTACGTCCGCGACGCGGTCAATGACCGCCTGCGCCAGGCCGACTGCACCCACCAGGACGATCCACGTCGCACCCTGGCGCCGACCGCCAACCAGCAACTGACCAGCGAAGGCTGCCAGGGTCAGGCCGTGGGCTGGATCCGCGCCATCGGCGGCTGGGGCACCTATGACGGCAGCAGCAGCCATGCCAGCGTCGACCGCGACCTGTCGGGCTTCATGCTCGGTGTTGACCGTGCGCTGGACGATGAGTGGAAAGTGGGTGCCGCCGCCGGCTACACCCGCTCGAGCATCGACGCGCACCGTCGCCGCTCGGACGCCACGGTGGACAGCTACCACCTGACCACCTACCTCGGTTACCAGCTCGATGCCTTCGCCGCTCGCCTGGGCGTGGCCTACAGCTGGCACGACATCGACACCAAGCGCGATGTCACCGTGGGCAGCTATGACGACCGCCTCAAGGCCAAGTACAAGGCGCGCAGCGCCCAGGTGTTCGGTGAGGTGGGTTACGCCATCGATGCCGGCGGCATTGCCCTGGAGCCGTTCGCCGGGCTGGCCTACGTCAACTATGACAGTGACACCGCCCACGAGAAGGGCGGGGCAGGGCGGCTGGAGGGCAAGGTCGACCAGGATGTGACCTTCTCCACCCTGGGCGTGCGGGCAGGCAAGCGCATCCTGCTCGACAACGGCAGCACCATCACGCCGCGTCTGTCGGTGGGCTGGCGCCATGCCTTCGGCGACGACAAGCCCGATGCCGATCTGCGCTTCATCGGTGGCGGCGACGGTTTCAGCACCGAGGGTGTGCCGATTGCCAAGGACGCGGCGGTGGTCGAGGCCGGGGTGGACCTGTCGGTGGGCGCGAGTGGCAAGCTCGGGGTCGGGTACTCCGGGCAGCTGTCCAGCGAGAACCGCGACCATGGCGTGGTGGTGAGCTTCAGCATGGGGTTCTGAGGTAGTTTGAAGGGGCCGTCGTGTGGCCCATCTCGGGGCAAGCCCGCTCCCACGAGAACCTCAAGTCTCGTGGGAGCGGGCTTGCCCCGCGATACGTTTCTGCATCCGTAAGATTTTTCCGAAATTGAAACCAAATCCTTCAGTCAGTCAGCTCTTCGGACCTATCCTACGCGCCTGCCGGAAGGCTCTGAATTGGCCGGGAAATACATCAGGGGTACCGTCACTGGGTCGTCACATTTGGCGACCGGGTGTGAGAAGCCCGTTGTGTGAACCATGTCGATTTCGTCAATGGCGGTCGTGCGCGTGCAGGCTTTGGCCTGACCGTGGATTCATGGTTACACACGGGCTTCTCACCATGCGTACGACTGCCACCCTAATCTGTGAGAAGGATCGAGGTGGTTGTTCCTGAATTTCAATTTCGAGGAGTAACCATGAAAAAACTTGTACCCGACCCACCCTATCCAATCCCCTTCGTCACCATCATCAGCGACCTCGACCCCGAGGAAGCCATGGCCCACGCCAACAAGCTGATGCACACCCTCAGCGACACCGTCCACGCCTACACCGTCTGCCAGCGCGACGCGCGCCTCGACGTGATGATGGACAGCGTCGAGATCCTCGGCCAATTGGTCATCTCGCTGGTCCGCCACGCCCGGGCCAAGGGGGCGCCGGTATGAGCGACGAGCACAAGCCCGGCCCGACCCAGGGCAGGACCACCTGCCTCGAGATCTTCTGCATCCAGCCCGGCATCCCGTTCGATCACGCCTTCAGCGACCTGTCGGTGCTGCTCGGCTGCGTGGCGCATTTCACCACCGAGGCCGAGATGGAGGGTGACCTCATGGCTGCCAGTGCGGCGCGGATCCTCAGCGGGCTGGCCAAGGGGCTGATCGATGACATGGAGTTGGGGCTGAATCGACAGTCGTGAACCTGAAGAAATAGTCAAAAACTGTGCGGGTGACGGGACGCTTCCCACACCCGCCTGTAATTTCGCGGGATGCAGCCTATGCAGATAGATGGCAGACGTAAAAAAGTAGGGGACGTAGAGTGGCAATGCCCTTATCTATAAGCGGGGCGTTGTCGCGGAAATAAATTTAATAATATATGTTAAAGCTTATTTCCGATGTGCGCGATTTCAATAGTACGGTTGGTTGTGTTGCACCAAAAGTGAATGCGTCCAGCGCCTGGGGTGTATCGGGCATGCAAGTCGAAAAGCTGCCGCCCGGCATTTGCGCTTTCGAAATAACAAAGGCTTTGTCGCTGCTCGTACTCGGCTGTGATTTTACTGGCAAATGTGGGGAGTGGAGAGTTAGCTGGCCAGTTTTTTGCGGCGTTTTCTAACTGCCAGAGTCGCTCGTTGATGGGGGCAAGTGCCAACGATCCATTTTGCAGGCTTGCCAGCTGTTGTTGGGTTCTCGGCAGGAAGTGAAGGGAGGGGAAATACTCTTCGCGATTCTCCCATAGCGCCTGGCCATCTACGGCATATATAAGAGGGATTGTTTGAAGCCAGGCAAGAAGCTCTGCAACATGGGCGCTTGAGGCTACGTGCTTGACGGGAACTGTCGAGGTCTCGATTTCACCGGCCGAGTCCAGTTCTCGGCACAGCAGTTCGAGGGTGGTTCGCACCCAAGGGTCGCCTTCAAAGCTGACGGCCAAGGATTCCAGCGCGTGCGCCAGGCCCAGACCGATGCATTGCCTACCCTCGTACTCGTAGTCAATTGACATATCATGAATGGCATCAGCCATATCAAAAGCACGGTTATCCAAACCTCTCAAAAACTGCCATTCCTCACGCGTGCTTGCATCTGCGCGCAAGGTCGAAAGGGTTCGGTGGCTGCCCAGACTGACTGACGGGAGTGGTGAGGCAGTATGCAGTTCAAGTGCGGGACGAATCTTCTTGAGCTCTTTCAGTACGCTAATGAGTACACGTACTGTCGCCCTGGCTTGTACATCCGAAAGCTGATCAGTTGGGTGGGAAAGCTCATTGAGTACCGTTATAAGTCTCATCGTTAGTCCAGAATCCTGTCCAGGGCTTTGTCCCACTGATCGAAGAAACCGTCTGGCCATTCGCTGAGCCGTCCACTTGGGGAAATCTCGGGGCGCGAGTGAATGGGCTGGGACGATGCATCGGCGCGGTTGAAAAAGTTGAGGCCGACATCTGTGTTCGGAATAACGCCCTCTTTCACGGCAATCCGTATGCCGTTTAGCACGTGATCACTATGGGTTTCAACCAGTACTTGTACGCCGCACGCGGCTGCGCGTGCAATCAATCCACCGATGGCAATCTGGCCCTGTGGGTGAAGATGCGCTTCAGGGTTTTCCAGCATGACAAGGCTGCCTTTAGGGGAGGCGAGGCAGGCGACGATAATCGGCAGTGAATAAGTCAGGCCGAAACCGACGTTGGTCGCTCTGAAAGGGTTGTTGCCCCGTATGCCCGAAGTGCTGCCGTAGCTGTATTCTAGGCGCATGAAGTCCGTCCTGGGGACCTCTTCGGTGCTCACGCGTGCGCCAGGCGATACTTCTTGCAACCAGGCGTTCACTTGGGTCAAAAGGCCGTGGGTGGAGCTGGCGGAAGGATGCCTTCTGGCGCTGTCAGTGATCTGCTCGTCCCTGAAAAGGTTAAGAAAGTGCGCCGTGTACTCGCCGCGGGTGCCTAAGAACTTACGCTCGCTGACCGTATGGTGGGACTTCGGATAGCTGACAGCAGGACTGATACGGTCTGCTCTTAAGTACTGAAAACCCGGTTCATAGAGCCCCGGTATGGGGTTCCCTTTGCGATAGGAGTGCTCCACAGGCAGTACGTCAGAGGTGCTGGAGTAACTGGTTTCGTAAATGTAGTAGTTGTCCGATGCTTCGCCATTAACCGTAAAGGAAATAGTTTCGTCATCATGTTCGTTGTGCAGGACATCGCTGCCAGTGCCCAACTCGACCAACTCGCCGTTGAGCAACAGCCCGTGCAGGTTGGAGTAACCATTGGCATCCATGGATTGCCTTAGCAGTGCAATGGCTTGTAGGGTGGTGCTTTTGCCGCTGCCGTTTTGACCGGAAAGCAGGGTCAGTGGGCGGAGCTCGATACTGATGTCTTTGAAAGCCTTGAAATTGTGGATGTGAAAATCTTTTTTCATCGGGCGTGATCATCGACGAGTTGTTGAATGGAAGCGAATCGCTTTCTTACTTTAGCCGCATCCCCTGTGCCCTGAGAGATGGAAGTGTCAAAATCTGTTTCAAGCATGAGTTTCATGAACGCTTTCTTGAGACTATTGGCGTTCCGTATGCAGTTTTCTTTTTGCGCGCTGGTAAGCGTTGAGAACGCGACGCAGAATGTCTCGAAAAGGGCTTTGTTGATGGGGTATCTGCCATGCTTTGAATTGTATCGCTTGCGGAATGCATCGGTGTCAAATATCAGTCTGGCAGTTGCAAGGGCATCCTTGAACGATTTTTCGAGTTTCGACAGCTGTTTCACATCAAGTGAATTTATAGCGCGCATGGCATTGCCGAGGAACCGGTCAAAATCTCGTTCCTTGTAAAGGCTAGGGGCGTACAGCTTGAATGCAAGGAAGCGAAGTGTCATCTCGCGCGCGCCCATCCGCTCATCGCGGATACTGTAGTCGGTAGCACTTTTAAACTCTGCGCACTCTGCAAGATTTTCCAGCATTTTGCGAGCGTGACCCGGAATAAGCGCATGCCTTAGCTCTTGACCCGACAGCGGGAGGCCACCGGTATTAATTCGAGCAAAGATGTTGAATTTTACCTCTTCGGGTGTGCCGTGCTTGATAACATGCACGACCAGCTCGGTTTCTCTGAGCCGGCGCTTGAGACGAGGGGGTAAGTCTTCAAATGTACAGTCGTTGAATTCTCGACCAAGATATTCCAGGTTTTTTAAACGCAGTCTCGTAAAGTTTTCATTGTCGGGGGAAATAAACCTTAAAATAGTGCTGAGTCGCTGAATGCCATCTACGATCGCCCAGTTCTCATCTTCATCTTCGGCTGCATACAAAGTAGGCAAAGGGATGCGCAATAGTAACGACTCTATTAGCCGGCTTTGCTGTTCTTCGTTCCAAATGCCAGCGCGTCTCTGAAAGTCCGGTGCCAGGTCAATGGCATCATCTTCGATCCTGGAAAGCAGCAAGTCGATCGTCATCGTACGGGTTGTGATGTCGATGTCATCAGGATTGAAGGGCTCACCTATCGAGATGTCTTCAGGCTCGGGAGGGCGCTCAAATTCAATCCCGGCACTGTAGCCAAATGAGTTAATCTCTTCTGTGACGTTTTTTGCGGACATTCCCATACTTCTCGAATTGGCCTGCTGTGAGTATTGAGGCATGTTCCGATTCGTTAGTATCAAAGCGGGACCGTGGGCAGGGTGCTTTGATTTAGCGATATCTTCCATATTGTGCTGAACTGAATCCTCAGCAGTTGGGCGAAGCCTAGATTTATTTGCATGGTCTTGCAACAGGTCAGGGCTGTATGCATCGACAAGGCCTACAGTACATAAGCGCAGTGTGGATGAGCACTGGGACATATAACACTGCCCAGTAGTCGAGCAGGTCGTTCGGCATTCATCCATTTGAGTCAGCAACGACATGGCGCTGCCTTGCCGGGGCGAGGCGAAGGCGTGCGCAGCAACGCACTCTGACGTTAAACTGCCATGTCCCAACCACCGGACAGGAGTCCCGGCGTGCCCGACCCCCGCAGTTTCCCCAGCGACCTGTGCCTCGACAGCCCACGCCTGCAGTTGCGCCCCATGCGTCATGGCGACGCGCAGCAGTGGCTGACCATCATGGCCGACCCCGAGGTCATGCGTTACTGGTACCACGCCCCCTGGCAGACCCTGGCCGAGGCCGAGAGCGCCCTGGCCGCCGACCGCGAGGCGTATACCGCCGGCCAGTTGCTCAAGCTGGGCATGTACCGTCGTGACAACGGCGAGCTGATCGGCATGGTCCAGCTGTTCAACCTCGAAGAGACCTCGCGCCGGGGCGAAATCGGCTACTGCCTGGCCAAGTCGGCCCAGGGCCGGGGCTACATGGATGAAGCGCTGACCTGCTTCATCGACTACCTGGCTCACACCCTGCACCTGCGCCGCCTGGAGGCGGAAATCGACCCGCGCAACCAGGGCTCGGCACGTACCCTGGAGCGCCAGGGCTTCGTCCTGGAGGGCACCCTGCGCGCCCGCTGGTGCGTGGCCGGCGAGCTGTCTGACTCGGGGCTTTACGGTCTGTTGCTCGAACCGCCTGTCGCCTGACGCCCGCTTGCGCTATGGTCGCGCCTTTCGCTGCTGGATGGAGCCTGCGCGTGCCTGCTTTTTATGTGATGTTCACCCTCGTGCTGTTCCTTCTTTGCGTGTGTTTCGATGGCCTGATGATGGGCGTCGACGGGCATATGCCGGCGCTGCAGATACTGGTCATGGGCCCATGGGGCATTGCCTTCGGGTTGTACCAGTGGTTTGCCAATCCGTTGCTGGGGCTGGCGATCCTCGCCCGTAGGCGTTTTCGCCGGGTGGCGCTTGGCGCGGGCCTGATCGCCCTGGGCCTGGCGCTCAGTTGCCTGGGCATCGAGCGGCTGCCGGACAACCGCAGCTATGAATTCCTGCCGCTTACCGGCTTCGGCCCCGGCTACTACCTGTGGACACTGGCAATCCTGCTGTTCTGCCTGGGGCAGGGGTGGTGGTGCCGCAAGGCGCAGACGGCGCAGGATATGCCGCGCTGGCGCTGGTTCGATGTGCTGCTGATCGCGGTGCTGACGAGCACGATCTACGTGGCGACCAAGATGCCCAGCCTGGGCGTGCAAATTCGCAGTTCCGACGAGCCAATGGAGCAGGTACAGGCAGGCTGAACTCTCCAGATTGACTGCGCGGCCTTTTTGTCGGAGGGCGAGACGCGCCTTGGGTTTGGAAAGACGGCAGGGGCTGGGTTAAGGTCGCAGCTCGTCCGCTTTTACCAGGTGCCTGACTTGCCCGCTTTCTACCTGACCACAAGCCTCGCCCTGTACCTGCTGAGCCTGGCCTTCGATGGTGCCCTGACAGGCGCAGGGCGACATGTACCGGCATTGCAGATGCTGCTCTACGGGCCGTGGGGTATCGCCTTTGGCCTGTACCAGTGGTTCGCCAACCCACTGCTGGCGTTGGCGATCCTCGCCCACCGACGGTTCCGCCGCCTGGCGCTGGGGTGCGGCCTGCTGGCGCTGTATCTGGCGGCCAGCAGCTTTGCGATCACCCGCCTGCCGGACAACCAGAGCTACGCCTTCCAGGACGTGACCGGCTTTGGCGCGGGCTTCTACCTGTGGTTGCTGGCGATCCTGGTGTTTTGCATGGGGCAGCTATGGTGGTGCTGGAAGGCGCGTTCAGCAGCGGATGTACCAGGCTGGGGCTGGCTCGATGTGGCGCTGATCACGGCCCTCAGCGTGGCGCTGTATGCCGGTACGCAGATGCCATCGCTGAGCTTCGAGCCGCACAAGGTGATCGTGCCGCCGGAGCAGCCGCGCACCTTGTGATGGCCTTAACGCGCCGTGCCCCACTGCACCGCGATCATCCCGAGCACGATCATTCCCACTCCCGCCAGCCGCTGCAGGTTCACCGGCCGCTCCGGCAGTCCCATCAGGCCGAACTGGTCGATCAGCAGCGACGACAGCACCTGCCCGGCCACCACGCAGACGATGAACCCCGCCGCCCCCAGACGCGGCGTCAGCACCAGCGCGGCGGTGATGTACAGCACCCCGGCGACCCCGCCGAACCAGGCCCACCAGGGCGCATGGGCCAGTTGCTGCACCTGTGGCAGCGGCGCGCGCATCAGCAGCAGGGCCGGCACCAGCATCAGCAGGCTGACCAGCAAAGAAACACCGGCCGCCCACAGCGGATGGCCGAGCAGGCGTCCGAGCGCGGCGTTGCTGCCCGCCTGAAACGGCACGGCAGCCCCGGCAAGCAGGGCGATGAGCAAGGGGAGGGCGGCGAAGAGGCTGGCGGGCATGGTGTCTACTCCTGATGAAAACACTGGCGTCAGTCTTCGCTATGCATTTGAATGATGGAAATTCGAACTTTGCACAGGCTATATTCGTGGCATGGATGATTTGCGCCGTATCGACCTCAATCTACTGCTGACCCTGCATGCCCTGCTCAGCGAGCAGCATGTCTCGCGTGCGGCATTGCGCCTGCACCGCAGCCAGCCGGCGGTCAGCCATGCGTTGGCGCAGTTGCGCGAGATCTTCGCCGATCCGCTGCTGGTGCGACGCGGTGGCCGCCTGCAACTGACGGCCCGCGCCGAAGCCCTGCACGCGCCGTTGCAGGAGGCTTTGCAGCAACTCGACGGATTGCTCGGCACGCCGGGCTTCGAGCCGGCGCGGGCCCGGCGTACCTTTCGCCTGGCCATGTCCGACTATGGCGCCCGTGTGGTGTTGCCAGCGTTGATGCGCCTGCTGCGACGCGAAGCGCCGGGCATCGACCTGGTGGTGTCCCAGGGCAGCCGCGAGGCGATGCTCGGCCAGTTGATCGACGGCGAGGCGGACCTGGCGCTGGGGGTGTTTCCCGAGTTGCCGACGGAAATGGCCCAGCAGGTGCTGTTCGAGGAGTCCTTCGTCTGTCTGGCCGACCGCGCCAGCCTGCCGCCCCGCGGCGGCCTGGCGCTGGACCCGTGGCTGGCGCGACCCCATGTGCTGGTGGCGGTGCGCCCCGGCATCGACAACGAAATCGACCAGGCCCTGGCCATCTTGGGCGCACGTCGGCGCATCGCCTTGACCCTGCCGCATTGGGGCGTGGCTCAACGTGTCATTGCCGGGACCGACCTGGTGCTCACCGTGGCCCGGCGCAGCCTCGTTGGTGCTCGCCTGGACCCGGCCCTGCGCCAGTTCGCGCCGCCCCTGGCGATCTCGCCGTTCGCCTTCGCCCAGGCCTGGCACTCGCGACGCGACGGGGATGCCGGGCACCGCTGGCTGCGGGCGCAAATCCAGGCGCTGTGCGTGAACGACGACGCGGCAGGGTGTTAGTGTGGTGTTTCACAAATAGCGACCATAACTCGCGGCGCTTTTTGCGCTCAGGCGGCGTTGTCACTCCTCGCCGTAGCTGGGCTACGACTCGTCGCGACGCCTTGCCTGAGCGCAAAAATCGCTCGCGATTTATTGGTCGTATTTGCAAAACACCACACTAAGCTGTGCCACATTCATTTGCGAAAAGGAAAACCCATGTTCAAGCATTGCCTGGTCGGCGCCGCTGCCCTGCTGATCGTTGCCGGCGCCCAGGCCGAGGACTATTCGCCTACTTACACCCAGTGCATGGACAAAGCCTCCAGCACCCTGGCCATGGGCGCCTGCATCCAGGCCGAGACCCAGTTGCAGGATGACCGGCTGAACCGGGTCTACAAGCAGCTCATGGCCAAGCTCGACAGCCAGCAGCAGAAGGACCTGCGCGAAGTCCAGCGCACCTGGATGAAGTACCGCGACGGCAACTGCGCGTTTCACGGCAAGTTGAGCAACGGCAGTATCTACCGTATCGAAGGCGCGATGTGCGAAATGGACATGAGCAAAGACCGGGCGGCGGAGCTGGAACGGGTGCTCAGCCCGGGGCAGTAGCGCAGCATCAGCTTACAGATTGGCGGGTGAACTGGTCGGCTGGAGGGTATCGCCGCGACCCTGATGGCTGTATTTTTGTACAGCTCATGGACAGCACGTTCACCAAGGGAGGAGCACATGCCTGAAAGCATCGATGTCGCCAATTACTTCCTCACCCTGGAAGGCGAGACGGGTGAGATCTCGAACCTGAAGCTGCAGAAGCTCGTCTACTACGCGCAGGGCTTCAGCCTGGCCTTGCTGGGCGCGCCGTTGTTCGAAGAGCGTATCGAGGCCTGGATGCATGGCCCGGTCGTGGCCGATCTCTACCGTCGGTTCAGCCAGCATGGCTCGAACCCGATCCCGATGCCTGCAGTGTTCGAGCCGACCTGCTTTTCCAGGGATCAGACCCGCCTGATCAAGGAGGTCTTTGAGGTCTATGGGCAGTATTCGGCGTGGAAGCTCCGTCAACTGACCCATGAAGAAGACCCTTGGCGGGACAACTATCAGGAGGGCGCTTTCAGCCGGGAGATTCCCCGGGATGAAATGCAACGGTATTTCAGGAATCACCTGGTGAATTGAGCGATGGTACGTAAGCGGCTCAAGGAGCGAGATGCCCAGGGAAATCAGGTAAGGGCACGCCACATGGCAGGCGAGTCTGACGAATCGGACCTGCGCCCCCCGGTGTTCTCACTCGAGTATCTGCAATCAGGTTGGTGCATTCAGGACTGCCAGCAGGCAGAGCGCGCCAGGATGCTCGAGCGCTTGCGTCAGATCAGTCAGCGCACGTGGCGAGAGATCCGCCAGCTCGATCGCCATGGCTATGGTACGGAGACGATTTCGCGCGGCAGTATCAGGGCTGTATTGCCTTCATTCCTCACTGAAGATGTTCGGCTGCTGGCGTTCAGGGCTTTCGACCTGGTGGCGATGGTGGGGTACCGCAGTGGGCGGATTTTTCATGTGATCTGGATAGATCGTGAGTTCAAGTTGTACAAGCATTGACGCGGAGTACAGTGACCCCTTTGGTTGGGCGGGCAAGCCCGCTCCAACAGGGGAGTAGGAGCGGGCTTGCGATTCAGGCGCCGCGTTGCTCACGCAGCGCCCGGGCCTTCAGGTACTCACGCACTTCCACCCCGTCTCCGGCGAACTCGATCCGCTGTGCCTTGGCCGCCCGCTGGTAGGCGTACATCGGATCGTAGTATTCCTTGAGCAGCCCTTCGATCCACCCTCGGTGCAGGCTCACGTCACCACTGCGCAACTGCTCCTCCAGCGCCTGGTCGAGCAACGCCGACAGCCGCTGGAAGCGCTCGCCGCCCAGGCGCTTGTAGATGTTGGCCATGCTCTGGCGCATGCGTTCGGCGAACAGCGGGCCGCCGGCCTCTTCACCGTGCACGGCGATGAACTCGGCGCACAGGTTGATCACGTAATCGCGCAGGATGCGTTCCACGCGATGCGCGAAGCTGTCTTCGAGCCACACCAGGGGATAGCGTTGCATGCCCTGGTAAAGCTCCAGCGGCACCGCGCAGCTGCCGACCACGCGGCCTTCGTCCTCGAGCACGAACTGGTCGATGCCACGCTCGCGTTTCTTCAGGATGTCGATGGCCAGCGTATTTTCGAAGTCGATCTGCGCCGGCTGCGCGGTGGCGCGCTTGCCGAAGCTGGAGCCGCGGTGGTTGGCGTGGCCTTCCAGGTCCAGCACATTGTCCAGCTGGAGCAGCACGTCGGTCTTGCCGGTGCCGGTCAGGCCGCCCAGCAGCACGAAGTCGCAGTGCTGCACCGCTTGCTGGGTGGTTTCCAGCAGCAAGGTGCGCATGGCCTTGTAGCCGCCCACCACTTTCGGATACTGGATGCCGGCTTCCTTGAGCCAGCCCTGGACGATCTGTGAGCGCAACCCGCCACGGAAGCAGTAGAGGTAGCCGTCGGGATGAGCCTGGGTGAATGCCGCCCAGGCCTCCAGGCGCTGCTCTTTGAGCGCGCCGTTTACCAACTGGTGGCCCAAGGCAATGGCGGCGGCCTGACCCTGCTGCTTGTAGCAGGTACCGACTTTCTGCCGCTCCTGGTCGTTCATCAGCGGCAGGTTGACGGCGCCGGGGAAAGCGCCCTTGGTGAATTCGATCGGCGCGCGCATGTCCATCATCGGCACGTCGTCGAGGAACAGCTGTTTCAGCTCGGTGCAGTCGGGGCGCATCAGATCACCTCGACTGCGTGGCTCTGTCGCTCGACCAGCTCGCCGATCGGCGCCAATTCGAGCCCGAGCTCCCGTGCCACGGCGAGGAATTCGGCCTCGCCCTGCGGGCTGACTGCCACCAGCAGGCCACCGCTGGTCTGCGGGTCGCACAGCAGGTGCTTCTGCTCGTCGCTCAGCGCGCCGATCTTGTAGCCGTAGCTGTCGAAGTTACGCAAGGTGCCGCCTGGGATGCAGCCCTCGGCCAGGTAATGTTCGACGCTGGGCAGGCGCGGCACCGCAGCGAATTGCAGGCGCGCGGTGAGGCCGCTGCCTTCGGCGACTTCGACCAGGTGGCCGAGCAGGCCGAAGCCGGTGACGTCGGTCATCGCCTGCACGCCATCGAGCTTGCCGAAGCGGCTGCCCGGTGTGTTGAGGGTGCACATCCAGTCGCGGGCCAGGCCCTGGTCCTGTTCGCGCAGCTTGGCTTTCTTCTCGGCGGTAGTGAGGATGCCGATGCCCAGCGGCTTGGTCAGGTACAGGCGGCAGCCGACGCTGGCGGTGTCGTTGCGCTTGAGGTTGCGCTTGCTCACCACGCCGGTCACGGCCAGGCCGAAGATCGGTTCGGGGGCGTCGATGGAGTGGCCACCGGCCAGGGGGATGCCTGCCTCTGCGCAGACCGCGCGACCACCGCGGATCACTTCGCGGGCGACCTCCGGCGGCAACAGGTTGATCGGCCAGCCGAGGATGGCGATGGCCATCAGCGGGTCGCCGCCCATGGCGTAGATGTCGCTGATGGCGTTGGTGGCGGCGATGCGACCGAAGTCGTACGGGTCGTCGACGATGGGCATGAAGAAGTCGGTGGTCGAGACCACGCCGCGCTCGTCATCCAGGGCGTAGACGGCAGCGTCGTCGCGCGAGGCGTTGCCGACCCAGAGGTTCGGGTCGAGGGCCTGCGTACCGCTCTCGGCGAGGATCACATCCAGGACCTTGGGAGAAATCTTGCAGCCGCAACCAGCGCCGTGGCTGTACTGTGTCAGACGAATCGGCTCGCTCATGTGCACCTCGACTTTTCGTGATGCGCGATTGTAGCAAAGCTGGCCTTTGTGCCTGCGACTCTTATACTTCCCGCGATGCGACACTGACCCAAGCCCCGCTATTGAACCGGAGAACCCCCCATGCTCAAACGCCCCCTGGCACTGTTTGCCGGTCTCGCGTTGTCCTGCTGCGCCGTGGTCGCCCAGGCCGCCGACGTCCTGCGCGTCAGCGCCATCCCCGATGAAGCACCGACCGAACTGCTGCGCAAGTTCAAGCCGCTGGGTGAATACCTCGAGCAGCAGTTGGGCATGAAGGTGCAGTTCGTGCCGGTCGCCGACTACCCCGCGGTGGTCGAGTCGCTGGCCAGCGATCGCCTGGACCTGGCCTGGCTGGGGGGCTTCACCTTCGTTCAGGTGCACCTGAAGGATCCCAAGGCCACGCCGCTGGTGCAGCGTGAGCAGGATGCCAAGTTCACCAGCAAGTTCATCACCGCCAATCCGGATGTGAAGAGCCTCAAGGACCTCAAGGGCAAGACCTTCGCCTTCGGTTCGATTTCGTCCACCTCGGGCAGCTTGATGCCGCGTTACTTCATGCTCAAGAACGACAACATCAAGCCTGAGGAATACTTCAGCCGCGTCGCCTATTCCGGCGCCCACGATGCCACCGCCGCCTGGGTCCAAGCCGGCAAGGCCGATGCCGGCGTGCTCAACGCCAGCGTCTGGGACAAGCTGGTCGCCGCCGGCAAGGTCGACACCGACAAGGTGCGGGTGTTCGCCACCACGCCGGAATACTTCGACTACAACTGGACCGTGCGCGGCAACATGGATCCGGCGCTTAAAGAGAAGATCAAGCAGGCCTTCCTCGCCCTGGATCCGACCAAACCTGCGGACAAGGCGATCCTCGACCTGCAGGCCGCCAGTCGCTTCATCGAGACCAAACCCGAGAATTACAAAGGTATCGAAGAAGCCGCGCGCAAGGCCGAACTGCTCAAGTGAGTATCCGTGTTCAGGGCGCCAGCGTGCGCCATGGCCAGGTCCAGGCCTTGCGCGCGCTGGACCTGCAAATCGGCCAGGGCGAGCGGGTGGCGATCATCGGTCCGTCCGGAGCCGGCAAATCCAGCCTTCTGCACCTGATGGCCACTGCCGTGCCGCCCAGTAGCGGGCGGTTGGAGTTGTTGGGCGAACAGCCCTGGGCACTGTCTGCCCGCGCCCGCCAGCGCTTGCGCGCACGGGTCGGTCTGGTGCACCAGGCGCCGCCCCTGCCGCCGCGCCAGCGGGTGGTCACCGCCGTGCTGGCGGGGCGCCTGGGGCAGTGGGGCACATTGCGCGGGCTGCTCAACCTGATTCACCCCGGGGATATACCCGGTGCCCGCGCGGCACTGGCCGAGCTGGGCATGGCTGACAAGCTGTTTGCCCAGTGCGGGCAGTTGTCGGGTGGACAGTTGCAACGGGTCGGCATCGCCCGCGCCTTGTACCAGCGACCTGAAGTGCTGCTGACCGACGAGCCGGTCTCGGCCATGGACCCGGTGCTTGCCGGTCACAGCCTGGCGTTGCTCAATCGTCATGCCCAGGCCCATGGCGTGACGCTGGTCGCCAGCCTGCACGCGGTGGAGCTTGCCCTCGCGCACTTTCCGCGCATCGTCGGCATTCGCGCCGGGCAGGTGGCGTTCGATTGCCCGGCGCAAGCGGTCAGCGAAGCGATGCTCGACGCCTTGTACGCCAATGAGCAACTGACATCGCCTGTCACCGCGACGGCGAGCCTGCAGGTGCAGATCCCGCGATGCTGAGCACTGACCCGCGCGATCCCGCTGCCTTGCCTCGTTTGCTGCTGACCCTGCTGTGCCTGGCGCTGCTGTGGCCGGGCCTGCACCTGAGTGAGCTTGACCCCGGCGTGCTGTTGCAGGCCGAGAACCGTCAGCAGATGGCCGGCTTCGTCAGCGCGTTCTGGCCCCCGGCCCACGATGCCGGGTTTCTCGATTTGCTGCTCACCGCCACGGTGCAGACGCTGGCCGTGGCCACCGCAGGCATGAGCCTGGCACTGCTGCTGGCGGTACCGGCCAGCCTGCTGGCCAGCCGGGCGTTGTCGTTGCGGGCCGCTTCCAGCGCAGGGCGCCTGGGGCCATGGTCCCGGGCTGCGCGCCTGCCGGTGCGCGGCGTGCTGATTTTCCTGCGCAGCGTGCCCGAGATCGTCTGGGCACTGTTGTTCGTCCGCGCCGTGGGCCTGGGCCCGACTGCCGGTGTGCTGGCCATCGCCATCACCTACAGCGGCATGCTCGGCAAGGTCTACGCGGAGATCTTCGAGTCGGTGGACCAGCGTCCCGCCCATGCCTTGCTGCAGGCCGGCAGCAGCCGCCTGTCGGCGTTTTTCTACGGAACCCTGCCCGAGGCCGCGAGCGAAGTGGTGTCCTACACCGTATACCGCTGGGAGTGCGCGGTGCGCGCTTCGGTGGTGATGGGCTTCGTCGGTGCCGGTGGACTGGGCCAGCAGATCGATCTGTCGATGCGCATGTTCGCCGGTGCCGAGGTGGCAAGCATGCTGCTGACTTTCCTGCTGCTGGTCGTGCTGGCCGACTTGCTCAGCCGTTTCCTGCGCGGGAGGCTCGCATGAACCGGGTGATCAATGGGCTGGTGATCGTCGCGATCCTGGCGGCGGTGCTGGCGTCGTTTGCTTATCTGGAGCTGGACCTGGCAGCGGTCGTCGGCAGTGGCGGGCCGGCGCGGATGGGTGAATACGCGGCGCGTTTCCTGCACCCGGACCTGTCGCTGGCACACCTGCGCGCGGTAGGGCAGGGCGCCTTGGAAACCCTGGCGATGTCCGGGTTGGGTACCCTGCTGGCGATGCTGCTGGGCATGGTGCTGGCGTTGCCGGCCGCCGGGCGTTTTGGCTGGCCGTTGCAGGGCGCGTCGCGCCTGCTGCTCAACGCGCTGCGGGCGATTCCGGAGCTGGTCTGGGCCGCGCTGACCGTGCTGGCCGCAGGCCTGGGGCCGAATGCCGGTACGCTGGCGCTGGCCCTGCACACTGCCGGGGTGCTGGGGCGGCTGTTCGCCGAGGCGCTGGAAAATGCACCGCCAGAGCCTGCGGCGGCGATCCGCTTGCAAGGTGGCAGCCAAGTGCTGGCGTTCTGTTTCGGCACGTTGCCCAATCTGTGGCCGCAACTGCTGGCGTACAGCCTCTATCGCTGGGAGAACAACATCCGCATGGCCAGCGTGCTGGGCTTCGTGGGGG
>NZ_JBYSYW010000012.1:0-143672 GCF_058783825.1 Pseudomonas sp. FW305-96
TGCGATCTCTCGTAGCGGGAGGCGAATCATACAGCGTTACAACCTGCTGTCAACTGCCTTTTTCACCGCTGCCGATCAGATGACCGAAGCACTTCCGGAACCTTTCCAAACAATCAACTCATTGATATTCAAAGAGTTTTTCGATCCGATGTCGCTGGAAGTGGGGCGCATTATAAGGGGATCTGAAACCCCGTCAACCGTTAATTTCATATATTTGCAATGTCCGGTTCAGGCTGATGAAGAGCCTCCCCGATCGGCAAGGGCTTGTTCAGCAGTACCCCCACCAGCACCGCAAAGATCAGCGCCGCGACACCGGCACTGCACAGCACCGCCTCGAAGCCGCCGATGAGCGCCTGGCGCGCCAGGGGTGCCGCCACCTCTCTCAGCCTTGGGTCAAGCAACGCCAACGCAGCCTGCAGATCCCCCGCCGCCACCCGCGTGGCCATCTCCCCCGCCGCACCCAACGCCTCGGGTGCCTGGATCGCCAGGGCATCGCGCAGCAGTTGCCCACTGCGCGCCGCAAGGATGCCGCCGAGAATGCCTATGGCGAGGACGATGGCCCCAAAGCGCGTGGTGGTGCTTAGCCCCGAAGCCATACCGGTGCGCTCACGCGGCACGCAGGCCATGATGTTCTTCTGCGTATCGCCATTGAGCAGCCCCGCTCCGGCACCCAGCACGACACTGGCCAGGGCGAACGCGGCATAGCTACCCTGGCCGGTGGCCCAGGCGCAGGCCAGGTTGCCCACCCCGACCAGGACCAACCCCAATGCAAATACCTGGGCCGGCGACAGGCGCGCAGCCATGCGCATGCCCAGCCGAGGCGTCAGCAGCATGGCCACGGCGAACGGCAGCATGCCCGCGCCCGCGGCGAGGGCCGAGAGCTGCAAACCGCCCTGCAGGTACAACGGCAGCAAAGTCATCATCACCTGCGCACAGGCGGCATAGGCGAACATTCCCAGCAAGGCACCGATGAAGCGCCCGCTGCGCAGCAGGCCGAGGTCGACCATTGGCCGCGCTTGGCTGCGCTCGACCATCACGAACAGGCCAAGCAGGAACGCGGCGATCAGCAGACGCCCCAGTGTGGGGGCGCTATCCCAACCGACCCGATTGGCGTCGATCAAGGCCCAGATCAGGTAGCCCAGGCCACCGGCGAAAGTCAGACTGCCCAGTGGATCGAACCGCGCCGCCGAACCGTCGCGGGACTCCTCGATACTGCGTACGACCATGACCGCCAGCACGATCACCAGCGGCAGGTTGATATAGAAGATCCAGCGCCAGCCCAAGGTACTGGCGATCAGCCCACCGAGCAGCGGCGCGAAGGTGATGGTCGCGCCCATGCAGGCGCCCCAGAAGGCCCAGGCCCGCATGCGTTCCTGCGGCGCATGGAAACGGTGGCCGATGGCGGCCAGCGCGGCAGTCAGCAACAACGCGGCACCGATGCCCTTGGCTGCGCGGGCAAGATCAAGGAACAACAGGCTCGGCGCGGCGCCGCACGCCAGCGAGGCAGCGCCGAACAGCGCCAGGCCGAGCAGCAGCATGCGCCGCCTGCCGAAGCGGTCGGCCAGGCTGCCAGCGGGTAGCAGGCAGGCAGCGAACGCCAGCAAATACGCACTGACCACCCATTCGATGTCGCTGAACGAGCCGGACAGGTCGCGGGCAATGCTGGGCAGGCTGACCGCAACGATGTTGGTGTCGAGGATGATCACGGCGCACACCGCCGAGGCGGTGAACAGGGTGAAGCGTGGTGAGGCGGCTGCAGGCATGGCAAGGCTCCGTCATAGAGAGCAGGCAGGTCGTCGCCGCTTTACCGCCACGACGCCAGCCTTGTAGTGTTGCCTCAACCATAACGCCGCAGGGCGCCCGGCTTGTTAGCCAGCACGTCCCGCGTCATTAGCGCCTGGCTAACGAGGCCCCATGGAGATACGTCACTTCCGCTACTTCCTTGCCGTCGCCCGCCACGGCCACTTCACCCGCGCCGCCGAACAACTGGGTATCGCCCCGCCGACCCTGAGCCGGCAGATCCAGGACATGGAGCGTGAGCTGGGCGTGCGGCTGTTCGAACGCAGCCAGCGCGAGGTAAGCCTCACCGCCGCCGGCCAGGCCTTGCTCACCGAGGCCGAACAGGCGGTGCAGCAGTTCGACGCCGCACAGTTGGGTGCGCAGCGTGCCGGTCGCGGCGACAGTGGGCGGATCGAACTCGGCTACGTTGCCTCGGCGGCTTACTCCGGCACCCTGCAGCAACAGGTCAGTCGGTTTGCCCAGGCTTATCCCGGCATACAGCTGAACATTCGCGAAGTGCCCATGCTCGAGCTCCCCTCTCTTGTCGACGAGGGCCAACTCGACCTCGCCTACTTGCGCTCGCCGATGGAGCTGCCGCAGAGCCTGAATGCCATCGCCCTGCACCAGGAAGGTTTCGTCCTGGCGCTGCCGGCCAGCTCGCGTCTCAACGAACTGAAGACCATCCCGGCCTCACGCCTGGCCGACGAAACCTTCATCTTGCCCGAGCAGATCTCCGGCACACTGGCAATTGCCAGCCAGGGCAGTTTCACCCCGCGCCTGGGGCCGCAACCGGGCAGCCTGGTGGCGGTGCTCACCCTGGTGTCACTGGGCCAGGGCGTGGCCGTGGTACCGGCTTCGGTGGTCCAGCGCATCAGTTTGCCCCAGGTCAACTACCGGCCCATCGCCGACGCCCAGGCAAGTTCATGGCTGAGCCTGGTGCACCGCCGCTTCGAAAAGTCGCCCGCAGTGCTGCGCTATATAGAAGGAGTGCGCCAAGGTGCCGAATGATCACCTACGTTCTGGCTTTCGGGCACTGCTGGCGCTGCTCGCCTGCCTGGCCTGGCCCACGTGGGCCGGCGACGCCATGCAGACGATGGCGCTGGGCAAGCCTGCGCCCTACCCTTTCTTCACCTATGCCAATGCCAGGCTCGACACCCGCCTGCCGGTCCAACATGCAGTGATCGTGCTCCATGGCGTGCACCGTGATGCCGACCACTACTATCGCAGCGGCCTGACCCTGCTCGGCAATGCGGGACTTCCCCAGGACGACACGCTGCTGCTGGCCCCCCGCTTCTTCAGCGAAGACGATCCCCAGACAACGCCCACTCCGCCCTTGTGGTTGAAAAGCCAATGGTTGCAGGGCCACGAGTCCGTGGCCGGACGCTCCGGCATCTCAGCATTCGCCGTGCTAGACGACCTTCTCGCCTACCTTGCCGATCGTCATCGATTTCCACACCTTGAAGACATCACCTTGATCGGCCATTCCGCCGGCGGCCAACTGTTGCAGCGCTATACGCTGCTCGGCACGGGCGACCAGGCGCTGCGCGCCCTTGGCATCCATGTGCGCTACATTGTCGCCAGCCCTTCCACCTACCTGTACCTGGATGCCAACCGCCCCCTTGGCGAAGGCTTCGCCCCTTTACCTGCCGCGCAGTGCGCTGACTACGACCGTTACCGCTATGGCCTGCCGGGCGCACCGGACTACTTCGCCACGCAGCATCTCGATGCCCGCCAGGTGCTCAGCCGCTACGCCGCACGCGACGTGACCTACCTGGTCGGCGAACGCGACCGCCACCCCCGCAGCCGGATCATGGACCGCAGCTGTGCAGCCCAGGCCCAGGGTCGTGACCGGGTCGAGCGGCAACTCAACTACCTGCGCTACGAGGCTTTTCTTGCCCAGCGCTGGTCGATTACGCTCGCGCATCGTCAGCACGTACTGCCGGGTATCGGCCATGACCCCGCCTGCCTGCTGACCGATCCAGGCGTTGCGCAGTTGCTGTTCCCCGGCCACTGACATTCCACCACGCCGCGCAGTACACTCGGGCCCTCCCCCTTTCGGAGACGTCCAAGGTGCATCACGCAGGAAGCGATGAACATCCACCGGCACGTGCCCGAGCTGGCGCGGTCATCTGGCTTACCGGACTCTCCGGCGCGGGAAAGTCGACACTGGCCCAGGCCCTGGCCCGAGAGCTCCACGAGCTGGGACATGGCTGCTATGTACTCGACGGTGATGTACTGCGCACAGGGCTGAATGCCGACTTGGGTTTCTCGCCCGAGGATCGCCATGAAAACATCCGCCGCACCGCCGAGGTGGCGGCGCTGTTTGCCGATGCCGGGCTGATCTGCATTACCGCGTTGATCTCACCCTATCGCGCCGGACGCGCCACCGCGCGCCAGGCCTGCAAGGCGGGCTTCCACGAAGTGCACGTCAAGGCTGATCTGGCCACCTGCGAGGCCCGCGACCCCAAGGGCCTGTATCGCCGCGCCCGAGCGGGAGAGCTACCGGCCTTCACCGGGATCGATGCGCCCTACGAAGTGCCGGAGCGCCCGGAGCTGGTGGTGGAGACGACACAAGTGCCGCTGGCGATAGCCACGGCGCAACTGTTGGCGTACGTACAGCAGCGGGTACTGCACCAACCGCAGTAGGCGCAGGCTGACCCCGCGCCTGCTGGTTGCACTCAACTGCCCGGGGCGATATCGCCACGCTGCCAGCGTGCCTCGTTATTACCCAGGGCCTGGGCAATGTCGGCGAGTTCGCCGGACGGCAGGGTCTGTGGCAACGGGTCGAGCCCGGCGCTGGCGAACACCTGGCCATAGCTATTGCGCAGCTCGGCATAGGCCAGGTCGCGGCGCAGGTCGGCCTGCAGCGCATTCAGTTCCCCCTGGATCAGCTCCAGCTCGCCAATGCCCTGCGCCTGGTGGCGATTGCGCAGTTGCTCGACGATCTGCTGGTCAAGGGCGACCAATTGCTGGCTGGTGGCGAACTGGCGGCGAGCTTCGTTGTAATTGGCATTGGCCACGTAGAGCTGGGCCAGGATGGCCATCGACATCGCCTGGCGACGCGCCTCGACCACCTGTTCGCCAGCCTTGGCGACGTCGATGGACGCCGGCCCCGACAGCACGTTGAACAGGTTCCAGGTGACCTTGACGCCATAATCGGCCCAGTGCTGGTTGGTCAGGAAGCTGTTGCTGTCGTAGTGCCCACCCGCCGAGAACTCCAGCCCCGGCAGCATGCGCAGCATCGACTTGCGCACCTCGGCGGCGCTGATGCGGGCCTGGTAGTCCTGCTCGCGCAATTCGGGGCGCGTGGCCAGGGCCTGCTGCTCCAGCGCTTCGAGGCCCACCTTGAGCTCCGGCACGCTGTAGTCGTCAGTGGCGGCGAGGGTCAGCTCGCTACCCGGCGGCAGGTTGATCAGCGCGCCGAGTTCGGTCTTGGCCAGCGACAGCGCACGGCGCTGTTCCTCCAGCTGGCGGGTGGCCTCGATCAATGAGCGCTGGTAGTTGAGCGCCTGGATCGGGTCGCCGATGCGCTGGTCCCCCATGCGCTGGCTGTTGTCCCGGGCCTGCTCGACCCGCACCATCAGCGCGTCGATCTGCTTGAGCAAGCGCTCGGCGGCGACCGCCCGCCAGTAGGCCGAGCGTACGTCCTGGATGATGGTCTGCACCACCTTGCGCCGGCGCTCCTGGACGATCAGGCGCTGATCGCCCTGTTGCTTGGCGCTGACATAGCTGACACCGAAGTCGAGCACGTTCCACACCATGGTCAGGTCGGCCACGTCGCGGTCGCGGTCCTGGGAGGTCGATGGCTCCAGGGATTGGGTATTGGTCAGCACGCTTTGGCTGCTTGATGCGCTGACGTTGCTGCGCCCGGCGTAACCGGCCGACAGGGCCATGCGCGGCAGCATGTCGAAGGTGGCCAGGTCGACCTGGCGTTGGGCCAGGGCTTCTTCCATGATCTTGAGGCGTGCCTCCAGGTTGTACTTGACCGCACGAGCCATGGCCTGGTGCAGGGTCAGCGGCCCATGCAAGGCCTCCTGGCCCTTGAACATGCTGGCAAGGTCCGCCCGCGCCCGCTGCTCGCTGACACTGCGGTCGATGGGTTGGGTCTTGACCGCGCACCCTGTTACCGCCAGTGCCAGTACGCTTACCGCAAAAATCCTCGATGTTCTGCTCATCCCTGTCCGCCCCCTTGGTACGGCACTGCTTTTCTTCTAATTGGATTGCTCGCGTGCGCCGGCTCAGGCCTGCGGCACGGGTACCTCGACCTGCCCCAACACCTGCGCCAGTTGCCTGGCCTGGCGTTGCTCCCCCTCCTGGAAGGCCTGCAACTGCTGCCCGAGGGTCGGCGCCCCGGTCAGGCCCTTGCCCGCCCCTGCCTCTGCCCCCTGGCGGAATGGCTTGCCACCGCTCAGTTCATACTGGCCACCGTCATCCGGCAGCGTCTTGTCGAAGATGTTGGCCAGGCTGCTGGCCCCGAACACGTTGGCGTCACCACCACCAAAGCCGAGGAAACCGGCCCCCGAACCATTGCCGATACCGCTGTCAGCGTGCTGGCCGGCGAACACCTGGGCCAGGTAGCTCGGCGCCAGCGCACCGTTCTGGATGAACAGATTGCCCAAGGTCGGCAGCCCGCCGCCCGTTGTCGGCACCTCGAACAGCGGCTGTGGCAGCAGCGGCGACTGGAACGGCGCCGTTACCGGCAACGGTGCGATCACCACCGGCGTGCCTGGGCTGGCCTGGCCCGGGCGCGCCGGTGGGTATGCGCGGAATTCCGGATCACCGTCGGTAGACTGCAATGTCACGCTTTGCCCGGCGAAGCCGCCGACCACGTCGTTGCCTGCGCCATCGCGAATGCCGGTGCCACTGGCCTTGAGCCCAAGGGCCAGGCCACCACTGCCCGCCACGCCTGCGACATTGACCTGCCAGGTATGGCCGTCGAGGCGTACCAGCGACTGAAGCGTGCCACTGGCGTTGCCACTGGCCAGCAGTTCGAAGTCGCCCAGGTCGACCCCGCTGACGTCTTCGCTGAAGGTAACGGTGAAGGACTGGCTGCCCGGCGTCGGCGACGGATTCGCCACGATCGAGACCACGCCGGGTGGCGTGCTGTCGACAATGACCCCGTGGCTGTCGCCAATATTGTTCAGCGCCGGTGTCAGTTGATTGCCGGCCGCATCGTGCAGGCTCGCGCCATTGGCCGACAGGCCAAGCACCTGGATGCCATCGGCATCGTTGTCGCCGGCCTGGATCTGGTACTGGAACACCAGCGTCGGCGTGCCTGAGCCGGCCACGAAATCGGCGTAAACCGTGCGCCCGCCGACATCCAGGGCAAGCCGCGGCACGCCGTCGACCATCACCGCCTCGCTGGTGCTGACCACGAAGGTGAGCACATCGCCCGTGTTATAGGGGACGCCGACCGGCACGCCGACACTGCCCACCGTGGGGGCGTCGCGGTCGATGTTGTACGTGGCGCCGGTCAGGCCACCGACCAAGGCGTTGCCGGCCACATCGGTGATACCCGTGGCGCTGCCATTGAGGTTCAGGCCCAGGGTGCCGGTGCCGTGCACACCACTGACGGTGATGACATAGACTCCACCGCCCAGCGCTTGCAGGCCGCTGAGCGTGCCGCTGGCCGAGCCGGTGCCGACCAGGCTGAAATCGCTGAGATCGACGCCATTGACCTGCTCGTTGAAGGTCACGGTGAAGCGCACGCTCTGGGCGTTGCTCGGCGACGGGTCGAGGGTGACGATGCCGACCGCGCTCGGCGCCTGGGTGTCGACCAGCACCTGGTGGGTGTCAGCCACGCCATTGAGGGTCAGGTCCATGGCATTGCCCGCGGCGTCGACAAGGGTCGCACCATTGGCGACAAGGCCGGTCACGGTGATGCCGTCAGCGTCGTTGTCACCGGCCTGGACGATGTACTGAAACACCAGGGTCGAGGTGCCGGCGCCCGCCACCAGTTCGGCAAACACCGTGTGCCCGCCGATGTCCAGCGCCAGGCGCGGCGCCCCCGTGACCTGGACCGCTTCACTGGCGTTGACCACGAACACCAGCGAGTCGCCGGCGTTGTAGGACACCCCCGCCGGGCCACCGACGCTGGTCACGCTGGGAACGCGGGTGTCGATGGCGTAGTTGTTGGAATCGGTACTGCCCACGCCGGCGTTGCCCGAAGACGCCGCGACCACGCCGCTGTTGTCCAGGGTGATCAGGTTGCTGGTGTCCTCGACCCCGTTGCCAGGTGTCAGGGTCGCGGTCCAGGTGATGCCGCCATCGCTGCTGCTCAACCCGCTCAAGGTGCCATTGGCCACTGTCAGGTCGGCCAGGGTGAAGCCGCTCACCGCCTCGCTGAAAGTGATGGTCACCAGGCTCGACTCGCCCGCGCGCAGGGCCGTATCGGCAACCACGACGGTGGCGGTGGGGACGACGGTGTTGACCGTGTAGTTGGCCGATGAAGTGGTGCCGGTTCCGCTGTTGCCGGCCAGGTCGGTGTAGCCCGTGTTGTTCAGTACGATCAGGTTAGTGGCGTCCTGCACGCCGTTGCTCGGCGTGAAGATGGCGGTCCAGGTGATACCGCCGTCGACGCTGGACAGCGTGCCCAGGGTGCCATTGGGCAAGTTCAGGTCAGCGTTGGTGAAGCCCGCTACCGCCTCGCTGAACGTGATGGTCACCAACGAGGTTTCACCGACGCGTAGATCGCTGTCGGCCATGACGATGGTGGCGGTTGGCCGCTGGCTGTCGACGGCGTAGTTGTTCGAGTCGGTGGCGCCGGAACCGGCGTTGCCGGCGGTGTCCGTCACCCCGCTGTTATCCAGGGTGATCACGTTGGAGGTGTCGGTGATGCCGGCGGTCGGCGTCAGGGTCGCGGTCCAGGTGATACCGCCATCGCTGCTGCTCAGCCCGCTCAGGGTGCCGTTGGCCACGGTCAGGTCGGCATTGGTGAATCCGCTCACCGCCTCGCTGAAGGTGATGGTCACCAGCGACGTCTCGCCGATGGCCAGGTTGCTGTCGGCCACCACGATGGTCGCCGTCGGGCGCTGGGTGTCGATGGCATAGTTGTTCGAGTCGGTGCTGCCGGTACCGGCATTGCCGCTGCTCTGGCCGACCACGCCGCTGTTGTCGAGGGTGATCAGGTTGGTGCTGTCGGTGATGTTGCCGGTCGGGGTGAAGGTGGCCGTCCAGGTAATGCCGCCGTCGGCGCTGGAGACCGCGCTCAGGGTGCCGTTGGCCACGGTCAGGTCCGCGTTGGTGAATCCGCTCACCGCCTCGCTGAACGTGATGGTTACCAGTGAGGTTTCACCGATGCGCAGCGCCGCATCGCTTACCACCACGGTGGCCGTGGGTTGCATGGTGCTGACGCCGTAGTTGTTGGAGTTGGTGGTACCGCTGCCGGCGTTGCCAGCCAGGTCGGCCACCCCGCTGTTGCTCAGGGCAATCACGTTGGTGGCGTCCTGCACGTTTACCGAAGGGGTGAACGTCGCCGTCCAGGTGATGCCGCCATCACTGCTGGAAAGCCCACTCAAGTTGCCGTTCGCCACCGTCAGATCGGCGAGGGTGAAGCCGGTTACAGCCTCGCTGAAGGTAATGGTCACCGTGGTGGTCTCGCCGACGGTGAGATTGTTGTCGGCGACCACGATGGTGGCCGTCGGGCGCTGGGTGTCGACGGTGTAGTTGTTCGAGTCGGTCGTGCCGCTACCGGCGTTGCCGGCCAGATCGGCCACCCCGCTGTTGTCCAGGGTGATGAGGTTGGTGGTGTCGGTGATGTTGCTTGACGGGGTGAAGGTGGCCGTCCAGGTGATCCCGCCGTCGCTGCTGGACACCGCGCTCAAGTTGCCGTTGGCCACCGTCACGTCGGCATTGCTGAAACCGCTCACGGCCTCGCTGAAGGTGAACGTCACCAGCGACGTCTGGCCGATGACCAGGGTGGGGTTGGCCACCACGATGGTCGCGATCGGGCGCACGGTGTCGATGGCGTAGTTGTTCGAGTTGGTGGTGCCGCTGCCGGCGTTGCCAGCGCCATCGCTCACCCCGGTGTTGTCCAGGGTGATGACATTGGTCGCGTCGGTGATGGTGCTGTTCGGGGTGAATGTCGCGGTCCAGGTGATCCCGCCGTCGCTGCTGGAGACGGCGCTCAGGGTGCCGTTGGCCACCGTCAGGTCGGCATTGGTGAAGCCGGTCACGGCCTCGCTGAAGGTGAACGTCACCAGCGACGTCTGGCCGATGGCCAGGGTGGGGCTGGCCACCACGATGGTCGCCGTCGGGCGCTGGGTGTCGATGGCGTAGTTGTTCGAGTTGGTGGTGCCGCTGCCGGCGTTGCCAGCGGCATCGCTCACCCCGGTGTTGTCCAGATTGATGAGGTTGGTCGCGTCGGTGATGGCGTTGGTCGGGGTGAACGTCGCGGTCCAGGTGATCCCGCCATCGCTGCTGGACACCGTGCTCAAGGTGCCGTTGGCCACCGTCAGGTCGGCATTGGTGAAGCCGGTCACGGCCTCGCTGAAGGTGATGGTCACCTGGGACGTCTCACCGATGCTCAGGTTGCTGTCGGCCACCACGATGGTCGCCGTCGGGCGCTGTGTGTCGATGCTGTAGTTGGCCGAATTGGTGGTGCCTACGCCAGCGTTGCCGGCCAGGTCGGTGACACCGGCGTTGTTCAGGGTGATGACGTTGCTGGCGTTGGTGATGCTGTTGGTCGGGGTGAAGGTGGCGGTCCAGGTCTTGCCGCCATCGCTGCTGGACACCGCGCTCAGGGTGCCGTTGGCCACCGTCAGGTCGGCATTGGAGAAACCGCTCACCACCTCGCTGAAGGTGATGGTCACCGTCGCGGTCTCGCCCACTTTCAGGGCCGTGTCGCTGAGGGTGATGGTGGCGGTGGGCGGAACCGTCTCGTGAATGGCCACCGTGACCGAAGCCGCGCTGGAGGTGGCGCCATCGCCATCGTTGACGGTGACCGACAGGGTGCGGGTGGCCTGGCCGATGCTGTTGGCGGCATTGCTGTTGTCGTAGGTGAGGTTGCGCACCACCGCCTGGACTGCTGCGGCCGTGGCATTGCCGTTGAACGTCAGCACCAGGTTGGCGCCGCCCGTGCCGCCGGTATAGGTGCCGATGGCCACTCCGCCGTAGCTCACCGTGCTGCCGCTGACGCCGATCTGCCCGGCGCCATTGCCCTGGTTGCGGATGCCCAGCAGATCTTCGCCGGCCACACCGTTGGCGCTGACCGCCACGGTCAGGTTTCCGCTGGCAAAGTCGGCCGAGTCGCTGTCGGTGACCGTGGCGTTGCTGCCGCTGTCGAGCAGCACGGCGCCACTGCCTTGGATGAAGGTCTGGCTGTCGCCGTTGAGGTTGCCGATCACCGGCGCGGCATTGAGTGGCTGGACCACCACCGAAGCGGTGCGGGTAGTACTGCCCATGTCGTCATTGATACTGACGGTCACGCTACGGGTGCCGCTGGTGTAGGCCCCTGCGGCGTTGCCATAGGTCACTGCGGCAAGTACCGCACGATACTGGGCCAGGGTGGCCACGCCGCTGAGCGACAGCACCGCGCTGCCCGAGCCGCTGATGGTGATGCCGTAACTGGCCGCCGTGGCGATCTGCCCGGCGCTGAGCGACAGGGTCTCGCTGCCGCCATCGAGCACGCCGCCCAAGGTCAGGGTGGCACCACTGACCTGGGTATCGCCGTCGGATTGGCTGATGTTGATGTTCGGCACGATCACCACCGGGGAGCCGGCGAAATTGACGGTGCTGTCGTTACCACCGGTGCTGGTGTCCAGGTCGACCAGCGGCGGCGCCGAGTACAGCACCTCGTAGGCACCGATATCGACACCGCCGCCACGGGGCCGGTCGAAACCGCGCAGGTCGGTGGCCGGCGCGCCCGCCTGGGTGCCCTGGTCGATGGCGTTGCTGGCAGTGCTGGCCAGGCGGTAATCGCCGCCGGCGGCATTGACGAAGTTGACCGGGGTGCCGATCAGGTTGGTGGTGCTGGTGTAGCCACCGCCACTGCCGCTGTTGGTGGCGGCATCAAGGGCAGCGCCGTTGACCGTGTTGCCACTGATGATGCTGTTGAGCACCGTCACCGTGCCGGCGCCGCCAGTGGCCCACCCCAGGCCGGCGGAGTTGATGGTGCCACTGCTGGTGTTGAGGTAGGTGTTGTTGGCGATGGTGCTGTTGACGATGCTGACCGAGCCACCGGTATTGCTCAGCACGATGACCGAGGCGCCAGCGACCGTGGCAGTGGCGGCGTAGGTCCCACTGTTGTTGTAGATCGCCACGTTTTCCAGGACGTGGTTGTTGGCGCCGCCCAGGCGTACCAGCGACGACATGCCGGTGGCGCCGATGATGCTCGCATTGTTGTCATGGATCGTGGTGTTGCGTACCACCACCGTGGAGCCTAGGGTGGTCGCCGAGTTGATCACGGTGCCGGCGTTGTCCTGGAAGTTGGAATCCTCGACGGTGATCGAACCGCCATTGGCGCGGATGGCCCCACCGGTGATGTTGCCGGAGAAATGCCGCATGTCCAGGTTGCGCACCGTCAGCACACCGCCGCCGTTGCTTTGCAGGCCCGAGGCCTCGCCAGCATCGCGGATGTTGTTGCTGTTGACGTCGCCACTGAGGATGATGTCGCCCTTGCCGTCGCCGTCGACATCACCGTTGATGGTGATGTTGCTGGTCACCGCCAGCGCCGTGGCCGACGACCAGCGAATGGTCCCGCCTTTCAGGTTCTGGTGGAACACGATGATGTCGTTGCCGCTGCCCGCGGCGGAGCCATCTACCGAAGTGTCGGTGTTCGCGGCCTGGATGGCTTCGGCCAGGGATACCTGGCCATCGTTGGCGATGAGTGACGCATTGCTGCTGGTGACGGTGATGGTCGCCAGCGAGGTATTGAATGCCGACAGGTCGCCGCGCTGCACGCCCACGCCAGTGGCCACCGCGCCGGAAACGGTCTCCAGTTCCCAGTCCTCGCCAGCGCGGTTGCCAGTCGAGTCGGCCGAGGCGCCCACGTCGGCACCGCTGAGCCGCGCCACCTCGTTGACGAACATCTGGCCATCGCTGCCGGCGCCGGTGTTGCAAGCAAAGAAGCGGATATCGCCGCCTGGGGCCAGGCTGGCGCCGATGCGCGCCAGGTCGGTTCCATGGCTGGCCAGTTGGTTGGCCCAGATGGCATTGCCGGCCAGGTACACATAGCCGCTGTCGCCGTGGCTGATGATATCGACTGAAGTCACGTCGCTACGGCCATTGAGATAGTCGGCGATCTGCTTGAAGCCATCCTTGCCGTTGTCCAGCACCACCACCTCGACCCCGGCAGGCAGGCCGGCGATGAGTTTCTGGTAATCACTTACCGCAGAGTCGACGAATACCACTTCATGATTGCCCGGAGCCTGGGAGATCGGCGCGGTGGCCGGTGCCGCCTGATGGGCCGGTTCGTGGGCGGTGTTATCGCGGGTACTGGCCGCATCACTGGCGGCGCTGGTGTCCTTGCCTCCGGTGGCGGCTGCGGCGGCTTCGACCGCCTGAGCCCCCTGATCGGCGACCACGCCCACCGAGGCGTCGAACATCATGCGCGGTTCCAGGGCCTGGATGAGACTGGGCCGGCTCGCGGAAACGTTGGGTGTGTGGGTGTCTTTACCGCGTTTCCAGAATGCCATGATGCCCTCGCTCAGCCCTGCGGCTGCTTATGCCTGCCGTCCCTGCAATGAGGACGGCCTGTCCTTGTCTGGTAATCCTGAACGGACGACGGGGCGCCAATGCGCGCCCCGCAGCCCTGCCTGCCTAGCCAACCGGCTTCAGTTGCGTGAGGGGAAGATCCCTTCGGTCGCGATGATGAAGTTGATGCCCAGGTAAGGGCTCTGGTTCGAGAACGGCTGATTGCCTGCCGCGGTCACCCCTGTCGTGGCAGGGATGGTGAGGTTGAAGGGTTTGAGCGTGGTATTGCTGGCGGTAGAGGCGTATATGTCGATCGACACCCCCGAACCGGACGAATCCTTCGGTTTGGCCAGCACGCCAGTGGTCGAGGGTGCAGGCAGGTCGGCGTCACCTTCTGCGGCAGGGATGGCGACCGATACGGTCTGCGCGGGGATGTTCACGGCCTGCGACGCCATGTTCAGCGATGTCAGCGTGGTAGTCGGCGTGCCGGCTGCCTCGCCCAGCACGACACTCGGCAAGCCTGGCCCCTGCCCCTGCTGGACAGGTGCGCGACCACGCAGGTCAGGCAGGGCGAATGTAGTCTGGCCATTGCCACCGTAGGTCGTACCCAGAATCGAGAACAACGCGGTGTTCTGGGCGATGCTTAGCAGCTGCCCTTGGCAAAACATCCAACCCCGTGGCGCGAAGTTTCCCGCGAACAATGTGATCTGACCGATGAATGGCTCACTCATTTACTGCACTCCTTTGACAACGCGGCAAGGACGGGCCTCAAGGCCCGCAGGTAATCACGTTCGTGACAGGCACGCTCAGAGCTGCCGATCGGCGTGGAAAATCGTCTGGAGCTCCGGCCCCCTTGGATATCGGGGCTCACCGGTCGCATCAATCGCGGCAATGGACGCTGGCCGGCTCATTTTCAGCGACAAGCCGTTCTCGCCGACCACCCGGAACCCACAGCGCTGATAGAGCCGCAAGGCCGGGTTGTGGGCGGTCACATGCAGGCCGGCGCTGAGCCCCCGTTCATCGGCACGTGCCAGCCACTGGCCGAGCAGCCGGCTGCCGATGCCACGGCCGCGCCAGGCGGGCAGCAGGGCCATGTCGATGAATTGCACGTGGCTGTCGGTCCACTGCAGGCAGGCACGGCCGATGCGCTCGCCCGCCGTTTCGATGACAAAGAAGCCGGCGTCGGCGAACTGGGCCTGGTAGTAGTCGTGCTGGGCCTGGAACTGCTGGTCGAGGAAGGCATCGATAGCGGCCTGCGGCCACGGCAGCAGGGCCATTTCGGCGGCACGCGTGGTGCCATAGAGCTCGCGCAGGAACGCCCGGTCGGCGTCCACCATGGGACGGAGGTTCACCTCGGGGATGGACATCGGGTCTGGCTTCCCTGCGTAAGGTTACCCCATGGTGAGGGGCGCACATCCAAGTGAATTGTCCTACACGATCACCCGCAGCGTAGCCGAACAACAAGGCATATAGCCACTACTGTAGCGTGGTCTTTGCAACTATTTTCTCAAACACCCGTTCGAGGTATTTTGACGCCGGTTTCTAGGCATTTCGCAACCGTATGGATTCCAAAGCGTTGTAAGGCTGCAGGGCCCAACGGGCGATCGCCGCGCGCACCTCGTCGCTGGCTTCGTCACGCTTGCGCTGGCCATCGGCGCTGAAGTTCAGGGCCGGCTGCTTGGCGTCGAAGGCCGCGACCGCCTGCAAATCCGCTACTTCGCCTGGCAGGATGCCGAACAGTGGCCCCAGGCGCCCCCAGACAGCATCGGGCAACTCGCTGTAGTTCACCGCTATGGCACCTTCGCGTTCGCACAACGCTAGGCCAGCCGCAAGGATTTCGCCAATCATCCGGCAGGTGTATTGCACCGCGCCCATGCCCTGGGCCTCGGCCAGCACACTGTCGAGCCCAGAGGCACCAAGCAGGCCCGGTACCCGGTGCATGCCCGGCTGGCGCAATTGGGAAACCACGATTTCCAGCGGGTCACGGTAGAGGAATACCCGTGGCACCTGGGGATACAGCGCCGTCAGCAGTGGCGCGTCGAAGATGCTCCAGGCGTCGAGCTTGATCAACAGGTGGCGCTCGTCGCCCCGACGACGCTGACCGTAGGCCGAGCACAGCGCCCGCAATGCATCGGCCTGCCAGGCGACGGCGGACGGGTCCTGGCGCGCGGCACGCAACAGGTTGTCCAACGGCGGCGGCTCGGACAGCACGATGTTGCGGGCCTGACTGGCGAGCAATTGGGCGATCAGCGTCGAGCCACAGCGCGAGGCATGGAACACCAGCACCGAGGGCGCCAGGCCCGGGCTGTGCAGTTGCCAGTCGAGCAAAGCCTGGACATCGGTGTCGCGGCGCATGGCCTGGTTGAAGGGCAAGCGCAGTGCCTGGTCGACGTCGTCGCGGAAAAACGGCCGGGCCAGGCGCCTCTCGCCGAACCAGCACCAGTCCACCCGCCATCCGGCGTCGCCTTGCCAGAGGCGGATGGGCAGCCAGCCGTGAAAATCCATCGGGGTATTCACACTCGCCATTGATCGCTCCATGCCTGCTTGCCCCGGCGCATGGCGCCCAGGACCTCTGCCTCGGAAAACGCCAGCCCTAGCTCGGCACCAAGGCGCACCGCCTCGGCCACGAAGGCCCGGGGATCCTCCAACGCCTGTAGTTGCGCGGCCAATGCCGGCGCCTCACTCACCTGCTGGCGAAACCGTTCGAATGCCTGCCCAGCCCTCCCGGGCTGCAGTGCCGGCGTCTGCGCCAGGCCTCCGTCGATCAGCGCCAGTAGCCAAGGGTCGGCCGCGCAGTCGAGTACCAGGTGGATGCGCTCACCGGGCCCGGGGTTGTTGACCCGGTGGGGGCGCGACAAGTCGATGAACCAGCACTCGCCCGGGCGCATCGGCACTTGCAGGCCATCCACAAGAAACTCCACGCCCGGAGGGCTCAGCAGCGGTATGTGCAAGCGCAGGCAGCCGCCTGGGCGCCCGAGGTCGGGGTCACGGTGCTCGTGTATGCGCGCCCCCGCGCCCAGGCGAAGCAGGCGGGCGGCGCGCAGCGATGCCTGGAAGGGTGCGAGTGCTTGCTGCCAGGCCGGCTCGCCCTGCCACCAGGCCAGGCTATTCGGCGCGCCTGTGCCTGGGGCCAGAGGCAACGGCGCGTCCTCGGCGGCGACCAGCGCCACACCGCTCCAGTCACCCTCGTGGTAGCCCCGGTTGAAGTGCGCCTGCCAGGCGTGAGTGTCCAGCCGGGTCAGGGCCTGCAGCAACGCGGGCAGGTTGGTGGGCAAGGTAAGGCGGGAACACAGTGGCAGAGCGGTCTCGGTCATGCGGGCTCCTTGCGTTGGCATTGTCTTGAACGGTGTTCCTGGCATGGACAGCCTAAAGGCGACGGGTCCCTGGAGGGGAAAGGCCGCCTAAAACCCACTCTCACGAACCCCCAACGCCGCCAATCGTCGCCAGGCGGCCCCCAGCAACGACTCGCGCGCGCCCTCCAGTACCACCACCCCACGCAACGGCTGGGCCACATCGGGCACTTCGCCCAACGGGCTCAGGCGCACGCCATACTGGGCCTGCACCGGCTCCGCACGCTGCTGGCCATCACGCCGCACGGCTACCGGGCCATGGCGGTCGGAGGCCAGCGCTTCGAGCTCCAGCACGGCAACGCCGGTGGCATCCACCTGCTCCACGCGCACCGGCAATGCCGGGCGCGCCGGGTCATCGGCGATGAAGCGCCCTTCGCTGCCGGCCGCCACCCGCCACAGATCGGCTTCGGCCAGGTAACCGCGCAAACGCAGCCCCGGCTCGACTACCCGGCCCAAGGTTAGTGCCGGGCTTACCCATTGCCCCGCTGCCAGGCCGGCCGGCAGGTCACGCAGCACACCGTCGCGGGGCGCGCGCAGCTGCAGGCGCTCGCGCTGGGCGGCCAGGCCGCGGTACTCGGCCACGGCTTCGGCCAGTTGCTGCTCTAGCACCCCAGCGTCCGCCGCCGTCTCGCTGCGCCCGGCCTGGCGGCGCAACAGCAGCTGCAGGATGTCGATCTCGCGGCGCACGATGGACTGGCGCGACGTCAGGTCGGGCGATTCCAGCTCCACCAGCAGCTCGCCCTGGCGAACCGCCTGCCCTTCGCCCACCGGCAAGCTTTTCACCCGTGCCGCCACCGGCGCATGCAGGGCGCTGACGCGGGACGCCTCGAGCATCGCCGGCACGTCCACCGCGCCACGCCAGGGCAGCACCAGCACGGCCAGCAGCAAACCCAGCCCGGCCGCCACCCGCAGCGTCTTGCCCGGCGCCGCCTGGCCACGGTGCAGCCACCATTGCCGCAACTCCTTGTACACCGGCATACCGATGAACCAGGCCAGCTCCACCAGCATCAGGAAGATGCCCAGCACCTTGAAGAACAGGTGATACACCGCCAGGGCGATACCGAAGAACAGCACCGCGCGCCACAGCCAGGCGCCATAGCCCCACACCAGCAAACGGCGGCGCATGGTCGGCGACCAGGCTTCCGGGGCTGGCTCGCCATAGCCGAACAGCGCCTCGCGCAATCGCCAGCGACACAGGGCAAAGGCGCGGTTCTGCAGGTTCTCGACCCGCCACAAGTCACTGATCAGGAAGTAGCCATCAAAACGCATGAAGGGGTTGAGATTGACCAGTAAGGTGGTGATCCAGGTGGCGCTGGCCAGCATGAACGCTGCCGTGCGTGCCGGGCCGTCAGGCAGCAGCGACCAGGCCAGCAGCGCCAGCACCGCCAGCAGCAGCTCGGCGAACACCCCACCGGCATCGATCAGCAACCGCGCACGGCGGTCGCTGACGCGCCAGGCATCGCTGACATCGGTGTAGAACATCGGCAACAGCACCATGAACGCCAGGCCCATGCTCTGCACCCGGCACCCGGCGCGCTTGGCCATGAAGGCGTGGCCGAACTCATGGCAGAGCTTGGCGAACCCTAGCGCCGCGCCAAAGGCGAGGATGCCGCCGAGGCTGAACAGGTGCGGGAACGTGGCAATGAAGCGCGACCAGTCGCGGATCACCAGGAACATGCCCAACGCCAGCACCAACGGCAGGGCGTAGCGCAAGATCCAGCCTCCATGGCGTTCGAGCATCGGCCATGCGCGGTTGAGGAAGGCATCCGGGCGCCACAGCGGAATCCTGAAGAACAGGTACTGGTGCAGCACACGGGTCCACAGGCTCTGCCGGGTGGCGGCGGCCTTGGTCGCATAGCTTTCGCGCTGGCGGGCATCTTCGGCGCCGATCAGGTCGTGCTGGCCGAGAAACAGCAACAGTTCTTCCAATGCCTGCTCGTCGACTGCCAGGCCAGGCTCGGCATTGGCGGCAGCCAGCACACGCTGCGGGTCGCCCAGGCGCCAGTGCTGCAACAGCCGCACGGCGCCACCGCCCAGCTTGAAGTAACGCCCGCGCAGCGGGTCGGCCAGGGTCCACTGCGGCGCGCCGTCATGCCCGGCCGCCGCTGGCGACAGCTGCAGGTCGACGCGCAACGCCGGCAGGGTCACAGCCCCAGCCCCTGACGCAACGCAGCCAGCGGGCGACGCAGCAGGTAATAGACCAGCGGTGCGCGCTCCCCATACACCTTGGCGGTACCACGCAAGCCGATGCGCGGCGGTGCCTCGTCGAAACCGGCGTCCAGCCGGTAGGCCAGTTGCCCGGCTGCGGTGGCCTGGGCCTCGTAGGCCGCGCGCTCCAAGCGGGCGCCATGGCGATGCAGCGGGTCGCTGTCGAGGAACAACGCCACTTCGGCGCCGGGTTGCAAGGCGATGGCATCGCCCACCGGCAGCTCCAGGCGCAGTTCGGCCTGCTGCGGATCGGCCAGTTGCATCAGGCGCTCGCCGGTCTGCACGGGCTTGCCGGTCCAGCGCTCGGCGTCGGCGAACACCGCGATTCCCGCACGCTCGGCGCGAATTTCGCTGCGGCCGAGGAGCTGGCGGGCGTAGTCGAGTTCGGCGCGTTTCTGTTCCACGCGGGCGGCCAGCAGGTCGAGGCGGGCATTGGATTCGGCATCGCTGAAGGCGCGCTGGGTGCTGGCCTTGAGCTCAGCCTCGGCGACCCCGAGGGCGCGCTCGGCGACATCGACCTGGGCCTTGAGGGTGGTGGCGTCGAAGCGCACCAGCAGGTCACCGACGGCGACCGTCTGGTTGGGCTTGACCAGGAACTCGGCGATCACCCCGTCCAGCGGCGCGGCAACCACCCGCCCTGCCCGCGGCACGACCTCGGCCGGGGCCAGCACCGACTGGCGCACCGGCACCAACAGCACCAGCAACGACAACCCCAAGGCCGCCAGCAGGCGCCGCCGTGGCCAACGCAATCGCCAGGGTTTGGCCGGGCCCAAAGCCAGCCAGGCATGCGCGTAGGTCTCCCCCAACTGATTGAGCAGGGCTTGCTCGGCGGGGTTGAACGCCTGGTCGCGGGCCAGCCACAGCCCGCCGAACGCTTCGCCCTGGCGATCGAGCAAGGGCAACCAAAATGCGTGAGCGGCCGACAACAACTGCCAGTCTGCCTGGGCCTGGGTATCCAGCGTCGCCGGATCCACGGCCCCCGTCCGGGCCGCCACACCGGCGGCCTGGAGCGTGTGAGCGGCGCGTTCGACAAACGCCACGAACGGCGCATGGGCCTCGACCACACTGATGCCGGTCAGTGCTCGAACCTTGCCGGCGATCAGCAGGGCGGCATGGCGAAAACCAAACAGTGTCTGGCCATCGTTGACCATGTTGTAGGCGAGCTGCTCGGGACCAGCCGCCTGGCGGGCCTGACGCTGCAGGCCGAGAAACAGCGCGAAGGCACGCTCAGCCACCCCCGTGGCGGCGGCCGTCATGGTTGTGCGGCGAAGTGGGCGGTGCCGCTCATGCCGGCCAGCAGCCCCTGGCTGTCACGGGGCAGTTCGCCGATCAGCAGCAACGTCTGGCTGCCCTCGTCGATCCGTGCGCCGACGCGCTTGACCTGTGCCTGCAGCGGCTTGCCGGTTTCATCGGGAACGAACTCGAACGGCTGGCCTTGCTTGAGCTGCCCCAGCCAACGCGAGGGCACCAGCAGGTGGATCTCCAGCGAGCGGTTGTCCACCACCTCAAGCAGCGGTGACCCACTGGCGACGCTTTCATGGGGCTGGGCCCGGCGCTGAACCACCCGGCCATCGAACGGCGCGCTGACCACGCAGCGCCGGACCTGCACCTGGTACACCTGGGCCTCGGCCTGGGCCTGGGCCTGCTTGGCCTCGGCCAACGACACCTCGAACTGGCCGACCGACTTCAGCGCGGCCAGTTGGCGGTTGTGGTTGAGTTCCTCGCGGGCAGCGCGCACGGCGGCCTGGGCGGCGTTGAGCTGGGCCTGGTAGGCGCTGCAATCGAAGCGCGCCAGGGTGCTGCCCTGCTTGAAGTCCTGGCCATCGGCATAGGGCATCTCGACGATGCGCCCGGCCAGCTCACTGGACAGCACGGCCTGGTCACGGGCACGCAGCACACCACGGGGATTCTGCCCGGCGCTGGACGCAGCGGGGGTATCGAGCAAGGGGTCGGCGGGTGGGTCGCCGGCCTGCGCCAGCGGCAGGTGCAACAGACCCAGGGTCAAAGCCAGACGGAAACCGCGAAGCATGTTGCGCACTCCCTTGCGAGCTGATGGCCGGAGTGTAAGACAAAAAATGATGGCACGGATATATCACGCCGATGAAGATTCGGGGCTTTGCCAAAACCCGCAAATCCTCCGGGAAACGTCATGGCAACGCGTAGGCTCGGGCTTGCCACGTTGCGGGCAAGCCCGGTTTCACCTCAACCCGCAGAGCCTGCTGCTGCGGCGCCCCGCGCATGCCCCCGGGTGGTGATGATGCCGAGGAACGAGATCACGATCGCCAGGCTCAAGGTGGCGGTGACCTCGGCGCGGTGTTCCTCGGTGAACATCATCACGGCCAGTGCGCCGCCGATGAACAGGATCACCGCCCAGGTCAGCCAGGGGAACAGCCACATGCGGAACTTGAGGTTGGCGCTTTCGCGCTCCAGCCGTGCACGCATGCGCAACTGCGAAATGGCGATCACCAGGTACACCAGCAAGGCAATGGCGCCGGAGCTGGCCAGCAGGAACTCGAACACGCCCTTGGGCGCGAAGTAGTTGAGAATGGCGATGGCCGCGCCGATCAGGGTGCTGCCGAACACCGCCGCACGCGGCACGCCAACCCGTGAAGTGTTCTTCAGCAGCGCTGGCGCATCGCCGCGCTTGGCCAGCGAGTACATCATCCGCGAGGCGATGTAGATCGACGAGTTCATGCAACTGGTCACCGCGATCAGCACCACGAAGTCGACCATCAGCGCGGCGTTGGGGATGTTCATGATCTCCAGCGCGCGCTGGTAGGAGCCCACCACAGCCAACTGCGGGTCATTCCACGGCACTACCGAGATGATCACGAAGATCGACAGGATATAGAACGTACTGATGCGCCAGATCACCGAACGGGTGGCCTTGGCGATGTTGCGCGCCGGATCGCTGGACTCGGAAGCGGCGATGGTCACCGCCTCGGTGCCGATGAAACTGAACATCACGGTGATGAAGGCACCGACCACCGCCGACCAGCCCTTGGGCGCGAAGCCGCCATGCTCGTCGACCAGCGTGCTCAACCCGCTGACCTCGCGCTCCGGCAACCAGCCTGCCAGTGCGGCAAAACCCAGGCCGATGAAGCCGAGGATCGCGGTGACCTTGAGAATGGCGAACCAGAATTCGAACTCGCCGTACTTGGCCACGCTGAACAGGTTGGTGCAGGCCAGCAGCAGCACCGAGGCCAGGGCGAAGATCCAGCTGTCCACCTGGGGGAACCAGGCGTTGAGCACATGCCCCGCAGCCAGCGCCTCGATGGGGATCACCAGCACCCAGAACCACCAGTACAGCCAGCCGATGGTATAGCCGGCCCAGCGCCCGATGGCCTGGTCGGCATAGGTGGAGAACGAGCCGGTATCAGGATGGGCCACTGCCATTTCACCGAGCATGCGCATGACCAGCACCACCAGGGTGCCGGCCACAAAATAGGAAAGAATGGTGGCGGGCCCGGCAGCCGCGATAGCATGCCCGGAGCCGACGAAAAGTCCCGCGCCGATGATGCCGGCGATGGACAGCATCGTTACGTGACGTGGCTTGAAACCTTGAGCAAGGTTGCCATCAGTTCCCACGGTGTTCATTGGTCTTGTTCTCTTTTTACTGACACAAGGAAGGGACGGGCAGGCGTAGGCGAAACGGTCTCCTCGGCTAAGGGCGGAGTACGTTGCGCACGCTCTGTTACGGCCTTCTCATGCGCCCGGGGCAACGCACCATGGGGATGCGGGCTTCACTTTAAGCTGGGCGCGGCGCGAGCAAAATGCTCGAAAACGTCAGACAACTGTTCGATCACGACACCGCGTGCCCGTGCACGTCAGTCAAGCCCCCGGACATGCCTGTTTGCGTCAGTCGCGGTCACGCAGGTAGTCCCAGTAGAAGTTCACCACCGCGAACACCACGATCACCGTGACGATCATCAGGCCGATCTGCAGATTGCTCATGGCGCTCTCCAATTGGCGATACCAGGGAATGAGGGGGTCGGCCGTGCAACGGGGCGCTCGGTTTGCGCAAGGGGCACCACGGGCCGACGCCCCCTGGCCAGGCGCTTGAGCGCCAGCACCATGAGCACGCCCAGCAGCATCATCGTCAGCACCAGCACGGCATAGGCCAGCCACCAGGGCACGCCTGCCGTCATCATGCTGAACTCGGACATCCCGCCAATGCTGGCGATCAGGTTCAGCGGCAGGAACACCACGTTGATCAGGGTGAGCTTGCGCAGGGTCTCGTTCATCGCGTTGTTGGCCAGGTTGCCGCGGGCGTCCATCAGGCCGGCGAACACCGTCGAGTAGATTTCGGCCTGCTTGTGGCACTGGTTGTTCTCGATGACCAGGTCGTCGATCAGCGCCAGCACCTCGGGGTTGAAATGGCGCTTCTCGCCATGGGCGCGCAAGCGCGAGAGCACCGCGCCATTGCTGTGGATGGCGTTGATGTAGTGGATCAAGCTCTCGCTGAGGTTGAACATCTGCATCAGGTGATGGTTCTCCAGCGACTGCTCGAAGCGCTGCTGCAGTTCGCGGGCGACCATCTTGATCACCTTCAGGTGCCCCAGGTAGTGATGCAGGTTGTCCAGCAGGATGGCCAGCAGCACATCCATCGGATCATGCAGCGCATGGCGCTGCCCGAGGCCGTCGAGCAGGGAGGCGTCCGGGGCGATCAGCACCAGGTGGCCGTCGACCATCAACATGCCGAACGAAGACACCTGGAAGGCGAAACTGTTGCCCCCGGTGTAGCTCTCCGGGCGTTTCCAGATCAGGAACAGGCCATCGCGGTGCAGTTCTATGCGTGACACCTCGTCCGGGTCGAGTGCCGAAGCCAGGGCATGGGCATCCAGGTGGAACCAAGCCTGCAACAGCTCACGCTCAGCACTGTCCGGCTCTACGAACAGCAGCACCTCGCAATCGAGTCCTTCGCGCTTGCGCAACTGGCCATGGGCCAGGCTATAGCTTTCGATCATGCCAGCACCTCGTTACCAGGCTTGCCCCCGGCGCTTCTGCTCCAGGCGACGGATGAATTCCTCCAGCACCAGGGTGTAAAGGTCGTCATGCAGGTAGGCATCCTCGATGCCTGCGTCGAGGTTGGGGTTGTCGTTGACCTCTATTACCACCACCCGCTCGCCGACCTGTTTGAGGTCGACGCCGTACAGGCCATCGCCGATCAGGTTGGCGGCCTTGACCGCCAGCTCCACCACCGCCCGCGGCGCCTCGTGCACGGCCAGGGTGCGGCACTCGCCGTTGACCTCGTCGCGCTGGGCCTGATGGTTGAAGATCTGCCAGTGGCCCTTGGACATGAAGTACTGGCAGGCAAAAATCGGTTTGCGGTTGAGCACACCGATACGCCAGTCGTACTCGGTGTAGAGGTATTCCTGGGCAAGCAGCAGTACCGAATGCTCGAACAGGTCGGCGGTGGCGGCCTGGAGTTCGCCGGGGTCCTTGACCTTGATCACGCCCCGGGAGAAACAGCCGTCGGGGATCTTCAGCACCAGCGGAAAGCCCAACCGCTCGCCGATGCCTTCCAGGGCCTGAGGGTTGTCGCGGTAGAGGATCTCGCTGGCCGGCATGGCCAGGCGATGGCTGCGCAGCAGGTCGGTCAGGTACACCTTGTTGGTGCAGCGCAGGATCGATGCCGGGTCGTCCATTACCACCAGCCCTTCGCTCTCGGCCTTCTTGGCGAAGCGGTAGGTGTGGTTGTCGACGCTGGTGGTCTCGCGGATCAGCAGGGCATCGTATTCGGCCAGACGGGCGTAGTCTTTTTTGCCGATCAGCTCGACATCGACCCCCAACTGGCGCCCGGCGCGGATGAAGTGTTCCAGTGCCTTGGGGTTGGAAGGCGGCAGCGCTTCGTCAGGGTCGTGGAGGATCGCCAGGTCGTATCGCGCCACGCGGCGCGAGCGTGGCTGGCGCCAGATCCTGCGGCTGAAGCCATCGAGGGCGTTGGCGAACGGGTCCTGCTGGTCTTCACGCAACTTGTGCAGCGCACCGGCCTTGACCCCGGCGATATGCCAGGTGCTGGTCTTGCGGAACTCCACCAGCAGGATCGGGCACGGGAAACTTTCGAACAGCTGGCGGGCGATGTCCTGCAGCGGTTCCAGATCGGTACGGCCGAAATACAGGGTCAGGGTGAACCCTTCGGTTTCTCCATAGGGGTGATTGGCCAAGGCACTCTCGAGGCTGCGCGCCATGTCGTCGAGGGCCAATCCGTATAACGACTTACGGGTCAACTCACTGATACTTCTGACCGAGGGAATGACTTTATGCCCTCGCGCCTCGGCCAACAACGAACAATAATAACCGTGACCTAGATACTTGTAATTACGACATAGGTTTATTACCTGGACACGCTTGCCGTTATCGGCCTCGCGTGGCTCCTCCAGGTACTCCTGGGCCGTCAAGACGTCCTCGCTGGGCAGGTACGAAGCCCAGTCCTCACGCCGTTCAACGATGATCACCAGCTGACTTGACTTATTATCCAGCGTCAGTGGATAAATAACACCAGCTGTACTTGAGTGTGAACTTTCCCCGGGCCAGCCAGGTAAAGGTTCCTGAAACGAAGACATGATTGAAGCCCTGTGTTGGGTAGACACGGTTTCTATTAAGCACGAAGTTTTTCGAATGTCCCGTTTCATTACGCAACTTTTACGGCGGCCCTATGCACATCGAATTTCGCCTGGCAACTGTTGACGACCTGCCGGCCCTGCTGGCGCTGGAGAACCAGTGCTTCGCCATCGACCGACTGACCCCGCGCAGCTTTCGCTGGATGCTGTCCCACGCCAACGCCAGCCTGCTGGTGGCGCAACGCGACGGACAACTGATGGGTTATGCACTGTTACTCTTCCACCGTGGCACCTCGCTGGCCCGGCTGTATTCCATCGCCATTGCCGAACAGGCGCGTGGCCATGGCCTTGGCGCCCGCTTGCTGGAACAGGCCGAACATTGCGCCCTGGAGCACGAACGCGCCTACCTGCGTCTTGAGGTACGCACCGACAATCCCAAGGCCATTGCCCTGTACGAACGCCATGGCTACCGCCGCTTCGCCCAGGTCGACGACTACTACGAGGACCACACCAGCGCCCTGCGCTACGAAAAGCGCATCCTCCAGCACCCGGCGGGCGAGACGCGACCGGTTCCCTACTATGCCCAGACCACCGATTTCACCTGCGGCCCGGCCTGCCTGCTGATGGCCATGGCCGCGCTGCGATCGCAGCGCCCGCCAAGCCGCCGCGAGGAACTGCGCCTGTGGCGCGAGGCAACCACCGTGTTCATGACCTCCGGCCACGGCGGCTGCAGCCCCCACGGGCTGGCGCTGGCCGCATGGCGTCGGGGCTTTCGCGTGCGCCTGCTGCTCAATACCGAAGGGCCGCTGTTTCTCGATGGCGTGCGCCAGCCCGGCAAGAAGGAGGTCATGCGCCTGGTTCATGAGGACTTCTGCGCCGAATTGCAGGACAGCGACGTGGAGGTCGCCCGGCAGGCCCCCGACCTGCCCCGGGTACTGGCCGAAGGCGGCCTGGCGCTGGTGCTGATCAGCAACTACCGGCTGACCGGTAGCAAGGCGCCGCATTGGGTGCTGGTCACCGCCTGCGACGACGACTTCGTCTACCTGCACGACCCCGACACCGACCACGCTCGTCACCGGCAGGCCCTGGACTGCCAGCACCTGCCGGTCAGCTACCAGGAGTTCCAGCGCATGAGCCTGTTCGGTGGACGCAAGTTGCGGGCGGCGGTGGTGCTGTTCGAACGCGAATGCGCATTGGGCCAGAGATGATGCACGCCGGGGTGACTTGCCATGCGCACCCGATGGACCTGACATTTTTGCCAGTTACCCGGGCATCTTCCTGGTGCTAGCTTGATTTCACGCGGCGGTAAAAATAGTGGGAAGGTGCCTGGCTCGATGGATCAACTTCCTGAACTTATGTTGGCAATTGGACAAGAGGTCACCATGAAGACCACAAAGATGCTCGCGTCCGACTGGATGCAGACGCCACAAGTTGCGCAAAGCGGAGCGCTGCGCTTGCCTTGCAGCCATGCACCTTACGGTCACCGCAGCGCACCGACTGGCGCTCCGGATACAGGACTCACCGGACAACGGCGCGAGACCGGACTGGGCTGGTACCTGCTGGGCAACGGCCACAGGTGCTATAGCCCTGTGCTGATGCGCTTCCACTCTCCTGATTTGACCAACAGTCCTTGGAGCGGAGGGGGCGTCAACAGTTATATCTACTGCCAGGGGGATCCAATCAACTTCCATGATCGAAGTGGCCGAATCAAAAGCTTGGCGAATTCCACGGTAAGCACGTCCTCGTATCAGAATTTCAGCACAGCGACGAATACCACGGCAGGCATCATGCCTGGCGTCACTGCACTCTCATTCCTCGCTATCAGTAAGATGAACTCAGCGAGTATTTCTAGTACCGACGCAGCTATTTTGGCTGCTGGAGGTGTCGGTGCAGCTATTTATGCCGCAGGAAAAGTGGCGAGATACACATATGACGAGAATGTAGCCACTATATTGGAAGATGTAGGTACCACGGTTGTGAACGTATCAGGCATCGCCTCAATTGCCGCATTCTACAAATCCACAAAAGATGCACGATTTCAAAACCTTGCAGATCAACATATTTCCTCGTCACCGTTAATGTCACCTACGGGCACTGACCATGTCGACTCGCTTTTCTCTTCGAAGCCCTCAACCCCAGCCAGAGCCAGAGTTAATGTGATAGGAGGCAGAGCCTTGTATGTTTCATCCTCCTCGACACCCAGCAACAGTGCTCATTCATCCAGGGCCACTCTGTCCACGCCCGGATTCATGGGAAACATTAAGAATATATTCAACTTTATCAATGGAAATAAAGTACGCTCATCAGAGACCATCAACCTTGACGACCTTTGACAACCTCGAATACTCGAGCATGATAAATCACAGTGCCGACCCTTGAACAAATCCACATAGCAGCCATACAAGTGTCAGCCCAACTATAGTTTTCAGCCTTATGAAAAAGCATAATCACCCGACTAGTTTCTCCGGCAGCAAGCTGCTGACCATTGACCGCAGTGGTTCCGTACTGGATCTGCTGATAAAGCCATTTTCATATTCCTGCTTCGGTTACCTACCCGCCGATCATGGGCTATCCGTAATGCTGGCTTTCAATGCACTGCCGCTAGAGCCTTCTATTGGCTGCTATCTGCTGGGCAACGGTCGACGGGCCTACAACCCTATGTTGATGCGCTTCCAATCCCCGGATGCACTAAGCCCATTCGAAGCCGGGGGGCTCAACGCGTATGGTTACTGTGAGGGTGACCCGATGAACTGGCAGGACAAGTCAGGGCAGGCTCGCAGTTTCATCGAAAAGATTATGAGCTTTGTAGGAAACGGCCATGTGGAACATGTGGAATTTGTACAGCCCACTCCGCCCACTCCCCCCAACACACCAGAGCCAAGCAGAGCGGACAGAACACCTGGACATGCGGCGTCAAGAAAAGAAGTAAAATTCTCTGAAAAAGCCAGCATTGCAGCCTATGGACTTATAGACGCGCCCGACGTAGAAAAAAAATACCAACACACCGCCAAGGCCAAATTCGAACTTGAAGAAGCAGAGTCCGAATATAAAGCCAACCCAACAAATAAAAACAAAATAAGGCTTGGCAAAGCAGTTGATAAACAGCGAAGCGCGACCGTCCAGTTCAAAATTTCCAGAAAAACCACACCACCACTTTATACACCCCCAGTCACTTACCAGGAAAATATAAGAACCGAATAAGCATTTGACACAACTGACACAACTTTACTTTAAAACACAACACGTCACTTATCACCCGCCCCACTGGCTACAACTTATTACAGTTCAACATCCCCACCACTGCTAATCTACAGTTCCTTTTCGCTGAAAATTCGACACCATGGCAATCTTCCTCAATGATCCCTCCTTTGAGCGGATGGAGCACTACCACGACAACCCGCATCTGCGCGCCGAACTCAACGCCCTCACCCGCCAGACCTATGGCTTCGACTTCGAAGCCTGGTACCAGGCCGGTTTCTGGCAAGCCGACAACCAGCCGTGCTCACTGGTTCGCGACGGAAAGATGCTGGCCAACGCCTCGGCCAACCTGCTCGACTTCACCCTCGGTGGCCAACATATGCGCTGCGTTCAGATCGGCACGGTGATGACTGCGCCCGAAGCACGAGGCCGTGGCTACAGCCGTTATCTGATGGAAGTGCTGGTCGAGCGCTGGGCAGGCCACTGCGACCTGCTGTACCTGTTCGCCAACAGCACCGTACTCGATCTCTATCCCAAGTTTGGTTTTCGCCGAGTGGTCGAACACGAGTACTACCAACCCTGGTCGGCGCAGCCACGAGCCACGACCTTCCACCCGGTGAATCTGGATGATGGCGAACAACGTCAACGCTTCATCGATGCGCTGGAAAAGAGTTGTCCACAGGCACGATTGAGCCTGGTACCGAATGTGCCGCTGACGATGTTCTATTGCGATGGGCCATACCGGGAGGCGGTGTTCCATTCCGCAGAGCACGAGGCCTATGTGGTGATCGAACATGATGGCGAGCGGATGGTGCTGGTGGACGTGTTCTGCGAACGCGAACTGGTGCTCGCCGATATGGTGGCTGAACTGGTCACGGCTACGACCCGGGAGGTAGTGCTGGGATTTGCGCCGCTACATAGCGATGGCTTCGCGACGCGAGTTGTGGATAACGATGATGCGCTGTTCGTCTGGGGCGCGGCCCCCACCAGTGTCGATGGACAGGCGCTGATGTTTCCATTGCTGTCCCATACCTGAACTGGGTCCCACGCCAAACAGCGCACCGTCTCTTCACAGGGCCCTCAGACCTTCACCAGGTCAGGCAGATCTTGCCGAAATGCCGGTTGCTCTCCTGATACCTGAACGCCTCGACCATCTGCTCCAGTTCGAAATGCTTGTCCACCACCGGCCGCAGGCCGTTGGCGTCGATGGCGCGGACCATCGCCTGCTGCTGGGCGCGGCTGCCCACCAGCACGCCCTGCAGGCGGATCTGACGCACCAGCGCCTGCACCAACGGCAACTGCCCGGCCACGCCGGTGAGAATGCCGATCAACGACACGTGGCCACCGATGCGCGCCGCGATCATCGACTGCTCCAGGGTGGCCGGGCCGCCGACTTCGATCACATGGTCCACGCCACGGCCGCCGGTGAGTTCACGGACCTTTTCGCCCCAGGCAGGCGTGGCCTTGTAGTTGATCAAGTGATCCGCGCCCAGTGCCTTGAGGCGCTCGAGCTTGGCATCGCTGGACGAGGTGGCGATCACCGTGGCGCCGGCCAGCTTGGCGAACTGCAGGGCAAAGATCGACACGCCACCGGTGCCCTGCACCAGCACGCTGTCACCGGGCTTGAGGTGGTCGTCGCTCATCAACGCGCGCCAGGCGGTGAGGCCGGCGGTGGTCAGCGTCGCCGACTCGGCATGGCTGTAGCCTTTGGGCGCATGGGTGAAGGAGGTGGCCCGGGCGGTCACCTGTTCGCGGGCGTAGCCGTCGATGCCATCCCCCGGCACGCTGGCGAAGCCCTCGACCTGGGCCTGGCCGTCGAGCCAGTCGGGGAAGAACGTACTGACCACGGCATCGCCAACCTGGAACTCACTGACCCCGGCCCCCACCGCGATCACTTCGCCAGCGCCGTCGGCCATCGGGATGCGCCGCTCGCTCGGCCCCCACATGCCACTGACCACGGCGAAGTCGTGGTAGTTGAGGGAGCTGGCATGCAGGCGCACGGTGATCTCACCGGCCTTGGGCGCGGCGGTTTCGCAGGTGCCGACCTGGACCTTGTCGTAGCCGCCGCCGGGCAGGACGTAGAGGGCCTTGGTGCTCATGGGATGGGTCTCCATCATGGGAAAAGGTGCAGTGCAGCTTAGACAGGTCTGGACGATCGCGGGGCAGGCCCGCGACAGGGGCGTCAGCCGAGCAGCGCCCTCAACGCCCGGCAATCGGCCGCGTGCCAGTCGGCCAACTGCGGCCAGGGATTGTCCGGCAAGTTGACCAGCACGGTGCGGGTGCCTGCGGCCCGGCCGCAGTCGAGGTCGAAGCGGTAGTCACCGACCATCACCATTGCACCGGGGCTCACACCCCAGGCCCGGGCGATCTGCAACAACCCGTCCGGGCTGGGCTTGGGGGCCGCCTCGTCGCGACCGAGGATATGTTCGACCGGGAAGCAGTCAGCCAGGCCGATGGCCTCGAGGGTCACGTGGGCAAGCTCGCGGGCATTGCGCGTGAGAATGGCCAGCCGGCAGTCGCGTCGGGCCAGTTCGCGCACCAGTTCCACGGCGCCGTCGGCGGCCTTGGAGGCGATCGCCAGGTCGCGCTCATGCTCCAGCAGCCAGGCATGCTTGGCTGCCGCCTCCGCTGCCGGCAAGGCTGCCAGGTGGGTGAGGATGTCGTGCTCGGACGGGATTTCGAGCGCTTCGCGGATGGCCGCGAAGTCATGCACGGCAACCGTCAAGGTGCCGTCCATGTCGAACACCCAATGGCGAATGTCGCCCAGGCTCATGCCCAGTCCTTGCGATGGCGGATCAGGCCTTCCTGGGTCGAAGAGGCCACCAGTTGCCCGGCGCGGTTGAAGATGCTGCCCCGGCAGAAGCCACGGGCATTGCCGGCCCAGGGGCTGTCGGTGGCGTACAGCAGCCAGTCATCGGCGCGCAGGTCACGGTGGAACCATAGCGAGTGGTCGAGGCTGGCGATCTGCATGTCCTTCTGCCACACCGACTTGCCATGGGGCAGCAAGGATGTGGTGAGCAGGCCGAAGTCCGAGGCGTACGCCAGCAGGTACTTGTGCAGCGCCGGAATATCCGGGAGGTTGCCATCGGCACGGAACCAGGCGTACTTGACCGGGTCGCCAGGCTTGGGATTGAACGGGTCGCGCTCGGTGACCGGACGGATCTCGATGGGCTTGGCGCACAGCACCTTCTCGCGGATGCGCTCGGGCAGCTTGTCAGCCATGGCGCTGGCCAGCTCGACCTCGCTAGGCAGGTTCTCCGGGCCGACCACATCGGGCATCTGCGCCTGGTGCTCGAAGCCTTCTTCGTCGTACTGGAACGAGGCGCTGCAGGTGAAGATCGGCTGGCCCTTCTGGATCGCCGTGACCCGCCGGGTGCTGAAACTGCCGCCGTCACGGACACGATCCACTGAGTAGACCACCGGCATGCTGGCATCACCCGGGCGCAGGAAGTAGCCATGCAGCGAATGCACATGGCGCGCATCCTCGACCGTCTGGCTGGCCGCCGACAACGACTGACCGAGCACCTGGCCACCGTACAGCTGGCGGAAGCCCAGGTCCTGGCTGCGTCCGCGGAACAGGTTCTCCTCGATGGACTCGAGGCTCAGCAAGTCGACCAGATCGTCGAGTACGTGGCTCATGGGGGTTCTCCTGGCAAGGCAATACGGCGCGTTTATGCCGGCGAATGATACAGGGTTTTGCCGTTCGTCCCGTCGTACGAATGGCGAGCTATTCAGCCGCGCAGGTTCTGTTGCCAGCGGGCGCGGTCGATGCGGTACAACACATGAGGGCGCAGCGGATCGTTCGGCGGCAGGCGTGGGTGCTCGAAGCTGCCCTCGAGGTCCTGAACCATGCCGATGGCCTGCATCACTTTCTGCGACGGCAAGTTGCCCTCGGTGGTGAACGACACCACCTCGTCCAGATGCAACTGGGCGAAGGCACAGCGCAGGCAAGCCCAGGCCGCCTCGCTGGCGAAACCCAGCCCCCAGTGCCGGCGGGCCAGGCGCCAGCCGATCTCCACCGCCGGGGCGAAGGGCGCGTCGAAGTTGACGTTGAGCAGCCCGGTCATGCCGATGAAGGCACCGCTGTCCTTGCGCTCCAATGCCCACAGGCCGAAGCCGTACTCGTTGAAATGACCGCGCACGCGGCCGATCAGCGCGGCCGCCTCGACCCGGGTCATCGGTGCGGGGAAGTAACGCATCACCTGTGGGTCGGCGCACAAGGCGGCGAACTCGCGCAGGTCGTCGTCCTGCCATTGGCGCAGCACCAGGCGCGGGCTTTCCAGTTCGAGGATGGCGGTCATCGGCGCGGCTCCAGAATCTCGGTCTGGCAGTTTACAGCGTAGGCCGCGTCCATCGTCCAGCCGATGCATTTTTCACATCGGCTTCACCGCTCCCCGACAGGCGCCTTCGCACAATGCCGGCACCCACCGCGGCCTTGGTCGACGCCGCACTGCCATCGGAGTGACGCATGCCCCCCAGCAACACCCTGCACAACCCGGCCCTGCTGGCCCGCCCCGAACGCCGCCGCTCACGTACCGCGCTCGGCGCCGCCATCGGCCTGCTCCTGGTACTGGCTGGGACCAGCACCTGGCTAGCGACGAGGACGCACATCGTGAACCTTGGCAACGAGCAACAACTGAGTGACAGCGGCCTGCTGCAGGACTGGAAGGAAGGCGCGGTGATCGTGATGATCCGCCATGCCGAACGCTGTGACAGCGCCCCAGGCCCCTGCCTGGACGATGCGACCGGCATAACCGTGGCCGGCAGCCAGGCGGCGCAGCGGGTCGGCCACGGCTTGCGGCAGCTGGGGCTGACCGGAGCCGATGTGCTCAGCAGCCCGAAGCTGCGTACCCGCCAGACCGCGCACTTCATCCTTGGCCAGGCCGTGTCCAGCGAAGACTGGCTGGAGCGCTGCGACCGACCGTTCCCCGCCGAGGCCATGGCCCGCAAGCGGCCCGGGCACAACCTGGTACTGGTGACCCACAATGGTTGCATCGATCACTTCGCCCGCCAGCAGCATGTGCCGGGCGGCGAGCGTGAGAGCGGCTACGCCAGTGCGCTGTTCGTGTCGGTGGATGGCAATGGCAAGGCGCGGATTCTGGGGCGGATGAACGAGCCGGACTGGCAAAGGGTGCTGGCATCGGCAGGCCAATGAGCGCCACAAGATCACCGCAGCTCCGTGGGCTTGCCCCGCGATTGCGTTGGCGCCAGCGCCACCAATACTGGCAAGATCGGTGTTCGCCCCCAACGCGCCGACACCATGCCCCTGCCGCTGATCTACCACGACGACTACAGCCCCGAATTCCCGCCGGACCATCGCTTCCCGATGGACAAGTTCCGCCTGCTGCGCGATCACCTGGTAGACAGCGGCCTGACCACCGACACCGCCCTGCTGCGCCCTGAAATCTGCCCCACCGACATCCTCGCCCTGGCCCATGACCGTGCCTATATCGAGCGCTACATGAACGGCGAACTGTCCCGCGAGGACCAGCGCCGCCTGGGCCTGCCCTGGAGCGAAGCCCTGGCCCGACGCACCGTGCGTGCAGTGGGTGGTTCACTGCTGGCCGCCGAGCAAGCGCTGCAGCATGGCATCGCCTGCCACTTGGCCGGCGGCACCCATCACGCCCACTACGACCACCCGGCCGGCTTCTGCATCTTCAACGACCTGGCGGTGATCAGCCGCTACCTGCTGGAGGCCGGACGCGTACACCGGGTGCTGATATTCGACTGCGATGTGCACCAGGGCGACGGCACCGCGCGCATTCTCCACGACACGCCGGAGGCGATCACCGTGTCGCTGCACTGCGAGCAGAACTTCCCGGCGCGCAAGGCCCAGAGCGACTGGGACATCCCCCTGCCCCGCGGCATGCATGACAGCGCCTACCTCAAGGTGGTCGAGGATGCGCTGAACTACCTGCTGCCGTTGTACCAGCCAGACCTTGTGCTGTACGACGCTGGCGTCGATGTGCACAAGGACGACGCCCTGGGCTACCTGCAACTGACCGACGCAGGCCTCGCTGCCCGCGACGAGCATGTGCTGCGCCAGTGCCTGGGCCGCGACATCCCGGTAGTAGGGGTGATCGGTGGCGGCTACAGCAAGGACCGCCAAGCCCTGGCACGGCGCCATGGCATCCTCCACCACAGCGCGGCGCGGGTGCTCGGTTGTTCACAATGACTGTGGAACCGCCTGTGGATAACCTGCGAGAAAGGTGCTCCGGCCCTTTAACCGCCTGAGCTGCAAAGATATGATCATTTTTTGATCAGTGTCGTGGCAGGTCCGCTGAGGTAGAATACGCGGCCTTTTCCACAGCCCGTCGCCCGCCATGAACGATCCTCGCCCTGCCTCCCGCCCCCTTGTCGCCGTGATCGGTGGCGGCCCCGCCGGCCTGATGGCCGCCGAGACCCTGGCACGACGCGGGATGGCGGTGGAAGTCTTCGACGCGATGCCGTCGGTGGGGCGCAAGTTCCTGCTGGCCGGTGTCGGCGGCATGAACATCACCCATTCCGAGCCCTACCCGGCCTTCGTCGGCCGCTACGGTAAACGCCACGGCGAGATCGACACGCTGCTGCGCGACTTCGACGCCGATGCCCTGCGTCAGTGGATTCACGGCCTGGGCATCGAAACCTTCGTCGGCACCTCGGGCCGCGTATTTCCCCGCGACATGAAGGCCGCGCCGCTGCTGCGGGCCTGGCTCAAGCGCCTGCGCGAGGCCGGGGTGGTTATCCACACCCGCCACCGTTGGCTGGGCTGGACCGACGCTGGTGCCTTGCGGATCAGTTATCCACAGGGCGAACGACAAGTGCAGGTAGACGCCGTGGTACTGGCGCTGGGTGGCGGTAGTTGGGCGCGCCTGGGTTCGGACGGCGCCTGGGTGCCGCTGCTGACTGAACGAGGTGTGGATATCTCCACACTGCAGGCAAGCAACTGCGGCTTCGAAGTCGCAGGCTGGAGCACGCTGCTCAAGGACAAGTTCGCCGGTGCCCCGCTGAAGAACATTGCCTTGAGCGTCCCTGGCGCCGCGCCGCGCAAGGGCGAGTTCATCCTCACCGCTCAGGGAGTGGAAGGCAGCCTGGTGTATGCCTGGTCGGCGGCGCTGCGCGAGGCGATCAACCGCGACGGTCGGGCGACCCTGCTGCTGGACCTGCTGCCGGACCGGCCTGTGGACAAGATTGCCCAGGCCCTGGCCAGGCCGCGTGGATCGCGCTCGATGGCCAAGCATCTGCACGGTCAGCTGGGCATCGACGGGGTGAAAGCGGCGTTGCTGCGCGAACTGACCGACCAGGCGACCTTTGCCGACCCCGCCTGCCTGGCAGCGGCGATCAAGGCGCTGCCGATCGTGCTGGTGCGGACCCGGCCGCTGGACGAGGCGATCAGCAGTGGCGGCGGGGTGCAGTTCGAAGGGTTGGACGACGGACTGATGGTGCGCAACCTGCCCGGGGTGTTCTGCGCGGGGGAGATGCTGGATTGGGAAGCCCCGACGGGTGGGTACCTGCTAACGGCGTGCTTCGCTAGTGGGTTGCGGGCGGGAAATGCGGCAGCTGATTGGCTGACGCGCCTGACCTGAAGAATGCCGGGGCTGCTAGGCAGCCCCGAGGATCTCAAGGCTTGGGCTTGCGCGGCTTGCCACCGAACGCCGGTACCTTGCGCACCGCCTTGACCGCCGGCGCAGCAGCCCCCGCTCCCTCGCTGTCCATCCAGCGCCCCAGGCCTCGCTTGGCGCTGTTCTCCTTCGGCTTCTTGGGCTTCTTCGGTTTCTTCAGCACCTGGCCACTGGCATCGGTCACCGGCACCCGGTGATCGGGGATGAAATCCGGCTCCTCGTGCCGTGGCAACACCTGGCGGATCAGGGTCTCGATCGCGGCCAGCAATTGCACCTCGTCGGCACACACCAGCGAAATCGCCTCGCCCTTGTTCCCTGCGCGGCCGGTACGGCCGATGCGGTGCACGTAGTCTTCGGCGACGATTGGCAGGTCGAGGTTGACCACCAGCGGCAAGTCGTCGATGTCCAGGCCGCGAGCGGCCACATCGGTGGCCACCAATACCTGGATCTCACGGGCCTTGAAGCTGTCCAGGGCGCGCTGGCGAGTGGCCTGCGGACGGTCGCCATGGATGCCGTCGGCGTTCACGCCCTCGGCCAACAGACGCTCGACCAGTTGATCGACACCGTTGCGAGTCTTGGCGAATACCAGCACCTGCTTCCAGCGCTGCTTGCGCATCAGGTGGATGAACAGGTCGGCCTTGCGCTTTTTATCCACAGGCACCAGCCACTGCTTGACCGTGCTCGCGGCGGCGTTGCGCGGGCTCACTTCGATGCTCAGCGGATCGTTCAGCGCCAGGCCCGCGAGCAGACGGATCTGCTCGGAGAAGGTGGCGGAGAACAGCAGCGTCTGGCGCTTGCGCGGCAACGCCGCGTACACCGACTGCAGTTCTTCGGCAAAACCCAGGTCGAGCATGCGGTCGGCTTCGTCGAGCACCAGGGTCTGCACCTGGTTGAACTTCACCGCGTTTTGGCGGAAGAGGTCGAGCAAGCGGCCTGGGGTCGCCACCAACAGGTCGACACCACGACGCAGGCGCATCATCTGCGGGTTGATGCTGACCCCGCCATACACCGCGTAGGTGCTCAGCGGCAGGTTTTCGGCGTACTCGCGCACGTTGTTGTGCACCTGCTCGGCCAGCTCGCGGGTCGGCACCAGCACCAGCGCACGGATCGAGTTGCTGGCGACCTTCTCCCCTTCCAGGGCCAGGCGCTGCAGCACCGGCAAGGCGAAGCCGGCGGTCTTGCCGGTGCCGGTCTGGGCGGCGGCCATCAGGTCGCGACCGGCGAGCACGGCGGGGATGGCCTTGGCCTGGACCGGGGTGGGCGTGGTGTAGTCCAGCGTCTGCAAGGTGCGCAGCAGCGGTTCGATCAGGCCGAGTTGGGCGAAATTCATGGCAATACCGTCAGGGGGTTCAGCGAAGGCGGCAAGTTTACCGCAACGCCCTGCCCTACTTGCACATTTCGCCTTTCAGCGGCACCGGCTGCTGCGGCGCCTTGCGCCATTGCGGCAGGCCGATCAGCACCACCGCGCCAATGATCACCGCCATGGCCACGCACTCCTCGGCGCCGATCTGCTCGCCGGCGAAAACGATCCCCAACAGCACCGCCACCGCCGGGTTGACGTAGGCGTAGCTGGTGGCCGCTGCCGGGCGCACGTGCTTGAGCAGGTACATGTAGGAACTGAACGCCAGGATCGAGCCGAAGAACACCAGATAGGCCAGCGCCCCCCAACCGGCGGCCGTGGGCATCTGGGTCAGCCGCTCGCCGCTCACGGCGCTGCCGATCAGCAAGGCGGCGCCGCCCACGAGCATTTCCGCGGCACTGGCCATGGCGCCCTGGGGCAGCGGCAGGCTCTTGCTCCACACCGAGCCGAAGGCCCAGGCCGCCGCGGCGAAAAGGATCAGCGCCGCGCCCATGGGGCTGGCCTGCAGGTTCGAGCCCAGGTTGAGCATGCCGATGCCGACGAGTCCAAGGGCGATCCCCGCCCATTCCAGGCGCGAGTTGCGATGGCCGAAGAACAGCCCGAACACCAGGGTGAACAGCGGCACCGTGGCTACCGCCAGCGCCGCCACGCCCGAGGCGACCCCGGCATGCTCGGCCAGGGTCACACCACCGTTGCCGCAACTGAGCAGGAGAAAGCCGATGGCGCCGGCCGCGCGCCACTGCGGCCAGGTCGGCGCTGGCGCGCCGCGCCAGCGCAGGAAGCCATACAGCAGGCTGCCGGCAATCACGAAACGCACGCCGGCCATCAGCATCGGCGGCCAGGACTCCACGCCGATTCGAATGAACAGGTAGGTCGAGCCCCACACCAGGTACAAGGCAAGGAAGGCTCCGATGAGCAACAGCGGGAAGCGGCGGGCGGTGGACATGGCAGGGCTCGAAATCCGTTTACGGGTGGATTAGTTTAGAAAGGCCCTCGCGCAAACTTAAGTTACAAAACACGTTTAAAACACCGAAACACTTTGCAATACACGGTTATGCAGACGCTTCACCGTCGATTGCAAGGTCACCTGGAATCGCCATGGACAAGTACGATCGCATGCTTCTCGCCGCGCTGCTGGAAAACGGCCGGGCCACCTACGCGCAGCTGGCGCGCCAGGTCAACCTCTCCGCCCCGGCGGTGGCCGAACGGGTGGCCAAGCTGGAGGCCAGCGGTGTGATCAGCGGTTACACGGCCAAGGTCGACCTGGAAAAAATCGGCCTGCCGATCCAGTGCGTGATGGAACTGCGCCTGGCCAGCCATGGCAACCAGCAGGCCTACGAGGCCTTGGAGAAGATCCCTGAACTTACCGAGTGCCACCGGGTGACCGGTGACCCGTGCGTGATCATGCAAGCGGCCGTCACGTCCATGGGCGAGTTGGAGGCGCTGATCAACCGCGTGTCGCAGCTGGGCTTCACCAAGACCTCGATCATCCTGTCCAGCGCGGTGGCGCGAAGGGTGCCGCTGGGGCATCTGGGGGGTAATGGCAAAAAAACCTGAGCGTGGGTTCAGTGACGCAGCAGCAGCCTGCCCTCGATCGGCACGTAGCGGCTTGCGGCGCGGATTACCGACAACGCCGTCAACCCCGGCACGCCGTACACGACGGTTTCCACGCCATGGCGTTGCATTGCCCGCTCCAGCAACAGGTCGAAATCACCGTCGCCGGAGGCCAGCACTACCTGGTCGACCCGTGCCGCCGCCTCGATCACATCGAGGGTGATGCCTACGTCCCAGTCACCCTTGGCCGAACCGTCGGCACGTTGGATGAACGGCTTTAGGCGCACCTCGAAACCGAGGTTGCGCAGGATCTGCTGGAACTGTTGCTGCTTGCTGTCGCCGCGGTCGATGGCATAGGCCACCGCTTCGACGATCTGGCCCTCGCGGCTAACGTCGGCCCACAGCGCGGCGTAGTTGAAATGGCAGCCATGGCCTTGGCGAACCGTGTAGTAGAGGTTCTGTACATCGGCGAACAGCGCGATTTTCTTCACCGGGAGCCTCTCTCTGGCAGTGGCAGGCAATCGCGGGGCAATCCCGCTCCCACGCTTCGACAGGAGCGAGCTTGCCCCGCGATCAGACGCTGCAGTATGCCAGAGCCCTCAGACGTAGTCGTCGTCCGAGAAGAAGCCGCCATCATCGCCGCCGCTGTAGTCGGTATCGGCGAACCCACCCTGGTCATTGCCCCAGCCACCGTTGTCGGCTACCTGGCGCTGACTGTCCTGATCGTTCCAGCCGCCAGCGTCGCTGGCCGGCGCCGGCTCTTCCTTGATCACCTCGACGATTTCTTCAGGCTGCGAGTTGTGGTTGAACAGGCTGCTGATACCTTGAGCCAGCAGCACGCCACCAGCCACTCCCGCAGCAGTCTGCATTGCCCCGCCGAGGAAGCTGCTGGCACCGCTGCGCGCCGGAGCAGGCGCCGCACCGAAACCCTGTTGCGGTGGTGGCGGGGTATAAGCCTGCGGCGCCGGCTCACGCCAACCCCCTGTGGAAGTCGAAGCCGCTGCAACCGGCCGCTGCGGCTCCGGGCTGCGCGCTCCCGCGCCGAAGATGCTGGAAAGAAAACCGCCGCCGCTGCCACTGGGGCGACTTGCCTCCAGTTGCGCCCGCGCTTGCTTGAGCTCGGCTTCGAGCTGCTTGTTCTGCTCGTCCAGGCGCTTGATCGCCGCCTCCTGGACCAGAATCGCCTGGGCCATGTAGTAAGGCGCCGCCGGCTGCTGGCGCAGGTGCTCCTCGATGCGTGCCTGGGCCTGGGCATCGCGCGGCTGGGCCGGATCTTCGGCTTGCTTTAGACGGCCGAACAGGCCATCGATCAGGGTTTGTTCTTCAGTGTTCATCGGGGCAACCTCGTGCGCTGAACAGGGCATCGGACAGCGTCAAAGATGGGGGGCCGGGCGCAGCGATTCAATTGCGCTGGCCATGAAACTTTTTTCAGCAAGCGGTTGGTCTGGGCTAAAGTTACGCCCTGCTTTTTCCGCCATGCGATGTTGACCGATGAATCCGTTGAGCGTTCTGCGCGACTCCCTGTACTTCTTCCGCCGTCACCTGACGGGCATCCTCCAGCTGTGCCTGCCGTTGGTGGTACTCGAAGCCCTCGGCACCCAGCTGCTCTACAACCAGCTGGGCGAACAGGCCTCGCCGGCCTACGGCATGCTGGTCAGCCTGCTGTTCTATCCGCTGTACAGCGCCGCGCTGATCCTCTACCTCGACACCCGCAGCAATGGCCAGGCCATCGCCAAGCGCGACCTGTTCGCCCGCGCCCTGCAGCTGTGGCCGATGCTGGCCCTGCTGATCGTGATCAGCTCGCTGCTGATCATGGCGGGCCTGGCGCTGTTCATCTTCCCCGGCGTGTGGATCATGGTGAACCTGGTGTTCGCCGAGTACCTGCTGGTGCTGCGCGGCCTGCCGGTGATCGAGGCGATGCGCACCAGCGCGCGCATGACCACCGGGCACTTCCTGCGCATCATGGTGTGCATGCTCTCGGTACTGGCGCCGCTGTGGCTGATCGACGGCCTGCTGCTGCAGCTGTTCCCCGAGCCACAGGCCGGCGTGCAACTGGCATTGGACAGCCTCAGCGGCTTCCTGCAGCTGTTCAGCACCGTGGTGCTGTACAGGTTGTTCATGCTACTGGAGAGTGAGGCGGGCGCAACCACCTGATCGCGCGCGCTCAGGCTTTCCTCGGCTTGGCCCGCGCCGTAGCCTCGGCCACCAGTGGGTCTTCCGGCCAGTAGTGCTTGGGATAGCGCCCTTTCAGGTCCTTCTTCACCTCGGCGTAGGTGGTGCGCCAGAAGTTGGCCAGGTCCTGGGTCACTTGCACAGGCCGACGTGCTGGCGACAACAGGTGCAGCTTGACCTGCTGCCGCCCATTGGCGATGCGTGGAGTGTCGGCCAGGCCAAACAGCTCCTGCAGGCGCACGGCCAGGATCGGTGGTTGCTCGCTGTAGTCCAGGCGGATGCTTGAGCCCGAAGGCACGGCCAGGTGCGACGGTGCGAGCTCGTCCAGGCGCTGGGGCAGCGGCCAGGGCAGCAGGTTGCGCAGGATCGAGGCCAGATCCAGGTTGGAAAAATGGCTCAGCCGCGACACCTTGCCGAGGTAGGGTTGCAACCAGTCTTCCAGGCTGGCCAGCAAGGCATCGTCACCCAGGTCAGGCCATTCGCTGTGGTTGTCCTTTTCCAGGTCGAGCTGGCGCAGCAGCACGACACGGGCCTGCCACTGGCGCAGTTCCGGGGTCCAGGTCAGCAGGTTCAAGCCTTTGCGCCGTACCAGGCCGAGCAACGCCTTGGCCCGCGCCTCGTCGTCCAGCCCAGGCAACGGTTCACGGCTGAGCACCAGCTCGCCGACCTTGCGCTGGCGCTCGGCGCGCAACACCTGCTCGCGTTCGTCCCAGTCGAGCAGGTCGAGCTGCTCCACCTGCTCGGCCAACACTCCGTCGAACAGCGACGGGTCGAACTCGGCAGCCAGGTAGATGCGCTCCTCGCGTTGCCCCTGACGGCTGCCCAGGTCGGCGATCACCAGCCACGGGCTTTTCATCAGCACATCGGCTTCGGCGAACAATGCCGCGCGGCCATTGGCCAGGCGATACTCGGCGCCGCCGTCGCGACGTTGTTGCGCCACCCGGTCAGGGTAGGCCAGCGCCAGCACCGCGCCCAACCAGCGAGGATGATCGGGGTCGGCGACCGGGCTGCGCGGTTTGCCACGTAGCTGACCACGATACTGACGAGCCAGTTGCCGGGCGCGTTGCACGCCGCCCTGCCCGCCCCGGGAGGCGCGGCTTTCTCCGCTGAGCAAAGCCAGCCGGCTATGCAGGTCGGCACCGCCGCCGCGCATGATGTCGCGCTCGCCCAACAACGCGGCGACATCGCACGCCAGGTTGGCCAACCCAAGATCCTGGCCGCGCAGCAGCAGGTGGGCGATACGCGGATGCGCAGGCAGCTCGGCCATGGCCTGACCATGGGCGCTCAGGTTGTCGCGACAACCCGGCTTGAAGGCGCCGAGCCGGGCCAGCAGGTCCTGAGCTTGCGCGAAGGCGGCCGCTGGCGGTTGATCAAGCCAGCTAAGCTGCTCCGGCGGCACACCCCAGCGCGCCAACTGCAGGGCCAGCCCGGCCAGGTCGGCCTGGAGGATTTCGGCGCTGCCGTGGGCCGCCAGTTGGTCATGTTGCGCCTCGGACCACAGCCGATAGCACACGCCAGGCTCGAGGCGCCCGGCACGCCCGGCGCGCTGGGTAGCGCTGGCGCGGGAGATGCGCTGGGTGTCCAGGCGGGTCATGCCGCTGCCGGGGTCGAAGCGCGGCACCCGCGCCAGCCCGGCGTCGATCACCACGCGCACACCGTCGATGGTCAGGCTGGTCTCCGCGATATTGGTGGCCAGCACCACCTTGCGCTGGCCCTTGGGCGCCGGCTCGATGGCGGCGCGCTGGGCACTCAGCTCAAGCTCACCGTGCAGCGGGCAGAGCAGGATCTCGGGGCGCTCGCCCACAGCCTCCTGCAGAGCCTGGTGCACGCGGCGGATCTCGGCCTGTCCGGGGAGGAACACCAACAGGCTGCCGGATTCATCGGCCAGGGCCTGGAGCACGCAGTCGACCACGCGCGGCTCGACGAACTCGCCAGGCTGGAACGGCCGGCCCCAGCAGATATCCACCGGATGCATGCGCCCCTGGCTGCTGATGATCGGTGCATCGTCGAGCAGGCGCGACAGGCGCTCGCCCTCCAAGGTTGCCGACATCAGCAGGACCTTCAGCGGCGGCTGGTCACGCAGCAACGCCCGGCCGTTGAGGCTCAGGGCCAGGGCCAGGTCGGCATCCAGGCTGCGCTCGTGGAACTCGTCGAAGATCACCAGGCCCACGCCTTCAAGCGCAGGATCGCTTTGCAGGCGGCGGGTGAGGATGCCTTCAGTGACCACTTCGATACGCGTGTTCGGGCCGACCTTGCTGTCCAGGCGGATGCGATAGCCCACGGTCTCGCCGACCTTCTCGCCCAGTTCACTGGCCAGGCGTTCGGCGGCGGCGCGGGCGGCCAGGCGCCGCGGCTCGAGCATGAGGATGGTCTGCCCGGCCAGCCAGTGCTCGTCGAGCAGCGCCAGCGGTACGCGGGTGGTCTTGCCGGCGCCGGGGGGCGCCTCGAGCACCGCTTCGTCACGTTCGGCCAGGGCTTGGCGCAGGTCGGACAATACGGCATCGATCGGTAATGAAATCATGGTGGTCCTCGAACAATCGTCCGAGTATAACGGCGAACCGAGGCTGCCCTATCATGGTCTTAACCTCAGGCGCCGGCGATTGCCGCGCCCTTGATCGTCGTTACCTTCCGGAGATTCACATGCGCATCCCTTCCCGCGTCATCGGTGGCGCCCTCATCGCCACCCTGCTGACCCAGCTGACGGCCTGCGGCACCCTGTTCTACCCTGACCGTCGCGGCCAGATCGAAGGCAAGATCGACCCTGTGGTCGCGGCCATGGACGCCATTGGTATTCTCTTCTACGTGCTCCCCGGCCTGATCGCCTTCGGTATCGACTTCGCCACTGGCGCCATCTACTACCCCGGCGGCAAGAGCGCGCAGATCGACCCGGCCAAGCTCAAGCCGGCGGTCAATGCCGACGGCCAGGTCGACAGGACCAAGCTGCAGGCTATCCTGGAGAGCGAACTGGGCCAGCGCCTGCCATTGAACGACCCACGGCTGATCCAGCACCGTGGCAGTGTCGAGCAACTGGCCAGCTACGGCCTGGTGCCTGCCGCCTGATCTGACCACGGACGATCTTCTGCGCATGACCGCCACCGCCGAACACCAACGCTTGCTGCGCCTGGCCACCCGCGCCTCGCTGAGCGTCGCCTGCATCCTGGTGCTGAGCAAGGCCGTGGCCTGGTGGCTGAGCGGCTCGGTCAGCCTGCTGGCCGGGCTGACCGACTCGGCGCTGGATGCCGCCGCCTCCTTTCTCAACCTGCTGGCCGTTCACTACGCCTTGCGCCCCGCCGACGACGACCACCGTTTCGGCCATGGCAAGGCCGAAGCCCTGGCCGGCATGGCCCAAGCACTGTTCATCGGGGTCAGCGCGGTGCTGATCGGGGTCCAGGCGGTTGATCGGCTGACGTCGCCGGAGCCTTTGGGCGACACTGCCGCCGGCATCGTGGTGATGCTGCTGTCGCTGGTACTGACCCTCGCATTGCTGGCATTTCAGCGCAAAGTCATCCGCGCGACCGGCTCCACGGCCGTGCGCGCCGACTCGCTGCACTACCGATCCGACCTGCTGCTCAACGCCAGCATCCTCCTGGCGCTGCTGCTGGCCCGCTTCGGCTGGCCACAGCTCGATGCCCTGTTTGGCCTGGGTATCGCCCTGTACATCCTGTGGAGTGCGCTGCAGATCGCCCGCGAGAGCACGGCGATCCTGATGGACAAGGAACTGCCTGCCGATGTCGGCGAGCGCATGCTCGAAGTGGTGCTGGCGATTCCCGGGGTGAAGGGGGTGCATGACCTGCGCACACGGGTGTCCGGCAGCCAGTGGTTCGTGCAACTGCATCTGGAACTGCCCGGCGAAATGCCGCTGCATGCCGCCCATGAGTTGTGCGTGCAGGCTTCGCAGGTCATTCGCCAGCGCTATCCGCGGGCCGATGTGATGGTTCACGCCGACCCGGTGTAGCCCGCGCTCGCAATTGCCTTGTCAATTGACGCTGTAGCCGCGCCCACTCAGGCACGCCCCCAATGCCCGCCTATAGTTGTCCGCCACATTGGCCGGAGGCGCATAGGTCGCCGTCGCCGGATCGAACCCCGACTGACTCACCGCCCAGCGGTGGCACTGGTAGCGGTCCTGCTCCTGCTGCTCCGGCCCCTGGCCGTACATCGGGTAGGCGATCACATCATAGCCACTGCCCTGCTGCTGCGGTGCAGGCGCAACGCTGGGCGGGTTGACCACCACATACTCGCGGCTGTCAGCCTGGTACTGGTAGTACGTGTCGGCCACCAGGAAGAACAACGCACCGCTCAACCACACCTCGCGGGCATAGGGCGGCAGATAGCCGACCCGCACACCGTAAGGCGGCGTGACCACCACGTAGCCGCCGCCATGCGGCCGGTACCAATAACCGCCGGAGTAGAAGTAGTCCTGTCCACGATAAGGCACCTTCCAGTAGCGGTCCGGGAAGCGATCGACAGTGTGCCCGGGGTGATACTGCGGCCCTGGCCCCCAGCCATTGCCATGACCATCAGGCCGTCCCGACCAATTGCCGCCCGGGCGCTGACCCGGACCACCCGCCTCCCAGTGACGGTTGTCACCGTAACGCCGGGGAATGTCCTGGTAGTAGCCCTGGCGCGGCGGTTGCGTCTGGCGCACTTCGTCACGTGAGTTGAGCGGCGATCCACGCCGTTCGCCACCGCCCTGCTCCTGTTGGCCGCCATGACTGTCATGCCCGTCTCCGGGACCCTCGGCCAGGGCGCCCAGGCTGATGCCCAGGCCCAGCAAACCAACACCTGCCAACCGCCAGATGCGCGAACTCATGTTGTTCCTCTCGATGAAAACGCCCGCTTGTACCGTTCGCAGTCTACTCCGGGGACCACGACCGGCAGATGAAACAGCGCACAGCCTAGTGCGGTGTTTCACAAATGACGACTCTGATTCGCGGCACAATAAAAAAGGGAGGCCTTGCGGCCTCCCTTCGGGAATTGTCGTCCGTGCTCGGCGCTTGTGGCACCGGCTCACCTCGCGCCGTCTTCTGGACAGTGCGTAGCCCGGGGGCCTGGCGGATCCTGTTGGATGGCTGGCCGCGACCGCCCGCCTAGGGCGCGTCGCCGTGGACTGATGTCCGGGCAGTGATTCTGGTGATAAAGATAGGGCAGACGCTGGGGCAGAGGATTGCGAAGATTGCTCTGATAAATACCGCTTGCGCAATTTTTCACTCAGGATCGATAATTCGCCGCAATCCGAACAGAAAAGGTCCTTTCCATGAGCAAGCTCGACCGCTACGACCTGAGCATCCTCGCCGAATTGCAGCGCGATGCGCGCATCTCCAACCAGGAACTGGCCGAACGCATCGGCTTGTCGCCGTCCCCCTGCTCGCGCCGGGTCAAGCAGCTCGAGGACGACGGCTACATCTCGCGCCAGGTGGCCCTGCTGGATCGCAAGAAACTCGGCCTGAGCCTGACAGCCTATGTGCTGATCGGCATGGACCGGCACACCCCGGAACGCTTCGAAACCTTCGAGGCGGCGATCCGCAGCCTGCCCCAGGTCCTCGAATGCAGCCTGGTCACCGGAATGGACGCCGACTACCAGCTCAAGGTGGTGGTGCCGGACATGGACCATTACCAGAAACTGCTGCTGGGCAGCCTGACCCGTATCGAAGGAGTAACCAGCGTGCGCTCCAGCTTCGTGCTCAACCAGGTGCTGGCCAGCACCGAGCTGCCATTGACCCACCTGCGTTGAATCCCTGCGCGCCCGGCGTATGATCGGGCTTTGCGCTTGCCTGGAGTAAACCGATGGATCCCGCCGTATTCGAAGAGTGGATGATGATCATCCTCGTCACCGTGCTGATCGCCTTCATGGGCTTCATCGTCTGGGACCTGGCGAAGAAGTCCAAGGCGGGGCGCTTTGGCACGCTGATCCTGTTCTTTGTGCTGGGCCTTGGCGTGCTGGCGTTCATCATCAAGAGCGTGGTCGTGGGGTTTCTGGAAGGGGTCTGACGACCCCAACGCCGGGGCGGCGACTACAGCTTCGCCGCCACTTCCCGCCATCGCCCCTGCTCCAACCCTTCGATCGTCCAGTCACCGATACGCACCCGTACCAGACGCAAGGTCGGCAGCCCCACCGCCGCCGTCATCCGCCGCACCTGGCGATTACGGCCTTCACGGATCACCAGCTCCAGCCAGGCAGTCGGCACGCTCTTGCGAAAACGTACCGGCGGATTGCGCGGCCACAACTCGGGCTCCTCGAGCAGACGTGCCTGCGCCGGCAGCGTGGGCCCGTCGTTGAGTTCGACGCCCTCGCGCAGGCGCTGTAGCTGCTCCTCGCTCGGCTCGCCCTCTACCTGCACCCAGTAGGTCTTGGCCAGCTTGTGCCTGGGGTCGGCGATCCGCGCCTGCAGGCGCCCGTCGTTGGTCAGCAGCAGCAGGCCCTCGCTGTCGCGGTCCAGGCGTCCGGCCGGGTAGATGCCGGGGATGTCGATGAAATCCTTGAGCGTGGCGCGCCCCTCGCCGTCGCTGAACTGGGTGAGCACATCGAACGGTTTGTTGAACAGGATCAGGCGCGACTCGGCCGGCGGCGCCTTGGGCTGGCGACGCGGGCCGGTGGTTCGCGCCGCAGGGCGGCGCGGGGTGCTACGGGGTGGCAGGGGCATGGATCCTCAGCGGAACGGCGGCTCATCGAAGCTGCGCAGTTTACGCGAGTGCAGCGAGTTGAGCTCGGTGCGCAGCAGGTCGAGGGCGGCGATGCCGATCTTCAGGTGCTGGCTGACCGCGCGGTTGTAGAAGGCGTTGGCCGACCCCGGTAGCTTGATCTCGCTGTGCAGCGGCTTGTCGGAAACGCACAGCAAGGTGCCGTAGGGGACACGCAGGCGGTAACCCTGGGCCGCGATGGTGCCACTTTCCATGTCCACCGCCACGGCACGGGACAGGTTGATCAACGGGCGCTCCTGTGCCCAGCGCAGCTCCCAGTTGCGGTCGTCGTAGGTGAGCACGGTGCCGGTGCGCAGGCGCTTCTTGAGCTGCTCGCCACGTTCGCCGGTGACCTGCGCGGCAGCTTCCTGCAACGCCAGCTGCACCTCGGCCAGGGCCGGGATCGGGATGTTCGGCGGCACGACCCGGTCGAGGATGCCGTCGCGGCGCATGTAGGCATGCGCCAGCACGTAGTCGCCGATGGTCTGCGACTGGCGCAGGCCGCCGCAGTGGCCGATCATCAGCCAGCAGTGCGGACGCAGCACCGCCAGGTGGTCGGTGATGTTCTTGGCGTTGGACGGGCCGACGCCGATGTTGACCAGGGTCACGCCATCGCCGTCGGCGGCGATCAGGTGGTAGGCCGGCATCTGGTAGCGGTGCCAGACCACGCTGGCGACCAGGGCCTGGGCCTCGCCGTTGTCCATGCCCTTCTCGATGACCACGTTGCCCGGCAGGACCATGCGCACGAAGCGTGGGTCCTCGCGCAGTTGCTCAAGGCCATGGGCGATGAACTGGTCGACGTAGCGATGGTAGTTGGTCAGCAGGATCCATGGCTGCATGTGCCGCCAGTCGCTGCCGGTGTAGTGCACCAGGCGGCGCAGGGAGAAGTCCACGCGGGCGGCGTCGAACAGCGCCAGCGGCAGGGTTTCGGCGCTTTCCCAGTCGTACAGGCCATCGGCGGTGTTGTCGGTGGCCGCCGACAGGTCGGTACTGGGGAACACCCGCGCCAGTTGCGCCGCGGTGATGCCGCTGCCCGCCAGCTCATCGCCCTGGTCAACCACGTAAGGGTAAGGAATGTTCTGTTCGCTGACACCAACTTCCACCGTCACGGTGTAGTCGTGCATCAACGGGCGCAGCTGTTCGAGCAGATAACCACGGAACGCCGCAGGTTGGGTGACAGTGACGCTGTATGTGCCATCCACCTGGACCTTGGCGTAGGCACGCGTGGTCGCGGCGACTTCACCCTGGCTGGAATAGATGAGGCGCAGGGCCGGGTAGCGAAACAGCGCGCGTTCTTCGTCACCGGGCTCGGTGCGGTCTTTCAGGTAGCGCTTGAGGGCCTGGCTCAGGGCACCGGTGGCCTGTTCATGCAAGGCCGCCAGACGGTCGACGGCCTGTTCGGGGGTATCAACGACTACAAACGCTTGGCTCACGCTGGGCTTCCTGTCTTATGGAATGCATGACAACCATCTTGCCTGCGTTGCAGGGTAAAAACACCCCCGCGATGGCGTTATCCGGCCCACACCGGCGTGGCCCTGGCTACCAGTGCCGCAGCATCAACCCCGCGCGGCAATGCGCCGTACACGCGACCACCACCGCCCAGCCGACTGCCGATGAACGCGTCGCTCACCGTGGCGTTGCCCGCCTCCAGCAACAGCTTGGCCTGCAACGCCACGGCAATGTCCTCGGTCAGTTGCCGGGCGCGATACTGGATATCGCCGGTATCGGCGAACGCGCCCTTGAGGTTGCCGATGAACGCCGCCAGGCGTGGGTCGCCATGCCCGTCCCCCAGCTCGGTAAACAGCGCCTCCAGCACACCCGGCTCCTTCGACAAGGCGCGCAGCACGTCCAGACACTGCACATTGCCCGAGCCCTCCCAGGTCGAGTTGACCGGCGCCTCGCGGTACAGCCGCGGGAGGATGCTGTCCTCGACGTAGCCGGCGCCGCCCAGGCACTCGGCGGCCTCGTTGATCATCCCGGGGGCGCGCTTGCAGATCCAGTACTTGCCCACGGCTGTCACCAGGCGGGCGAAATGTGCCTGCTGCGGGTCGTCGAGCCGATCAAGCGCCTGGCCCATGCGCAGGCTCAGGGCCAATGCGGCCTCGCTTTCCAGGGCAAGGTCGGCGAGCACGTTCTGCATCAAGGGCTGTTCGGCCAGCACGCGCCCACCGACCTTGCGGTGGGCGCAGTGATGCGCGGCCTGGGTCAAGGCCTGGCGCATCAAGGCGCTGGAGCCGACCATGCAATCGAAGCGGGTCATGGCCACCATCTCGATGATGGTCGGCACACCGCGCCCCTCCTCGCCCACCATCCAGGCCAGGGCGCCACGAAACTCCACTTCGCTGGAGGCGTTGGAACAGTTGCCGAGCTTGTTCTTCAGGCGCTGGATATAGAACTGGTTGCGGTTGTCGTCAGGGCGGTGCCGAGGCAACAGGAAGCAGCTCAGGCCCTTGTCGGTCTGCGCCAGGGTGAGGAAGGCATCGCACATGGGTGCCGAGCAGAACCATTTGTGCCCCACCAGTTCATAGGGCTGGCCTGCACCGGGCGCGCCGACTGGGTAAGCGCGGGTGGTGTTGGCGCGCACGTCGGTACCGCCCTGTTTTTCAGTCATGGCCATGCCGAGGGTGACACCAGCCTTGTGCCGGTCGCCGACGTTGCGCGGGTCGTACTCGCGGGCAAGGACCTTCGGCAGCCAGTAGCCGGCCAGCTCAGGCTGCAGCCGCAGGGCCGGCACGGCAGCGAAGGTCATGGTCAGCGGGCAGCCGGTACCGGCCTCGGCCTGGCTGTGCAGGTAGGTCATCGCGGCACGCGCCACGTGGGCACCGTCCCGTGGCTCGGCCCACGGCAGCGAGGGCAAGCCGTGCTCGACGGCGGTACGCATCAACTGGTGATACGCGGGGTGGAACTCCACCAGGTCGATGCGGTGGCCATAGCGGTCATGGCTGCTGAACTCGGGCTTGTGGGCATTGGCCAGGAAACCCGCCGTCATCAGCGGCCCACCGGCCAGGGCACCGTAGGCATCGATCCGCGACTCGGCCCAGCCGGCGCCGAAACGCCGCGACCACTCCTGCAAGGGCTGGTCTAGGCGGTAGAGGTTGGCACCGTCGAGGGACGGCGGCTGGTTGGTGACTTCGTGGGTTTCAGCGAACTGGTGCAGGTTCATCGGGGCCTCCTGGATCCGCTCATGGCTGGATAACCCAGTGAAGCACCGCGGGCCGGTCAGTCAAAGTGACAAAACGGACTACATCGGGGGCACCTCTGTTCAGAAGCGGTCCAGGCTCGAGGCGGCACGGGCCGGTGGAGCCTGCACCTGTGCCACCATCAGGGGCAGCGTCAGCTCGAACCGACTGCCCAGCCCCTGGGTGGACTCATGGGACAACGTGGCGCCGATCAACTCGCTCAACTGGCGGCAGATGGACAGGCCGATCCCCAATCCGCCATAGCGCCGGGTCATCGAACCGTCCACCTGGAAGAAGCGCTGGTACAGCACCGCCTGGTCCAGATCGTCGAAACCGATGCCACTGTCGCTGACCGTGAGGCTCAGTACCAGGCTGTCAGGTCCGGTACGCCGGCCACGGGCCTGCACGGTAACGCCGCCCTGGTGGGTGAACTTCAGCCCGTTGTCCACCAGGCACGCCAGGCAGCGGGCGAGCTTCTGCGCATCGCCGACCAGGCTGTCGGGCAGGTCGGCGGGGATGTCCAGGCTCAGGTACAGGCCCTTGGCCAGCGCCTGGCTCGCATAACCGGCCCGCAGTTCCTGGAGCAGGCGCCGCAGGCTGAACGCCATGCCATGGTTGCGCAGGCGCCCGGCCTGCAGTTCGGTGAGGATGAGGATATCGTCGACCATCGCCATCATGTCCTGGGCCGAGCCGGTGGCGGTGCGATGGTACTGAGCCTGCTCGGCGCTCATGGGCAGTGTGTGCAGCAGTTCCAGCGAACCGATCACGCCGTTCATCGGCGTGCGCAGCTCGTGGGTCACGGTGGCGAGGAACTCGTCCTTGAGCCGGTTGCTGCGGGCCAGTTGCAGGTTCAGTTGCTCCAGGGTGCGTCCGGTGTCACGCAGGGTCTGCGCCTGCTGCTCGCGCAAGCTGTTGATGCGGTCGGCCAGGGCCAGCGACAACAGCGCCACCTCCAGCGCCGCGCCAAGCTGGCTGGCGTACATGGTGATGAACAGGTTGGGCAGGTGCCCAAGCACCATCAAGGTGTTGACCAGCCCGCCGACGAGGAAGGCCGTCCAGGCGATGATGAACCAGCGCGCAACGCGCAAGCCACGCCACCAGGCATACAACCCCGCACTGAAGATGCTCACGGTGAACAACAGTGCCAGCAGCGTGGCCATGCGCAGCGCCACGCCGTAACGCAGGGTCACCGCCAGCACCATCACCAGCGCACCACCTGCCATCAACCCCTTCAGCAGGCGGTCGAGGCCACGGCTGAGGTTGCCCAGTTGCAGGAAATGGCGGGCGAACTGGCAGCCGAACAACCCGGCGGCGCCGATGAACAATGGCGTGGCGGCATTTGCCCACCAGGGGTTGTCCGGCCAGAAGTAGGCGATGCCGGCACCGTTGACCGAAACCTGGTACAGGCCGAACGAGGCAATGTAGAGGATGTAGTACAGGTAGCTGACATCACGCACGCTGAGGTACAGGAACAAGTTGTAAACCAGCATTACCAGCAGCACGCCGTAGATCATGCCCAGCACGTAAAGACGCGTGGGCTGGTCTTCCAGATAGGCCTGGGCCGACCACAATGTCAGCGGCGCCTGGATCGAACCCTGGCTGTGCAGGCGCAGGTAGACGGTCGTCGCCTGGCCAGGGTGCAGCGGCAGCTCGAACAGATAGTTGTTCTGGCGGATCTGCCGGCTGGCATAGGGCAAGGCATCACCCGTGCGCTGGGCCAGGCGATAGGTGCCCTGCGCGTCCGGCAGATAGAGTTCCAGATGATCCAGCGGCGGGTAGGCAAGCTCCAGCAACCACTGGCGTGGTGCTGGCGAAGGCGTGGCTGAATAGGCAAGATCGACACGGAGCCAGAAAACGGAGGTCGAATAGCCGGCGTTGAGCACCTCGTCGTGATGGGCATGGAAGCGTCCGGCGAATGCGGCGGTACTGACCTGGGCGATGCTGGCGCTGCCATCGTGGTCTTCATAGACCTGCATGTAGCGGCCCAGCGGCAAGCGCCCGGTGGAGTCGTCGAATTCGACCGCTCCGGCAAGCAGGGGCAAGCAGCCCAGAAGCACAATCAGCAAATAGCGCATACAGCCCCAGCATGGCCTGTCCGGTCGCGTCGCGGTTGCCTCCCTTCCCTTTGAGACGACGTGATCCGGCAGAACCCGTTCATCGAGTTATCCGAGCACTCTAGCATAGCCTCCAGCACTGCTCGGCAGCTACTGAGATTTTCAATGCAGAGGCTCTAGGACGCACGTTTCAGAATATCCAACAAAACCAACCTGACCACTTGATCAGCAATTCTCTCGCCGCGACCGAACCGCACAAAAAGGTTTGGTGATAAGCTCGCCGACCATGAATACCTACAGCTCCCGCCCCGTTGTCCTCTGTCTCTCCGGCCACGACCCCAGTGGTGGCGCCGGGCTGCAGGCAGATATCGAAGCCCTGATCGCCCAGGGTTGTCACGCCGCACCCGCCGTGACCGCCCTGACCGTGCAGGATACCGTCAACGTTTCCGACTTCCGCGTGCTTGACCGCGAGTGGGTGCTGGCCCAGGCCAACGCCGTGCTGGCCGACTCCCCGGTAGCCGCGGTGAAGCTGGGCATGCTCGGCTCGATCGAGATGGTCGACACCGTCGCCGAACTGCTGTCCGCCCACCCGCACCTGCCTCTGGTCTGCGACCCCGTTCTGCGCGCCGGTGGCGGTGGCCGCCTGGGCAAGGACGAGGTCGGCTACGCGCTGCGCGAACGCCTGCTGCCGCTGGCCACCATCGCCACGCCGAACCTGCCGGAAGCACGCATTCTGGCGGAACTGCCCGAAGGCACCGCGGACGAGTGCGCCGAGAAACTGCTGCCGTTCTGTAGACACCTGTTGATTACCGGCGGTCACGGCGACGAGGTGGAAATCCACAACCGCCTATATAGCCGCGACGGTCAGCAGCACACCTGGACCTGCCAACGCCTGCCGGGGAGCTACCACGGCTCGGGCTGCACCCTGGCCAGCGCCCTTGCCGGCCGCCTGGCTCTGGGCGAAGCATTGACCAGCGCCGTGCGCAGCGCCCTGGACTACACCTGGCGCACCCTGCGCGACGCAGAACAGCTGGGCAAGGGCCAGTACGTACCGCGCCGCCTGCCCCTGGATTTCTGTTCCTGACACGAGGCCATCCGATGAAGCTCCGCGGTCTGTACGCGATCACCGACAGCCAGCTGCTGGCCGGCCGTTTCCTCTCCCACGTTGAAGCGGCGCTGGAAGGTGGCGTTCGTCTGCTGCAATACCGCGACAAGAGCGACGATACCGCCCACAGGCTGCGCGAGGCCCAAGCGCTGAAGACGCTCTGTGAGCGTTACGGCACCGAGCTGATCATCAACGACGACGCCGAACTGGCTGCCCGCCTGGGCGTTGGCGTGCACCTCGGCCAGACCGATGGCCCGCTCACGCCGGCCCGCGCCCTGCTCGGCCGCGAGGCGATCATCGGCTCGACCTGCCACGCCAGCCTGGACCTCGCGCGGCAGGCCGCCAGCGAAGGCGCCAGCTATGTCGCCTTCGGCCGCTTCTTCAATTCCGTCACCAAACCGGGCGCGCCCGCCGCCAGCGTCGAACTGCTGGAACAGGCCCGCGCCCAGGTCAAGCTGCCGATCGCGGTGATCGGCGGCATCACCCTCGACAACGCCGCCCCGCTGGTCGCCCATGGCGCCGACCTGCTGGCGGTTATCCACGGCCTGTTCGGTGCCGACAGCGCGCAGGAAGTCACCCGCCGCGCCCGCGCCTTCAATGCCCTGTTCGCTTGCTGATTTCGAGAGAAGATCCCATGTCCCGTTCCGAAGCCCTGTTCGCCCAAGCCCAGAAACACATCCCCGGTGGCGTCAACTCGCCGGTGCGTGCCTTCAAGAGCGTCGGCGGCACCCCGCTGTTCTTCAAGCACGCTGAAGGCGCCTACGTCATCGATGAAGACGACAAGCGCTACGTCGACTATGTCGGTTCCTGGGGCCCGATGATCCTCGGCCATGCCCATCCGGACGTGCTGGACTCCGTACGCAAGCAGTTGGAGCACGGTTTGTCCTACGGCGCGCCGACCGCCATGGAAACCGAGATGGCCGACCTGGTCTGCTCGATCGTGCCGTCGATGGAGATGGTGCGCATGGTCAGCTCCGGCACCGAAGCAACCATGAGCGCCATCCGCCTGGCCCGTGGCTACACCGGCCGTGACGCCATCATCAAGTTCGAAGGCTGCTACCACGGTCACTCCGACAGCCTGCTGGTCAAGGCCGGCTCCGGCCTGCTGACCCAGGGCGTGCCAAGCTCGGCTGGAGTACCGGCGGACTTCGCCAAGCACACCCTGACCCTGCCGTTCAACGACATTGCCGCCGTCGAGAAGACCCTGGCCGACGTCGGCCAGAGCGTGGCCTGCATCATCGTCGAGCCGGTAGCTGGCAACATGAACTGCGTGCCGCCGGCGCCGGGCTTCCTCGAAGGCCTGCGCGCGCTGTGCGACCAGCACGGCGTGGTACTGATCTTCGACGAGGTGATGACCGGCTTCCGCGTCTCCCTCGGCGGTGCCCAGGGCCACTATGGCATCACCCCCGACTTGTCGACCTTCGGCAAGATCGTCGGCGGTGGCATGCCGGTTGGCTGCTTCGGCGGCAAGCGCGAAATCATGGGCTGCATCGCCCCGCTGGGCCCGGTCTACCAGGCCGGTACCCTGTCGGGCAATCCGCTGGCCATGGCCGCCGGCCTGACCACCCTGAAGCTGATCAGCCGCCCGGGCTTCCATGACGAGCTGAGTGCCTTCACCAGCCGCATGCTCGATGGCCTGCAACAGCGTGCCGATGCCGCGGGTATCCCGTTCGTCACCACTCAGGCGGGCGCCATGTTCGGGCTGTACTTCAGCGGCGCCGACGATATCGTCACCTTCGACGACGTGATGGCCAGCGATGCCGAACGCTTCAAGCGCTTCTTCCACCTGATGCTCGAAGGCGGCGTGTACCTGGCGCCAAGCGCCTTCGAAGCGGGTTTCACCTCCATTGCCCATGGCGACAAGGAGCTGCAGATCACCTTGGATGCGGCCGAGCGGGCATTTGCCAAGCTGAAGTAAGGGTGTTCCTGTCTCGGCCTGATCGCGGCCTTGCCCCACGATCAGGCCGGACCAAGCAAGCCTGTGAACCCCATCACAACCCGCTACGTCCCATCCGGCTGTAGAAATTCGCGTAAATCTTTGTAAGGTAGGCGCTGCTTATCCCATAATGTGCCACCAGAGACATTGGCCGTAGCTTTGCAGAGGTAAGTCGATCCCCATGAACCGCACCGGCCGCGCCCTTACCCTGGGCTGCCTGTTGCTTCTTCAGCCCCTGCTGGCCTTGGCGGAGGGCGGTAATTCGTTGCTGATTCCAGCGACGGGCCGCTGCGCCCTCGATACCGCGCCCGAAGACCTGCCCAATGCCCTGAAGGCCTGCGAGCAGACTGCTCAGTCAGGGGATGCCGAAGCGCAGTACGAGCTGGGCGAGTTCTACTACAGCGGCACGCCGCGCCAACTCGACAACGCGCTCAAGTGGTTCGAGAAAGCCTCGCTGCAAGGCCAGGCGCAGGCACAATACCGTCTTGGCTCGATGTTCTTCCACGGTGAAGGGGTCAAGGCCAACAACGTGCAAGCCTACATCCTGCTCAAGATCGCCGCGGTCAACGGTGCCGAAGACGCCCTGGACATGGCCGACGAAGTCACCGAGCAGATGCCCCGCGACGAGCTCGAGCACGCTACCCAGGTACTCGGCCAGATCTTCCGCAAATACCTGCTGGAACTGCAGAACGCCGAAGGGCGCACGCCCTTCTCCCCGCTTCCCTGAACCGTTGCCCGGCCCGGCGCTGGCCCCGGCATCATCGATTCGTCAACTTGCCCTGCCATGCTTGACGCACGGATCGGACGCTTCCCAGCGACCCTTGATCGTTTCAGTGCTTTCGCCACTGCCACTCAAGGGTTATTCTTGAGTTCACATTCATTGCCGTCGAGCGGCTAAAAACGACCTTGAACGCACCCATACAACCCCATCGCTTTATCCTCGAGCCCTTCGAGGCCCATCGCTTCGCCAACCTGTGCGGCCAGTTCGACGAGCACCTGCGCCTGATCGAACAACGCCTGGCCATCGAGATCCGCAACCGCGGCAATCAGTTCGAACTGATCGGCGAGCCCAAGACCACCTCCGCCGCCGAGCAACTGCTGCGCCGCCTCTATCGCGAAGCCAAGGCGAACGAGCTGTCACCGGAAACGGTGCACCTCTATCTCCAGGAGTCGACGATCGAGAACATCGAGAATCCGGCCGTCAACGAAGTCAGCGTTTCGCTGCGCACGCGCAAGGGCAATATCCGCCCGCGCGGCGTCAACCAGCAGCGCTACGTCAAGGAAATCCTGGCCAACGACATCAACTTCGGCATCGGCCCGGCCGGTACCGGCAAGACGTATCTGGCCGTGGCCTGCGCGGTCGATGCGCTGGAGCGTGAACAGGTGCGCCGCATCCTGCTGGTGCGCCCGGCGGTCGAGGCCGGCGAAAAGCTCGGCTTCCTGCCCGGCGACCTGGCCCAGAAGATCGACCCGTACCTGCGCCCACTCTACGACGCGCTCTACGAGATGCTTGGCTTCGAGCACGTGGCCAAGCTGATCGAGCGCCAGGTGATCGAGATCGCGCCACTGGCCTACATGCGCGGCCGCACCCTGAACAACAGCTTCATCATCCTCGACGAGAGCCAGAACACCACGCTCGAACAGATGAAGATGTTCCTCACCCGCATCGGCTTCGGCTCGACCGCGGTGATCACCGGTGACATCACCCAGGTCGACCTGCCCCGCGGCACCAAGTCGGGCCTGGCCCATGTGATCGAGGTGCTCAAGGACGTGCCAGGCATCAGCTTCACCCATTTCCAGCCCAAGGACGTGGTACGCCACCCGTTGGTGCAGCGTATCGTTGAAGCCTACGACCGCTTCGAAGCCCGTCAGTCCAAGCCCGAGGCAACCGGCAAAGATGCTTGAACTCGACCTGCAACGGGCCACGGACGCCGCTGCCCCCGATGACGCCGCCTTCCGCCGCTGGTGCGAACTTGCCCTGCGCCAGCGCAGCGCCGACTCGGAAATGACCATCCGCCTGGTCGACGCCACCGAAGGTCGCGAGCTGAACCATACCTACCGGCACAAGGACTACGCCACCAACGTGCTGTCCTTCCCCGCCGACGTCCCCGACGAGCTGCTCGACATCCCGCTGTTGGGCGACCTGGTGATCTGCGTGCCGGTGGTCGAGCGCGAGGCCGCCGAACAGGGCAAGTCCCTGGAGGCGCACTGGGCGCACCTGGTCATCCACGGCTGCCTGCACCTGCTCGGCTACGACCACATCGAAGACGATGAAGCCGAGGAAATGGAAGCGCTGGAACGGCAATTGCTGGCGGAACTGGGTCACCCGGACCCTTACGCCGACGACGAAACCGAAACAATCACACACTGATACTGCAAGGATCACGAGTAACCGCCATGAGCGAAGACCGATCGAGCAACGGGCAGAAGTCCTGGTTGGGTAAGCTGACCCAGGCTTTTGCCCATGAGCCGAAAAACCGCCAGGAGCTCCTTGAGCTGCTGCGCGAAGCCCATCAGAACAAACTGCTCGACAGCGAAGCGCTGACCATCGTCGAAGGCGCCATCCAGGTCGCCGACCTGCAGGTACGCGACATCATGGTGCCGCGCTCGCAGATGATCAGCATCAAGGCCAACCAGTCGCCCCGCGAGTTCCTGCCGGCAGTGATCGATGCCGCGCACTCGCGCTACCCGGTGATTGGCGAGAGCCACGACGATGTGCTCGGCATTCTGCTCGCCAAGGACCTGCTGCCGCTGATCCTCAAGGAGAATGGCGACAGCTTCAACATCAAGGACCTGCTGCGCCCGGCCACCTTCGTGCCCGAGTCCAAGCGCCTGAACGTGCTGCTGCGCGAGTTCCGCGCCAACCACAACCACATGGCCATCGTCATCGACGAATACGGCGGCGTGGCGGGGCTGGTGACCATCGAGGACGTGCTCGAGCAGATCGTCGGCGATATCGAGGACGAGCATGACGTCGAGGAAGACAGCTACATCAAGCCGCTGCCCAGCGGCGACTTCCTGGTCAAGGCACTGACCCCGATCGAGAACTTCAACGAGTTCTTCGACAGCGAATTCTCCGATGACGAGTTCGACACGGTCGGCGGCCTGGTGATGAGTGCGTTCGGCCATTTGCCCAAACGTAACGAAACCACCGAGATCGGCGGCTACCGCTTCCGCATTCTCAATGCCGACAGCCGCCGGATACACTTGCTGCGCCTGACACCGATCAACCGTTAAGGACGAACATGCGCTGGATCACCCGCCCCGGCTGGCCCGGTAACCTGCTGGCCATGGCGGCCGGCGCCTCCACCCTGCTGGCCCTGGCCCCCTTCGACATCTGGCCGCTGGCCCTGCTGTCCATCGCGCTGTTCTATGCCGGGCTGCGCGAGCTGAGCCCGCGACAGGCCCTGGGCCGGGGCTGGTGCTTCGGCTTCGGCCTCTACGGCGCCGGCACCTGGTGGATCTACGTCAGCATGAACACCTACGGCGGCGCCTCGCCGCTGCTGGCGATCCTGCTGCTGCTGGCATTCTTCGCCTGCCTGGCTTTCTTCTTCGCGTTGCCCGCCTGGCTCTGGGCACGCTGGCTGCGTCGCGACGAGGCGCCGCTGGCAGACGCCTTGTGCTTTGCCGCCCTGTGGTTGCTGCAGGAGGCCTTCCGGGGCTGGTTCCTCACCGGCTTTCCTTGGCTCTACGCAGGCTACAGCCAGCTCGACGGCCCACTGGCGGGCCTCGCGCCGCTGGGCGGCGTGTGGCTGATCTCGTTCGCCCTGGCGCTTACCGCCGCCTTGCTGTGCAACCTCCATCGCCTGCGCCAGCGCCGCTCGTTCCTGGCCGTTGGTGCGGTGCTGCTGGTGGCGCCATGGATCATCGGCCTGGCCCTGAAGGATCACGTCTGGACCAAGCCGGCAGGTGATCCGCTGAAGGTCGCGGCCCTGCAAGGCAACGTCGAGCAGGACCTGAAGTGGGACCCGGCGCATGTCGATGCGCAACTGGCGCTGTACCGCGACATGAGCTTCAGCTCCAAGCCCGTCGACCTGCTGGTTTGGCCGGAAACCGCCGTGCCGGTGCTCAAGGACCAGGCCCAGGGCTACATCGACATGATGGGCAACTTTGCCGCCGAGAGGCACTCGGCACTCATCACCGGCGTGCCGGTGCGGCAGATGGTCCACCACCAGCGCCGCTACTTCAACGGCATCACCGTGACCGGCGAGGGCGACGGCACCTACCTCAAGCAGAAGCTGGTGCCCTTCGGTGAATACGTTCCATTGCAGGACATGCTGCGCGGCCTGATCGAGTTCTTCAACTTGCCGATGTCGGATTTCGCCCGTGGTCCCGAGGACCAGCCATTGCTGCAGGCCAAGGGTTACCAGATCGCCCCGTACATTTGCTACGAAGTGGTCTATCCCGAATTCGCCGCGAGCCTGGCCGCACGCAGCGACCTGCTGCTGACCATCAGCAACGACACCTGGTTCGGCACCTCGATCGGCCCGCTGCAGCACCTGCAGATGGCTCAGATGCGCGCGCTGGAGGCCGGCCGCTGGATGATCCGCGCCACCAACAACGGTGTGACCGCGCTGATCGACCCGTTCGGCAGGATCACCGCGCAGGTCCCGCAGTTCCAGCGTGCGGTCCTGTACGGCGAGGTGGTGCCGATGCAGCAACTGACGCCGTACCTGCAATGGCGCTCGTGGCCGCTGGCGATCGTCTGCGTGCTGCTGGTGGGCTGGGCCTTGCTGGCCGGGCGCATCGCACGCACCGTCTGAAGCATCCCTTGGGCCGCTTAGCGGCCCAAGTCTTAGTAGAACAGGCGATACCCCACTAACCCCGCCGCCTCGTTGAGCAACTGCCCGCTCTGCCACATTGCCCGGTTTTCCGGCAGCAACCCCGCGAACGGCCGCGCATGATCGCGCCCCAGGAACCCCACCGGCGCCGGCACCACTTCGAACCCCGCCCGCTCGAAACTCCAGCGCGAGCGCTGCATGTGCCAGGCCTGCGTCACCACCACCACCCGCTTGATACCCAGCGGTTGCAACACCTTGGCGCTGAACTCGGCGTTTTCCCAGGTGGTGTGGCTGGCTTCCTCCTTCCAGGAAACCTTTACGCCAAAGTCCGCCTCCAGGCGGTCAGCCATCAGTTGGGCCTCACTGGGCGGCGTGCCATAGTGCAAGCCACCGCTGGTCAGCACCGGCAGCCCTGAGGCCTTGGCCAGTTGCGCGGCGTAGCGCATGCGCTCGAGGGCAACGTAGGTTGGCTGATCAAGGCCACCCCAGGCCGGGTCGCCGCGCTCCCGTCCGGCGCCCAGGACCACGATGGCGTCGGCCCTGGATGCCAGGCCTGCCCACCCCTCGAGCGCCAACGCAGGTTCTGTTTCAAGGGTTCGGGCAACTTGCTCGACCGTCAGTGGCAAGCTCATCAGCCACAAGCCACCCAGCCCCAGGGTGAAACAGGCCGCGGCCAGGCGCGGACGGCGCCGGCGCCACCACCAGGCGGCCAGCAGCAACAGGAACAGGACGCCAGGCGGCATCAACCATTGTTTGATGAAAAAGCGGATCGGCATCACACACCTCCATGGAAGGCGTGCAGCCTAAGAGGATCGGCACCGGGCCTCAAGGGCAACCGGCGCCGATCGATGCGTGCATTACGAAAACCGGCGCGTCGCCGCGCCTGCAACCCTGAACGGCTATCGGGACGGCAATGTCCTGGAGCTGGCTGGGGCGCCGGGGCGCCTGCGGTCCTTGAGCCAGACAATCCTGGCCGAGGACGGCTCCGGTTGCGGGTAGGCACCGGCACTGGCAAATCGGCCTTCCGGGAGGGATTCCAGGTAGGCTTTGATCACCTCGAACTCGGCATGGCTCAGGCCACGTAACTCCAGTTCGGCAGGCATCTCGTCGCGCAATCGCACGGAGGTTCTGGCCACTTCCAGTGCCAGGCCCAAACGGTCGATCAAGCGCTCGTAAAGCTCCGGTTTGCTTGCGGTTAGTTGCGACTCTCCCATCCGTTCACCTCATTGAAGGTAAGAATATCTCCCCCCACAGATGAGCTTAGCGTCACTCGTAAAAGCGGCCGGGCGCCGCGACCAACGGCCCGCGCGGCGGGCGATGCAATCAGGGTTTCCCACGATGCGCGGCGCTCATGTATGCTACGGCGTTCACTCTTGCAGATCCCGGAGTGCCGGACGCAGCGAGGTCGAGCTGCCTGGAACATGTCTCTTATCTCTCAATACAAAGTAGCCATGCACGAACAATACACGCCCCGTGATGTAGAAGCCGCCGCCCAGAATGCCTGGGACGAGCAACAATCGTTCGCTGTCACCGAACAGCCAGGCAAAGACACCTACTATTGCCTATCGATGTTCCCGTACCCGAGCGGCAAGCTACACATGGGCCACGTGCGCAACTACACCATCGGTGACGTGATTGCCCGCTACCAGCGCATGCTGGGCAAGAACGTCCTGCAACCGATGGGCTGGGACGCCTTCGGCATGCCGGCGGAAAACGCCGCGATGAAGAACAACGTCGCCCCGGCCAAGTGGACCTACGAGAACATCGACTACATGAAGACCCAGCTCAAGAGCCTGGGTCTGGCCATCGACTGGTCGCGTGAAGTCACCACCTGCAAGCCGGACTACTACCGCTGGGAGCAGTGGCTGTTCACCCGCCTGTTCGAGAAAGGCATCATCTACCGCAAGAACGGCACCGTGAACTGGGACCCGGCGGACCAGACCGTCCTGGCCAACGAGCAGGTCATCGATGGCCGTGGCTGGCGCTCGGGCGCGCTTATCGAAAAGCGCGAAATCCCGATGTACTACTTCCGCATCACCGACTACGCCGACGAGCTGCTGGAAAGCCTCGACGAGCTGCCGGGCTGGCCCGAGCAGGTCAAGACCATGCAGCGCAACTGGATCGGCAAGTCCCGCGGCATGGAAGTGCAGTTCCCCTATGACCAGGCGAGCATCGGTCATGAGGGCACCCTGAAAGTCTTCACCACCCGTCCGGACACCCTGATGGGCGCCACCTACGTTGCCGTCGCCGCCGAACACCCGCTGGCCACCCAGGCCGCCCAGGGCAACCCGGCGCTGCAGGCGTTCATCGACGAGTGCAAGAGCGGCAGCGTCGCCGAGGCCGACATGGCCACGCAGGAGAAGAAGGGCATGGCCACTTCCCTGTTCGTCGAGCACCCGCTGACCGGCGAAAAGCTGCCGGTATGGGTCGCCAACTACGTGCTGATGCACTACGGCGATGGCGCTGTCATGGCCGTGCCGGCGCACGACGAGCGCGACTTCGAGTTCGCCCACAAGTACAACCTGCCGGTCAAGGCGGTGGTGCGCACCAGCGTCGGCGACGAAGTCGGCAGCGAGTGGCTGGCCGCCTACGGCGAACATGGCCAGCTGATCAACTCCGGCGAGTTCGACGGCCTGGACTTCCAGGGCGCCTTCGATGCCATCGAGGCCGCGCTGATCAGCAAGGACCTCGGCAAGTCGCGCACCCAGTTCCGCCTGCGCGACTGGGGCATCAGCCGCCAGCGCTACTGGGGTTGCCCGATCCCGATCATCCACTGCCCGTCCTGCGGCGACGTGCCGGTGCCGGAAGACCAGCTGCCCGTTACACTTCCGGAAAACGTGGTACCGGACGGTGCCGGTTCGCCCCTGGCGCGCATGCCCGAGTTCTACGAGTGCACCTGCCCGAAATGCGGCACCGCGGCCAAGCGCGAAACCGACACCATGGACACCTTCGTCGAGTCGTCCTGGTACTTCGCCCGCTATGCCTCGCCGAACTACGATAAAGGCCTGGTCGACCCTAAAGCCGCCAACCACTGGCTGCCTGTCGACCAGTACATCGGCGGCATCGAGCACGCCATCCTGCACCTGCTGTATGCGCGCTTCTTCCACAAGCTGATGCGTGACGAAGGCCTGGTCACCTCCAACGAGCCGTTCAAGAACCTGCTGACCCAGGGCATGGTCGTCGCCGAAACCTACTACCGCGTCGCCAGCAACGGCGGCAAGGACTGGTTCAACCCGGCCGACGTCGAGATCGAGCGTGACGCCAAGGCCAAGATCATCGGCGCGCGCCTGAAGACCGATGGCCTGCCGGTGGAAATCGGCGGCACCGAGAAGATGTCGAAGTCGAAGAACAACGGCGTCGACCCGCAGTCGATGATCGAGCAGTACGGCGCCGACACCTGCCGCCTGTTCATGATGTTCGCCTCGCCACCCGACATGAGCCTGGAATGGTCCGACTCCGGCGTCGAAGGCGCCAGCCGCTTCCTGCGCCGCGTCTGGCGCCTGGCCCAGGCCCACGTGGCCCAAGGCCTGCCGGGCACGCTGGACATCGCCGCCCTGAGCGACGAGCAGAAGGTCATCCGTCGCGCCATCCATGCCGCGATCAAGCAGGCCAGTACCGACGTGGGCCAGTACCACAAGTTCAACACCGCCATCGCCCAGGTGATGACCGTGATGAACGTGCTGGAGAAGGCGCCACAGGCGACCGCCCAGGACCGCGCCCTGCTGCAGGAGGGCCTCGAGGCCGTGACCCTGCTGCTGGCACCGATCACCCCGCACATCTCCCATGAGCTGTGGAAGCAGCTGGGCCACGACCAGGCGGTGATCGATGCGAACTGGCCGATTGTCGATGAAGGCGCCCTGGTACAGGACACCGTGACCCTGGTGGTACAGGTCAACGGCAAGCTGCGTGGCCAGGTGGAGATGCCAGCCGCCGCCAGCCGCGAGGAAGTCGAGGCCGCCGCTCGCAACAACGAGAATGTCCTGCGCTTCACCGACGGCCTGACCATCCGCAAGGTCATCGTCGTTCCGGGCAAACTGGTCAACATCGTCGCCAACTGATGGCAACGCCCGCCTGCATATCCTGCAGGCGGGCGTAATCGGTCCACGAGGGAGCAACACACATGATCAAACGCAATCTGCTGGTAATGGGCCTGGCTGTCTTGCTCAGCGCCTGCGGTTTCCAGCTGCGCGGCACCGGCACCAACGAACTGAGCATCAAGGAAATTGACCTCGGCGCCCGTAACGAATACGGCCCGACCGTCATGCAGCTGCGCCGCACCTTGCAAAGCAGCGGCGTGAAAGTCTATTCCGGCGCCCCCTACAAGCTGGTGCTCACCAACGAGCAGGAAACCCAGCGCGCTGCAACCTACAGCGGTGGCAACCGTTCGGCCGAGTACGAACTCACGACCGTGCTGAACTATACGATCGAAGGCCAGAACGACAGCATGTTGCTTGAAGACAAGCTGCAAGTGCAGAAGTACTACGTCTACAACGGCAACAACATCACCGGCTCCGGCCAGGAAGCGAACCAGGTCCGCGAGGAAATGCGTCGTGACCTGGTACAGGCCATGATGGCTCGCCTCCAGCAACTGACCCCGACGCGCCTTGACGAGCTGCAACGCAAGGCCAACGAGCGCGCCGAAGCCGAGGCTCGCGCCCTGAAGGAAGCCCAGCGCATCCAGGACGAGACGCCTCAGCAGTCGCCGCTGGAAGTCCCGGCTCCCTGAGCCTGAACGGGGCACCTGAGGTGCCCCGCCCTTCGCCATGAAGCTCTCCCCCGCCCAACTCAACAAGCACCTGCAAGGCCAGCTGGCGCCCGTCTACATCGTCAGCGGTGACGACCCGCTGCTGTGCCAGGAGGCCGCCGACGCCATCCGCGGCGCCGCGCGCCAGCAGGGCTACGACGAACGCCAGGTGTTCAGCGCCGATGCCAACTTCGACTGGGGCAACCTGCTGCTGGCCGGGGCCAGCCTGTCGTTGTTCGCCCAGCGCCGGCTGCTGGAGCTGCGCCTGCCCTCGGGCAAGCCCGGCGACAAAGGCGCTGCCGCGCTGATGGAATACTGCGCCAACCCGGCCGAGGACACGCTGCTGCTGATCAGCCTGCCCAAGCTCGATGGCAGCGCGCAGAAAACCAAGTGGGGCAAGGCCTTGATCGAAGGCGCGCACTGCCAGTTCATCCAGATCTGGCCGGTGGACGCCCAGCAATTGCCGCAGTGGATCAACCAGCGCCTGTCCCAGGCCGGGCTGTCGGCCCAGCGTGACGCCATTGACCTGATCGCCGCTCGGGTCGAGGGCAACCTGCTGGCCGCCGCCCAGGAGATCGAGAAGCTCAAGTTGCTCGCCGAGGGCAACCAGATCACCGTCGAAACCGTCCAGGCCGCTGTCGCCGACAGCGCCCGCTTCGATGTGTTCGGGCTGGTCGATGCCATTCTCAATGGCGAAGCGGCCCATGCCCTGCGCATGCTCGAAGGACTGCGCGGCGAAGGTGTCGAGCCGCCGGTCATTCTCTGGGCCCTTGCGCGTGAACTGCGCTTGCTGGCCGGGCTCGCGCAGCAGTTCAGCCAGGGCGTGCCGCTGGACAAGGCCTTCAGCCAGGCACGCCCACCGGTGTGGGACAAGCGCCGACCGCTGGTGAGCAAGGCCCTGCAGCGCCTCTCTGCGCAGCGCTGGGCCATGCTGCTGCAGGATGCCCAGCGGATCGATGCGCAGATCAAGGGGCAGGCCGAAGGCTCGCCGTGGACCAGCCTGGCACGCCTGTCGCTGCTCATGGCCGGACAGCGCCTGGCGCTGCCCGCCGAATAAAGCGCATTGCGGGTCACGCCCGCGATGAGCCCCCGCTGCCATAAACACAATCAATTGGCTCACATGGCGCTACAGGCCTACAGTGCGCCCGCAATCCACCCCGACCGGGAATCCACCATGAGCAAGAAGCAAAAAAAGCACGGTCCCAACAAGGCCAAGTCGATCATCGCCCAACCGCTGTTCCGCTGCCGCCAGGAACAGGCAGGAAAAGGCAAAGGCAGCTACCGCCGCGAAGCCTTCCAATCGAGAGATTGGGAGGCTTCCTGCTTTATGGCCGCCTGAAAAGGCATGAAATGCGCAGGCATGGTATGGTCGGCACCTGACCTGCAATTCTGGATCTGTGCATGCCCTCTCGTCTCACTCTCCGCTGGCAACCCCGCCAGCTGATCGCGGCCACAAGCTTCATCCTGCTCGTCGCCTGCGCCGAGAAACCCACCGCCGCCGATGCCCTGCCGCTGGCACCCGCCCAGCCCGCACCCGTCGTAACGCTACCTGGCGCCACGCTCGATAGCAGCAACGAAATCCAGCCCCTGCAGACCTTCGCCCAATGGCAGGCCGGTTTCCGCGAGCAAGCCCTGCAAGCCGGGATCAGCGCCAACCTGTTCGACCGCGCCTTCCTCGGCGTCACCCCGGACATGGACGTGATCAAGGCTGACCGCAGCCAACCGGAGTTCACCCGCCCGGTCTGGGAATACCTCGACGGCGCCCTGTCGCCGCTGCGCGTACGCAACGGCAAGAAACTGCTCGAACAGAATGCCGAGCTGCTGGCACGCATCGAGCAACGCTACGGCGTCGACCGCCAGGTGCTGGTTTCGGTGTGGGGCATGGAGAGCAACTTCGGCCAGTTCCAGGGCAGCAAGTCGGTGATCCGTTCGCTGGCCACCCTGGCCTATGAAGGCCGCCGCCCCCAGTTTGCCCAGGACCAACTGATCGCCGCCCTGCAGATCCTGCAAAACGGCGACATCCAGCCTGACGCGATGCGCGGCTCTTGGGCCGGCGCCATGGGCCAGACCCAGTTCATCCCGACTACCTACCTCACCCACGCGGTGGATTTCGACGGTGACGGTCGCCGCGACATCTGGAACAGCACCGCCGATGCGCTGGCCTCCACCGCGCACTACCTGCAGGCCTCCGGCTGGAAGCGTGGCCAGCCCTGGGGCTTCGAGGTACAGGTACCTGCTGGCTTCGACTGGTGGCTGGCCGATGGCAGCCAGCGCAAGAGCGTCAGCGAATGGTTGCAACTGGGCGTGAAACTGCCCGCTGGTACCGCATTGCCCACCGGCAGCAACCAGCTGTCCGCCGCCCTGCTGCTGCCCGCCGGCGCCCGTGGGCCGGCGTTCCTGGTACTGGACAACTTCCGCGCGATCCTCAAGTACAACAACTCGTCTTCCTATGCGCTGGCGGTGAGCCTGCTGGGGGATCGCTTCTACGGTTGGGGGTTCATTGCCGGCAGCTGGCCGAAAGAAGACCTGCCGCTGAGCCGCAGCGAACGAATCGAGCTGCAGACCTTGCTCAACGCCAGTGGCCATGAGGCAGGCAATCCTGACGGGATCATCGGCGCCAATACCCGCAAGGCCATTCGCAATGCCCAGCAGGCGCAGGGCTGGCCGGCGGATGGTTATCCGACGCACAAGCTGCTCGACAGCCTGCGTCGCTAGAAAGTACTGGGGCCGCAAAGCGGCCCCAACTGTTTCAGGCCTTGAACAAGGCCTGCTCGAGCACCAGCCGTTTCGCTCCCGCCTCGAGCCTGACCTGCGCGCCCAATGGCAGGCACACATTCGGATCACAATGTCCGCTGCGCCACCCCGCCAGCACCGGCACCCCGAGCGGGCCGAAGATATCCAGCAGCAAGGGCGTCATGGCCGCGACCGTGATCCCGGCAAAATCCCCCACCAGTACACCACGCACACCCTCCAGCTTGCCGGCCAGGCGCAATTGGGTCAGCAGGCGGTCGACACGATAGAGCGGCTCGTTGACGTCCTCGATGAACAGGATGCTGTCCCGGGTGTCGACTTCCGCCAACGTCCCCAGCGTGGTGCCGAGCAGCGACAGGTTGCCACCGACCAGACGCCCGCTGGCAACACCGGACACCACGCTGGTGAGCGCAAAAGCCGCTGGATGGCCGATCGCATCACCCGCCCCCAGCCGTCCCCTCAACTGCCCGAACAGAGAGCTGACGGTGGGCTCGAGCTTGCCCCCCAGCAGGTCGGCATTGAGCATTGCGCCATGGAAGGCCAGCATCCCGGTATGTCGATTGAGCGCCGAATGCAGGGCGGTGATGTCGCTGTAACCCACCAGGGGCTTGGGATGGCGGCGGATCAGCTCGAAGTCGATGCGGTCCAGCAGGCGCATGCTGCCGTAACCGCCGCGCATGCACAGGATGGCGTCGATGTCCGGGGCGCTGAACGCATCGTGCAAGTCGCGCAGGCGCTGCTCGTCGCTTCCGGCAAGGTAACCGTCCGCCTGCAGCACCCCAGGATAGATGCGGCACTGCTGGCCACGGTCTTCGAACCACCGGCGGGCCTTGTCGGTATCCAGCCGTGCCGGACCGGCCGGGGCGACGATGGCGAAACGGGCGTTGTCAGGCAGGGCCTTGGGCAACAGGTACTCGGCAGTTTCCAGGCAATTCATCGCGCCACTCCTTGCAGCTTGTCGCTTGAAACTTGTAGCTCAAAAAAAAGCCGATGCCGCCTTCCGGCGCGCATCGGCATGTCCCGCTCAAGCCCGTCTCAGAGCTTGATCTTGGCTTCGTGGGCCTGCTGGTCGGCGTGGTACGACGAGCGTACCAGAGGGCCGGAGGCGACGTTCTTGAAGCCCATCTTGTAACCTTCCTCGGCGAACCAGGCGAAGGTGTCCGGGTGCACGAAGCGCTGTACCGGCAGGTGGTTGCGCGATGGCTGCAGGTACTGGCCGAGGGTGAGCATGTCGATATCGTGCTCGCGCATGCGGTGCATCACCTCGATGACCTCCTCGTCGGTCTCGCCCAGGCCCAGCATCAGGCCGGACTTGGTCGGTACGTGCGGGACCATCTGCTTGAACTTCTGCAGCAGGTCCAACGACCAGTCGTAGTCCGAACCTGGGCGTGCGGCCTTGTACAGGCGCGGCACGGTCTCGAGGTTGTGGTTGAACACATCCGGCGGAGTCTGCGCGGTAATTTCCAGTGCCACGTCCATGCGGCCGCGATAGTCCGGCACCAGGGTCTCAAGCTGCACGCCCGGCGACAGCGCGCGGATCTCGCGAATGCAGTCGGCGAAGTGCTGGGCACCGCCATCACGCAGGTCGTCGCGGTCCACCGAGGTGATCACCACGTACTTGAGGCGCAGATCGGCGATGGCCACGGCCAGGTTCTTCGGCTCGTCCAGATCCAGCGGCTTCGGCCGGCCGTGACCGACGTCGCAGAACGGGCAGCGGCGGGTGCAGATGTCGCCCATGATCATGAAGGTGGCGGTACCGCCAGAGAAGCACTCACCCAGGTTCGGGCAGGAGGCTTCTTCGCATACGCTGTGCAGCTTGTGCTTGCGCAGCAGTTGCTTGATGCGGTCGACTTCCGGGGAAACCGGAATGCGCACGCGGATCCAGTCGGGTTTTTTCGGCAGCTCTTCGGTGGGGATGATCTTCACCGGGATACGTGCCACTTTGTCGGCCCCACGCAGCTTCACGCCGGCTTCCACTTTTTTAGGAGCAGGGCGTGGGGTGACGTCTTGCGTCGGGATCAGGTTCGGCACGGCTTCTTGCACAGTTGTCATAATCAGTCGATTCCGCCCGTCAGGGTCGTCTGCTCAGCATAGTCGAGGTGCTTGACCAGCTGTCCGCGCAGCCTTGTCCTGACCTCAATGAGTTCGATCGGACCTGCCAGGTCGCGCAGCTGGGTCATGGCCAGCCCCGCATACCCACAGGGGTTGATTCGGCGGAATGGCGCAAGGTCCATGTCCACGTTCAGGGCAAGGCCGTGGAACGAACGGCCATTGCGGATTCGAAGGCCAAGGGACGCGATCTTCGCGCCATCGACATAGACGCCCGGGGCGTCGGGTTTGGCCAGCGCCTGCACGCCATAGCTGGCGAGCAGGTCGATGAGGGTCTGCTCGATGCGGCTGACCAGCTCGCGCACGCCGATACTCAGGCGGCGCACGTCCAGCAGCAGGTAGGCCACCAGCTGGCCGGGGCCATGGTAGGTGACCTGGCCGCCGCGGTCGGTCTGCACCACTGGTATCTCGCCGGGGATCAGCAGGTGCTCGGCCTTGCCGGCCTGGCCCTGGGTGAACACCGGAGGATGCTCGACCAGCCAGACTTCGTCCAGGCTGTCCGGGCCACGCTGCTCGGTAAAGCGACGCATGGCCTCCAGCACCGGTTCATAGGGCTGCAGGCCAAGATCGCGAAAACCGAGGCAAGCGGGCATCACAGCACCATTTTCACGATGCCGGTAGCGCGCAAGGCGCTGTTGATGTCATGCAACTGGTCCTCACCGGTGGCAACGATATGCAGCTGCACCGTGGTGTACTTGCCTTCCTTGCTCTGGCGTTCGGCCAGCGTCGAGAGGTCGACCCTGGCGTACTTGCTGAGAATCTCGATTACCGTGTCCTTGAAACCGACAACGGTGTCACCGATCACCTTGATCGGGTAATCCTCGCAGGGGAATTCGATCTTGTGCGACTTGACGTCTTCTTCGCTCATGGCGGAAACGGCCTCGTAAGCCGTGGCAGCAGCGCCCCCGCCTGGTTCACGGGGGCGTGCAAGTCACGTATCAGTTGAACAAACCGTAGAAGAACAGGCGGATGCTGTCCCACATGCGGCCGAAGAAACCTGCTTCCTCGACGCCGTCCAGGGCGATGAGGTCGGCACTGTGAACCACTTTCTCGTCCAGTTTGACTTCCACTTTGCCGATCACGTCACCTTTGGCGATGGGCGCGGTCAGTTGCGGGTTCATGGTCATCGAAGCCTGGAGGCGTTTCAATTGGCCTTTAGGCATGGTCATGGTCAGGTCGTTGGCCAGGCCGGCTTTCACCTGGTTGGTCGCGCCTTTCCATACCGGGGCTTGGGTCAGCTCGGTGCCTTTCTGGTAGAAGGTCTGGGTTTCGAAGAAGCGGAAACCGTAAGTCAGCAGCTTCTGGGTCTCGGCGGCCCGCGATTGCTCGCTGTTGGTACCAAACACCACGGCGATCAGACGCTGGCCGTCACGCACGGCCGAGGCGACCATGCAGTAGCCGGCTTCGTCGGTGTGGCCGGTCTTCAGGCCGTCGACGGTCTTGTCGCGCCACAGCAGCAGGTTGCGGTTAGGCTGCTTGATGTTGTTCCAGAAGAACTCTTTCTGCGAATAGATGGCGTAGTGCGCAGGATCTTCGTTGATGATCGCGCGCGCCAGCAGGGCCATGTCGTGGGCCGAGGAGTAATGCTCCGGGTTCGGCAGGCCGGTGGGGTTCATGAAGTGGCTGTTGGCCATGCCCAGGTCGGTGGCGGTCTTGTTCATCATGTCGGCGAAGGCATCTTCGCTGCCGGCGATGTGCTCGGACAGGGCGACCGATGCATCGTTGCCGGACTGGATGATGATGCCGTGCAGCAGGTCGCTGACGGTCACCTGGCTGCCGACCTTGATGAACATGCGCGAGCCGCCGGTGCGCCAGGCGTTCTCGCTGACGGTCACCGGGTCGTTCTCGCCAATCTGGCCACGACGGATGTCCAGGGTGGCGATGTAGGCGGTCATCAGCTTGGTCAGACTGGCTGGCGGCAGGCGCTCGTCACCGTTGTTCTCGACCAGCACGTTGCCGCTGGACGCGTCCATGAGTACATAGGACTTGGCGGCCAGTTGCGGTGGTGCCGGCATCATCTGCTCCGCTGCGAAGGCAGCAGGGGTGATCAGCAGCAGAACAGGCAGGCAAAGTCGTTTGGCAAGGTTGGTGATGTTCATCCGTCTCTCGTAAATCGCTAATGGTCTGATGTTCCGTGGGCAAGTTCATTTGCCCAGCGCCCCGTCAGTCTAGTTTTATGGCCTGTGGCCTGGCCCAAAAAGTGCGGCGTAATGCCGCTGCGGGCAAAAACGGGCATTGTACATATCATTGCCCGGCAATTCATGAACAAACCGACAGGTCGGCGTATCGGTTCATCGCGGGGCAAGCCCGCTCCCACGCCGTTCGGAGCACCTGACGTGGGAGCGGGCTTGCCCCGCGATGAAGCTGAAGCGACCGATCAGTCAGTGACCACCTTGGCCTGACCGAGATTGGCCAGGCGAATGCTGTCCTGGGCCTGCTGGATCTCACCCTGGCTGCTGATCGGTCCCAGGCGTACACGGTGCAGGGTCTGCTGGTTGCGCACGACGGAGCTGATGAATACCGGCGCGCTGACCATGGTGCTCAGCTTCGAGCGCAGCAATTCGGCGGCGTCCGGGTTGGCGAACGCGCCCACTTGCAGGATGCTGCCGCCGCTGGCGTTCGGCACATTGTTGCCGCCCACCTGCACCGGCACCACCGGCGCCGCGTGCTGCTGCGGCGGCGGGGTCCACTGCTCGACGCGTCCGGTGCTGGCGGCGATCGGCTGGGCCTGGGCCACCTGCGGCTCCTTGAGCACCATCGGCGGCTGCTGGCCACGCTGGGCCCACCATTGCTGCGGGTCGATGCCTTCGACGCGCACGTGCGCGGTGCCGCTTTCGGCATAGCCCAGCTTCTTCGCAGCAGCGTAGGACAGGTCGATGATACGGTCGGAATAGAACGGGCCACGGTCGTTGACCCTCAGGATCACGCTGCGCCCGTTGGCCAGGTTGGTCACCCGCACGTAGGCCGGCAGCGGCAGGGTCTTGTGCGCCGCGCTCATGCCATAGAGGTCATAGAGCTCGCCGTTGGCGGTGTTCTGGCCATGGAACTTGGTGCCGTACCACGACGCTGTGCCTTCGGCGCGGTAGTTGCGCGAATCCTGCATCGGGTAGTAGGTCTTGCCCAGCACCGTGTACGGGTTGGCCTTGTAGTTGCCGGTGTGCACGGTCGGGGTGGCGTCGGGGATCTTGTTGACGTCCACGTCCCACCAGGGCGCGCCGTCCTTGTGGGCACGGTTGATGTCCAGGCCCGGTTGCGCACGCACGGTGTTGCCGCTCTGCGGGGTGGAGGGCCGACTGGACGAGCAACTGGCCAGCACCAGGCCGACGGCGACGCAGGTCAGCAGTTTTGCGGCATTTGCAGTGAAGAGTTCGCGCATTTACTTGACGCCCCGTGCCAGAACCAGCTGTTGCGAAAGCTGATGCACCGCCATGGCATACATCACGCTGCGGTTGTAGCGAGTGATCGCGTAGAAATTCTTCAGGCCCATCCAGTACTCAGGGCCGTATTCACCTTCCAGGCGGAAGGCGGTGACCGGCAGATCATCGCGCAGCGCATCATGACTCGACCAGCCCAGCGCCCGCAACTGCGCGACCGTCTTCACCGGCTCGATGCCGCTGGTCAGGCCTTCGTCGGCGCGCTCGCCACGCACGCTGGCGCGGCTGACCACAGGCTCCCCGGCCACCCAGCCGTGGCGCTTGAAGTAGCTGGCGACACTGCCGATGGCATCGTCCGGGTTGTTCCAGATATTGATGTGCCCGTCGCCGTCGAAGTCCACGGCATAGGCACGGAAGCTGCTCGGCATGAACTGCGGCAGGCCCATGGCGCCGGCGTAGGAGCCCTTGAGCGTGAGCGGGTCAAGTTGCTCTTCGCGGGCCAGCAGAAGGAATTCGCGCAACTCCTTGCGGAAGAATTCGGCGCGTGGCGGATAATCGAAGCCCAGCGTGGACAGCGCGTCGATGACGCGATAGTTGCCGGTATTGCGGCCGAAGAAGGTTTCCACCCCGATGATCGAGACAATCACCTGCGCCGGCACGCCGTATTCCTGCTCGGCGCGGGCCAGCACGGCCTCGTGCTGGCGCCAGAAGTCCACACCACGGGCGATGCGCGCATCGGTGATGAACATCGGGCGGTATTCCTTCCACGGCTTGACCCGTTCGGCCGGCCGCGAGATCGCATCGAGGATCGCCTGCTTGCGCTGCACCTCGCGGAACACACCCATCAGTTGCTCGCCGGCAAAGCCATAGTCGCGAGTCATCTCGCCAACGAACTCGGCCACTTGCGGCGACCCGTCATAGTCACCGGCATTGGCCTGCTGGACTGCGCCGAGCAAACCCAACGCGCCGAACCACGGCGCCAGGCGGGCAGCCCAGCCACGCACTGCTTGCATGAAATTCTTCACCTTTTTCAAACCTGTGCGATCCATTTGCGGTGCGTATGGATCGACATCAGAACGCCAAACGCTGACAGCAGCGTCACCAACGAAGTTCCGCCATAGCTGATAAAGGGCAGCGGCACGCCCACCACGGGCAGAAGGCCGCTGACCATACCGATATTGACGAACACATAAACAAAGAAGGTCATGGTCAGGCTGCCCGCGAGCAGCTTGCCGAACAGGGTCTGGGCCTGGGCGGTGATCATCAGCCCGCGACCGATCAACAGGATGTAGATCAGCAGCAGCAGGCAGATGCCGACCAGGCCGAACTCCTCGCCGAGCACGGCGATGATGAAGTCGGTGTGGCTCTCGGGCAGGAAGTCCAGGTGCGACTGGGTACCCAGCAGCCAGCCCTTGCCGAACACACCGCCCGAACCGATCGCCGCCTTCGACTGGATGATGTTCCAGCCGGTACCCAGCGGGTCGCTTTCCGGGTCGAGGAAGGTCAGTACGCGCTGCTTCTGGTAGTCATGCATGACGAAGAACCACATCGCCACCGCCACCGGCACCGCCGCCGCGATCACACTGACGATCCAGCGCCAGCGCAGCCCCCCCATGAACAGCACGAACGCTCCCGAGGCCAGGATCAGCAACGCCGTACCCAGGTCGGGCTGGCGCACGATGAGGATGAACGGCACGCCGATCAGGATCAGGCTGATCGCCACATGCTTGAGGTGTGGCGGCAAGGTGCGTTTGGACAGGTACCAGGCGATGGTCGCCGGCATGATGATCTTCATGAATTCCGAGGGCTGGAAGCGGATCACCCCGGGAATATTGATCCATCGCGTCGCGCCCATGGCGTTGTGGCCCATCACGTCCACCACGATCAACAGGAACACCCCTGCCAGGTAGGCCAGTGGCACCCAACGCGCCATGAAGCGCGGCTCGAGCTGGGCGATGATGAACATTGACACCAGCCCGATGCCGAACGAGCTGGCCTGCTTCATCAGCAGGTCCCAGTTCTTGCCGCTGGCCGAATACAGCACGAACAGGCTGCCGGCGGCGAGCGTCAGCAGGATAAGCAGCAAGGGGCCGTCGATATGGATGCGCTGCAGGAAGCTGGCGCGCCTGCGCATCACGTCCTCGCTGGAGAGCATGCGGTCGAAGTTGTTCTTCACGGGGCCGATTCCTGGGCGACTGTAGCAGGGGCAAACTCGGGCTTGAGCCGGCCATTCTCGTCAAGCAGCCAGGCATCCATGACCTGACGTACCACGGGGGCAGCGACACCGGAGCCGGACTCGCCGTTCTCGACCATGACCGAGACCACGATCCTGGGGTCGTCGGCCGGGGCGAAGGCGACAAACAGGGCATGGTCGCGGTGGCGTTCCTGGAGTTTGTTGCGGTCGTACTTCTCGCCCTGCTTGATCGCCACTACCTGGGCGGTACCGCTCTTGCCGGCGATGCGGTACTGCGAGCCGATGGCGGCCTTGCGGGCGGTCCCGCGGGCGCCGTGCATCACCTGCTCCATGCCGTGGGTGACCCGGGCCCAGTCGGACTTGTCGCGCAGAACAATGTTTTCCATGGGGTTCTCGTCCACCGGTGGCTGGCCTTCTATGGTCTTGGCCAGGTGCGGGCGGTTCCACACGCCTTTGTTGGCGATCAGCGCGGTGGCCTGGGCCAGTTGCAGCGGCGTGGTCTGCATGTAGCCCTGGCCAATGCCGAGAATCAGGGTTTCGCCGGGGAACCAGGCCTGGCGGCGGGTGGCGCGCTTCCATTCGCGGGACGGCATCAAGCCGGGCGACTCCTCGAACATGTCCAGGGCGACTTTCTGCCCGATACCGAACTTGTTCATGTAGCTGGACAGCCGGTCGATGCCCATCTTGTGCGCGAGATCGTAGAAGTACGTATCGTTTGACCGCATGATCGCCACATCCAGATCAACCCAGCCATCGCCGCTGCGGTTCCAGTTGCGGTATTTGTGATCGTAGTTGGGCAGTTGGTAGTAACCCGGGTCGAACACCCGGCTGCCCGCCGTCACCACGCCACTGTCGAGCCCGGCGATCGCCACCGCAGGCTTGATGGTCGAGCCCGGCGGGTAGAGGCCGCGCAGCACGCGGTTGAACAGCGGCCGGTCGATCGAGTCGCGCAGTTCGGCGTAAGCCTTGAAGCCGATGCCGGTGACGAATAGATTGGGGTCGAAACTCGGCTGGCTGACCATCGCCAGCACTTCGCCGGTGCGCGGATCGAGGGCGACGATGGCGCCACGGCGCCCGCCCAACGCCTGCTCGGCGGCTTCCTGCAGCTTGATGTCGAGGCTCAGGACAATATCCTTGCCCGGCTTCGGGTCGGTACGCTTGAGCACCCGCAGTACGCGCCCCCGAGCGTTGGTCTCGACTTCCTCATAGCCCACTTGGCCATGCAGTTCGTCTTCGTAGAAGCGCTCGATGCCGGTCTTGCCGATATGGTGGGTGCCGCTGTAGTTCACCGGGTCGAGTGTCTTGAGCTCCTTCTCGTTGATCCGCCCGACATAGCCCACCGAATGGGCGAAGTGCGCGCCCTGGGGATAGTGGCGGACCAGCTGCGCGGCCACTTCCACACCAGGCAGACGGAACTGGTTGACCGCGATGCGGGCAATCTGTTCTTCGTTGAGCTCGAACAGGATCGGCACCGGCTCGAATGGCCTGCGCCCCTGCTTCATGCGTTTCTCGAACAGGGCACGGTCGTCAGGGGTGAGCTCGAGCACCTCGACGATCACGTCCAGCACATCCTGCCATTTGCCCGCGTTGCCAGCGCGTTCGCGGGTCATCACCAGGCTGAAGCTGGGGCGGTTGTCGGCCACCACCACCCCGTTGCGGTCGAAGATCAGCCCGCGGGTCGGCGGGATCGGCTGCACATGCACCCGGTTGTTCTCCGACAGCGTCGAGTGATAGTCGTACTGGATGACCTGCAGGTAATACAGCCGGGCGATCAATACGCAGACGAGCAGCACCACCGCCACGGCGCCCACGACGACGCGGTTGCGCACCAGGCGGGCGTCTTTCTCGTGGTCCTTGAGGCGGATCTGCTGCGGCATCGGACAGGCTTACAGGTTCATTTGTGGTAGGGATGCCCGGACAACACGGTCCAGGCGCGGTAGATCTGCTCGCCGATGAGTATCCTTACCAACGGGTGCGGCAACGTCAGCGGCGACAGCGACCAGCGCTGTTCGCTGCGCGCGCAGACTTCCGGCGCCAGCCCTTCCGGGCCGCCCACCATCAGGTTGACCGTGCGCGCATCCAGGCGCCAACGGTCCAGCTCGCCCGCCAGTTGCTCGGTACTCCAGGGCTTGCCATGGACCTCGAGGGTGACGATGCGTTCCCCAGGCTGCACCTTGCTCAGCATCGCCTCGCCCTCCTGACGGATCAGGCGGGCGACATCGGCGTTCTTGCCGCGGGTGTTCAGCGGGATTTCCACCAGCTCCAGCGCAAGCTCCGGGGGCAGGCGCTTGGCATATTCATGCCAGCCTTCCTCGACCCACTTGGGCATGCGCGAGCCGACCGCGATCAGGCGCAGACGCACGACGCTTCCTTATTCCCGGTCTTTGAGCTTGTCGGTGAAGTAGTCGCTGGCGTTTTCCGGGCTGTGGTGCTTGGCATCGGCGGCACGGCTCTGCTCGGCGCCCAACCACAGGCGCTCCAGGTCGTAGAACTGGCGGGCAGCGGCAGTCATCATGTGCACGATGACGTCGTTCAGGTCCAGCAGCACCCAGTCGCTGTCGCCCTTGCCTTCTTCACCCAGCGGCTGTGCGCCTTGTTTCTTGACCGCTTCACGGACCTTTTCCAGCATCGCGTTGATCTGGCGGTTGGAGGTACCGGTGGCAATGATCATGTAGTCGGTCAGGCTGTGCTTTTCACGCACGTCGATGACCTGGATGTCCTGGGCCTTGACGTCCTCCAGAGCCGTGATGGTCAGTTTGACCAGCTCTTCGCCACTGATGCCATTGATTTTCTGCTTGCTCATATAAAACTCGTTCAACTCGTTGGATGAGGCGCCCACTGGCGCCGTCAGTTGGACACACGATACAGGTCGTGTGCCTCGATATAGGCCAGTACTGCGTCCGGCACCAGGAACCGCACCGACTTGCCGCTGGCCAGCAGCTGTCGGATTTGCGTGGCGGACACCGCAAGCGGAGTCTGCCAGACGAACGAAATGTGCCCCGCCGGGCCGGACATGGCGGTGGGATCGCTCTCCGAGCGCGCCGCCAGCAGGTTGCGCAGCTCGTCAGGGGGTTCGACATCGGCATCCGGGCGTTGCAGCACCAGGATGTGACAGTGTTGCAGCAGCTCTTCCCAGCGATGCCAGCTGGGCAGGCCGCAGAATGCGTCCCAGCCCAGCACCAGGAACAACTGGTCGTGCGCGCTCAGTTCGCCGCGGATCGACTCCAGTGTGTCGATGGTGTACGACGGCTTGTCGCGGGCCAGCTCGCGGGCGTCCACGCTCAGGCGCTCAACACCCTGCACGGCGCCGCGCACCATGGCCAGGCGGTCCTGCGCGGCCACCTGCGGGGTGTCGCGGTGCGGCGGCCGGGCGTTGGGCAACAGGCGCAGTTCGTCCAGGCACATGAATTCGGCCACTTCCAGCGCACTGCGCAGGTGACCGATATGCACCGGGTCGAAGGTGCCGCCGAGAATGCCGACGCGCCGGACTGCGACAGGGTTGCTCAACTCAGCACGGCTCCTGGCCGCGCAGCTGGCCATCGCCGATCACCACGTACTTCTCGCAGGTCAGGCCTTCCAGGCCGACCGGGCCGCGGGCATGCAACTTGTCGGTGGAGATACCGATTTCCGCGCCCAGGCCGTATTCGAAGCCGTCGGCGAAGCAGGTCGGGGTGTTGAGCATGACCGATGCCGAGTCGACCTCGGCCATGAAGCGCCGGGCCTGGCCCTGGTGCTCGGTGATGATCGAATCGGTGTGGTGCGAGCCGTAATGGTTGATGTGCTCGATGGCCTGCTCCAGGCCGTCGACAACGCGGATCGACAGGATCGCGTCGAGGTATTCAGTGTGCCAGTCGTCTTCGCTGGCTGGCTTGGCGGCGATGAACGCCCGGGTGCGCTCGCAACCGCGCAGCTCGACGCCCTTGTCCTGGAAACGGCGGGCCATTTCCGGCAGGAAGCGCTCGACCACCGACTGGTCCACCAGCAGCGTCTCCATGGCGCCGCAGATACCGTAACGGTAGGTCTTGGCGTTGAAGGCAACGCGCCAGGCCTTGTCCAGATCGGCGTGGGCATCGACGAAGATGTGGCAGATACCGTCCAGGTGCTTGATCACCGGTACCCGGGCATCGCGGCTGATGCGTTCGATCAGGCCGCGGCCGCCACGGGGCACGATGACATCGACGAATTCCGGCATGCTGATCAGCGCGCCCACGGCTTCGCGGTCGGTGGTCTCGACCACCTGCACCACTGCCGGCGGCAGGCCGGCCTCGGCCAGGCCCCGCTGGATGCAGGTGGCGATGGCACGGTTGGAATGGATGGCTTCGGAGCCGCCGCGCAGGATGGTGGCGTTGCCCGACTTCAGGCACAGGCTGGCGGCGTCGATGGTCACGTTGGGGCGCGACTCGTAGATGATACCGATCACCCCCAGCGGCACGCGCATCTTGCCGACCTGGATCCCCGACGGGCGGTGGCTCATGTCGCGGATGGCGCCGACCGGGTCCGGCAGGCTGGCCACCTGGCGCAGGCCGGTGATCATGCCGTCGATGCGCGCCGGGGTCAGCGCCAGGCGCTCGAGCAGCGCGGGTTCCAGGCCGTTCTTGCGGCCATTGGCCAGGTCCTGCTCGTTGGCTGCGGTGAGCGCGTCGCGGGCCGCGTCGAGAGCGTCGGCGGCGGCCTGCAGGGCGCGGTTCTTCTGCGCGGTGCTGGCACGGCCGATCACCCGCGAGGCCTCACGGGCGGCGCGACCCAGGCGGGTCATGTAGTCAAGAACGGACTCGGTCATGGGTTCGGTGTCTTGGCAAAGGGGAAATCGGCTGATTATAACTGGAGCGCTCGGGTACGCCCAGCGGCGGGTGGCGGATGGTAGAAAATGGCTGCCGCCAATACGTAGGAAAGATGTAACCACCCGTATCGAAAATTACTTCGCCATGATCGCGGGGCAGGCCCGCTGCCACGCCCGGCGCGCCGTCCAGGCTTTGACGCGGGAGCGGGCGTGCCCCGTGGTGGGGTCAATCTGATTCAGCCTCGATTAAGCCATTCATTGCTATCATCCCCGCCTTCACAGCCACGAACCGCCCGTATGTCCGCCCCAGCCCCCTGCCCGGCCCGCGCCCTACCCGACAGTTTCTTCGATCGCGATGCGCAGACCCTCGCCCGCGACCTGCTGGGCAAGGTCATCCGTCACCGCCAGGGCGACCTCTGGCTGGCGGCGCGCATCATCGAGACCGAGGCCTACTACCTCACCGACAAGGGCAGCCACGCGTCACTGGGCTTTACCGAGAAGCGCAAGGCGCTGTTCCTCGATGGCGGGCATATCTACATGTACTACGCCCGCGGCGGCGATTCGCTGAACTTCAGCGCCCAGGGTCCGGGCAACGCGGTGCTGATCAAGTCCGCGTACCCCTGGACCGACGCCATTTCCGATGCCAACAGCCTGGCCCGGATGCAACTGAACAATCCCGACGCCAGCGGCGGGCTGCGCCCGCCCGAGCGCCTGTGCAACGGCCAGACCCTGCTGTGCCGCGCCATGGGCCTGAAGGTACCGCACTGGGATGCCCGGCGCTTCGACCCTGAGCGCCTGTACGTCGAGGACTGCGGCATCGAGGTACCCCGGGTGATCAAGACCACGCGCCTGGGCATTCCCCATGGCCGCGACGAACACCTGCCCTATCGCTTCGTAGACGCCGAATTCGCGCGTTTCTGCACCCGAAACCCGCTGCGGCGCGGCCAGGTCGAAGGGCAAGATTTCTTCATGCTTGAACAAGGAAACTGAACCATGGGCCAATGGCTGGACAGCCTGACCACCTGGCTTGGCGCCAACCCTCAGTGGCTGGGCCTGGCAATCTTCCTCGTGGCCTGCGTCGAATGCCTGGCCATCGCCGGCATCATCGTGCCTGGCACCGTGCTGCTGTTCGCCGTCGCCGTGCTGGCCGGCAGCGGCACCTTCAGCCTGGGCGAAACGCTATTGCTGGGTTTCCTCGGTGGCATGCTCGGCGACGCGATCTCTTATGCCATCGGCAAGTACTTCCACCAGAACATCCGCCGCCTGCCGTTGCTGCGCAGCCACCCGGAGTGGATTGGCAGCGCCGAGGCGTACTTCCAGCGCTATGGTATCGCCAGCCTGCTGGTCGGCCGCTTCATCGGCCCGCTGCGGCCGATGCTGCCGATGGTCGCCGGCATGTTCGATATGCCCCTGCCGCGCTTCATCGCGGTCAGCCTGGTGGCTGGCGCCGGTTGGTCGGTGGCCTACCTGCTGCCCGGCTGGGCCACCGGCGCGGCGATGCGCCTGCCACTGCCGGAAGGCTTCTGGCTGGACGCGGGGATTGTCATGGGCACCCTGGCGGTGCTGATCGGCCTGAGCCTGAGCACCAGCATCCGCGATCAACGCCACGGCACCCGCCTGATCGCCGCCCTCAGCGGCCTGGCGGTAACAGCGCTGTTCATCGGCTGGCGCTATTTGAGCGAATTCGACCAGGGCGTGATGACCCTGGTGCAGGAGCACCGCAGCCAGGCCATCGACGGCGCCGTGGTGGTGATCACCCGCCTGGGCGACTTCCGTACCCAGTTCTTCCTCGGTGGCTTGCTCACGGGCCTGTTGCTGCTGGCCCGGCAATGGCGCCACGCGCTGTTCGCCGGCGCGACACTGATCGGTACAGCCCTGGCCAACGGCACGCTGAAATGGCTGTTCGCCCGCGCCCGCCCCGAGGTGTTGACCGACCCGCTGACCAGCTACAGCATGCCCAGCGGGCATAGCTCGGCATCGTTCGCCTTCTTTCTGGTGCTGGCGGTGCTGGCTGGGCGCGGCCAGCCGCCGCGCATGCGCCTGACCTGGGTGCTACTGGGGTGCATCCCAGCCCTGTCCATCGCGCTGTCGCGGGTATACCTGGGTGCGCACTGGCCGACCGATATCCTTGCTGGCGCGCTGCTGGCATGCTGCGTGTGCGCGCTGAGCCTGACCTTGGTGCAATATCGCCAGCCGCTCACGGCGCTGCCGCAGCGGGTATGGTGGCTGGTATTGCCTGCGTGCATCGCGTTGCTGACATTCTTTGCCCTGCACGCACTGCCCAAGGCGTTGCTGCGCTACCAATACTGACGGCCATCACTGGGCAGCCCGCTCCTACCGAACATCGGAGCGGGCCTGGATGGTTCAGGCGAACAATTCGCCCTGGATGCGCTCCAGCAACGCCTGGATTGCCTCCAGCCTGAGCTGTGGCGAATCGATTGCCAGCAAGTCGAGCTTGTCCTCCTCCATGAACGGCAACAAGTAGGCCAGCTGGTTGCCCAACGATTGGCGCCCGTCTACGTCACGCGGCATGTCCAGCGCCTCAACCATCGGGTGTTCGCCCAGGGCCAGCAGCAGCGCCAGCAGGTCATCGTCCTGCTCCTGCAGCGGCCCATCCGCCAGTTCCGACAGCCACTGCACCTGGCCGACCATCAACTGGTCCTTCTGCACCTCGGTGCGCTCGACACGAAAACGCCGCACGCCCTCTACGCGGATGCCCAGCAGGCCGTTGTCCTGCTGCACGAAGTCGCGGATCAGCGCCTCGCAGCCGACCGACGCCACCACCGGCGCCGCCTTGCCCACCTGCTCGCCTTCCAGGATGCATACCACGCCAAAGCCTTCACCCTGCTTCATGCAACGGCCGATCATGTCCAGGTAGCGCGCCTCGAAGATCTGCAGATCGAGCAGGCAACCGGGGAACAGCACGGTATTGAGGGGAAACAGCGGTAATGTCATGTCGATTCCTCAAGCCACCAGGCTGACCGCCAACGGCAGGAACACCGCCGTGGCCACCCCCATCAGGCTCATCGCCAGCGCGGCGAAGGCGCCGCATTCGTCACTTTCCTGCAAAGCCACCGATGTGCCCACCGCGTGAGCGGTGACGCCCAGCGCCATGCCCCGGGCCTCGGGGCTGAGCACGCCGAAGCGGCTTAGCAGCGCCGGGCCGAAGATCGCACCGATCACCCCGGTGATCAGCACGAACACCGCGGCGAGGGCCGCCACACCACCAATCTGCTCGGCCACCAGCATGGCAATCGGCGAGGTAACCGACTTCGGCGCCATGGTCATCAGGATCATGTGCTCGGCGCCAAACCACCAGCCCAGCGCCAGACACGCCACGGTGGCGAACAGGCCTCCGATTACCAGCGTAGTAAATGTCGGCCAGAACAGCTGGCGGATCCGCCGCAGGTTCAGGTAGAGCGGCACCGCCAAGGCCACGGTGGCCGGGCCCAGGAGGATGTTCATGATCTCGGTGCTCTTGCGGTACTCGGCGTAGTCGATGCCGCAGACAAGCAGGATGCCGATCACCCCCAGCATCGACACCAGCACCGGTTGCAGGAAGATCCAGCGGGTCTTTTCATAACCTGCCAGCACCAGCTGGTAGGCGGCCAAGGTGATGCCGATGCCGAACAGCGGATGGTGGATGACCGCGTCGAGCGCGCCTTGCCAATCGAGGGTCATGGCTGCTCCTCGTGCTTGCCCTGGCGCTGGATGAGTTTCTGCATCAGCACGCCGACGAACACCAAGGTCGCCAGGCAGGAAATCAACAGCGCCCCGACGATGGCCCAGAAGTCCGCCGCGATGTCCCTGGCATAGACCATCACCCCCACCGCCGGCGGCACCAGCAGCAGCGGCAGGTAGCGCAGCAGGCTGCCAGCGGCCTCGTTGAGCGGCTGGCCGACTTCGCCACGAACCATCAGGAACACCAGCAGCAGCAACAGGCCGATGATGGGTCCGGGCAGGATGTGCAGGAACAAATGGTTGATCGCCGTTCCCAGCAACTGGAACAGCACCAGCCAGGTCAGACCACGCAACAGCATAGGGACCTCCGTCAGAACATGGCGGCCATTATAAGCACGCTAAGCAATTGCCTATAAGGCGATATTCGGCGAAAAACGGGCAACTTGACTGAAACGGTGCAGCGTGCTGATCTTGAACATTCGTACCAAATGACAATCTGGAGATGTCGCGATGCCCTATGTACCCGTTACAGAGCTTTCGCAGTACGTTGGCAAGGAGCTGGGCCGTTCCCAATGGCTGAAGATCGACCAAGAACGCATCAATCTGTTCGCCGAAGCCACCGGCGATTTCCAGTTCATCCATGTCGATCCGGTGAAAGCGGCCAAGACCCCGTTCGGCAGCACCATCGCCCATGGCTTCCTTACCCTGTCGCTGATCCCCAAGCTGATGGAAGACATTCTCGTGCTGCCCGAAGGGCTGAAGATGGTGGTCAACTACGGCTTGGACAGTGTGCGTTTCATCCAGCCGGTGAAGGTCGACAGCCAGGTACGACTCAAAGTCGACCTGACCGACGCCACCGAAAAGAAGCCCGGGCAATGGCTGCTCAAGGCCACGGTCACCCTTGAAATCGAAGGCGAAGAGAAGCCGGCCTACATCGCCGAACCACTGTCACTCTGCTTCGTCTGATCACCACACCGCGCCTGGTGCAGACGCACGGGGCGCGCAGCGCCCCAATTCACGGCCTGGCGTATTCTGCGGCATACTCGGCGCATCGTTTTCCCCGGAAGCCGCCATGCGCCCCCTGCTCCCTCTCACCCTGATCCTGCTGCTCGCCGCTTGTGGCGAAGGCGAATCCCTGTCTCCGCCGGACGCGCGCCTGCCCGATGGCGGTCGCTACCGTGGCCAGGTGGTGAACGGCCTGCTGCAGGGCGAGGGGCGTATCGACTACCCCAACGGCAGCTGGTACGCCGGCAACTTCAAGGATGGCCAGTGGCACGGCCAAGGTGAATGGCATGGCAGCAACGGCGAGGTCTACCGTGGACAGTTCAGTGAAGGCCTGTTCCAGGGCCTGGGCGACCTGACCACGCCCGGCAGCCACTACGCCGGCACCTTCAAGCATGGCCGCCGGGATGGCGAAGGCACCCTCAAGCAACACGACCAGACCTACCGCGGCCAGTTCAAGGACGACCAGTACGAAGGCGCGGGGCAGTTGGAGCTGGCTGACGGCAGCCGCTACCAGGGCCTGTTCGCCAAGGGCAAGCCGAACGGTGCCGGGGTACGCAGCGATGCCAGCGGCAACCAGTTCAGCGGCCACTTCATCGAGGGCCAACTACAGGGTGCCGGCACCTACGACAGCGCCGACGGCGAACAGTACATCGGCGAGTTCAAGGATAATCGCCTCGAGGGCCGTGGCCGCTACGAGAGCGCCGAAGGCGACGTCTGGATCGGCGACTTCAAGGACGGATCGCTGGCCGGCCAGGGCGAACTGCTGGGCAGCGATGGCAGCCGCTACAAGGGTGGCTTCCGTGACTGGCGCTTCGCTGGCACCGGCACCTTGCAACTGGCCGACGGTAGCCAGTATGTCGGCGGTTTCGCCGACGATGCCTACCACGGGCGTGGCAAGCTGACCCACCCGGATGGTCGCAGCGAAGCCGGCACCTGGGTCAACGGCGTGCGCGTGCGCGACGCCCAGGGCAAGCTTTTGCCCGACCCGCTCGACCTTGCCCTGCTCAACCAGGGCAAGCTGCTGGCCGACGCCCTGGCCAAGGTGCCGGCGTCGATCCCGCCGGTGCAGCTGTACAGCCTGGTGGTGGCCGGCGACGGCCAGCAGAGCGTGTTCCTGCGCGAAGCCGACTATGTCAGCAACATGCTCAAGGTGCGTTTCGGCGCCCATGGCCAGGTCACCCTGGTCAACCACCGCGACCACCTGGCCGATCGGCCCATGGCCACCCGCGAGAACCTCACCCGCGCCGCCCGCACCCTGGCCGAGCGCAGCGGCCCCGAGGACCTGGTGTTCATCTACCTGACCAGCCATGGCAGCCACGATCACCAACTGGTGCTCGACCAGCCACGCCTGCAACTGGCCGATTTGTCCGCCGACGAGCTGGCCAGCGCCCTTGCCCCGCTGAAGGACCGCGACAAGGTGATCGTCATCTCCGCCTGCTATTCCGGTGGCTACATCGCCCCGCTCAAGGACGACCGCACCCTGGTCATGACCGCCGCCCGGCCTGACCGGGTGTCATTCGGCTGTTCGGAAGAGGCCGACTTCACCTACTTCGGCGACGCCCTGTTCGCCCAGGCGTTGAACCAGACCGACGATCTGAAACAGGCGTTTGAACTGGCACGGCAAAGCGTTGCCGAACGAGAACGAAGGGAAGGTTTCGAAGCCTCTGAGCCGCAGCTCTGGGCGCCGCCGGCGGTGATCAGCCACTGGCAGCGTCTGCGCCGCCAACAAGCCGAGCACGCCCTGCGCAATGAAGCCCAGCCAGCTTCGGGGGATCAGGCAAAAAACCCTGGTGCCCACTAAGCTGTGTAGTAACGAGGGAGAGACACCATGTACCTGACGCCTCAGCATGTCCTGCTTGCCGGTGCCACGGGTCTGACAGGTGAACACCTGCTCGACCGCCTGCTCAACGAGCCCACCATCAGCCGCGTGCTGGCGCCCACGCGCCGCCCGCTGGCCGAGCATCCGCACCTGGAAAACCCGGTGGGTGACCCGGCCATGTTTCTCCCGCAACTGGCCGGACGTGTCGACATCGCCTTCTGCTGCCTGGGCACCACCCTCAAGCAGGCCGGTTCCGAGACGGCCTTCCGCGCTGTGGACCTGGACATGGTCGTGGCCTTCAGCAAACGCGCCCGGGAGTTGGGCGCCCGCCATCTGCTGGTGATCAGCGCCCTGGGCGCCGATCCGAAGTCGTCGATCTTCTACAACCGGGTCAAGGGCGAGATGGAGGAAGCCCTAAAGCAGCAGGATTGGCCGCAATTGACCATCGTGCGGCCTTCACTGTTGCTGGGCGAGCGGATCGAGCCACGGCTGGGTGAGCGCATGGCCGCACCGTTCGCCCGCCTGATACCGGGCAAGTACCGCGGCATCGAGGCTTGCACCCTGGCCCGGGCGCTGTGGCGCCTGGCGCTGGAGGAGGAGGACGGGATTCGCGTGGTCGAGTCGGACGAGTTGAGAAAACTCGGCAAAAAATAGGTCGGCAATGCCGGCCTTATCGCGGGGTAAGCCCGCTCCCACGCCCTTGAGCGATAGCCCGTAGCGTGGGAGCGGGCTTGCCCCGCGATGCTTTTACAACCCACCGGTAGCGTTGAACCCCACCCCCGCCGCTGTCAGCAACGACAACGGCAGCAGCAGCGTATCGAGCAACGCGCTCCCAGGCAGGTCCAGCCCCGGATAGGCCGGCGCCTCGGCCCCGAACCGGTCCTCTGGGCAGCACCCGCCATTGATCACGTACAGGTCAAGCCGTGTCCCGGCATACACCACCGGCGCCCCGGACTTGTTGGCATCCAGGGTGCGCACCGTGGCGCAGCCACCGAGCTGGGCCAGCATCAGCAGCCCCAGCACCAGCCGCCTCAATCATCGACCCCATGATGATGCTCGCCCCAGCGCGGCAGCATGTCCTGCGGGATATTCAGCAGGTTCAGGATGCGTGCCACGACGAAGTCGACCAGGTCGTCGATGGTCTGCGGCTGGTGGTAGAAGCCCGGCGCCGCCGGCAGGATCACCGCACCCATCTGCGACAGCTTGAGCATGTTCTCCAGGTGGATGGTCGAGAATGGTGCCTCGCGCGGAACCAGGATCAACTGACGACGTTCCTTGAGAGTCACGTCGGCCGCCCGCTCGATCAGGTTGTTGCAGGCACCGGTGGCAATCGCCGACAGGGTGCCGGTGGAACACGGCACCACCACCATCGCCGCCGGCGCGCCGGAGCCCGAAGCCACCGGCGACATCCAGTCCTCCTTGCCATACACGCGGATCTGCCCGTCGGCCGCGCCGGTGTACTCGGTCAGGAACGCCTGCATGGCCTGGGGCTTGGCTGGCAACACCACGTCGGTCTCTGTAGCCATCACCAGTTGCGCGGCCTTGGAGATGAGGAAATGCACCTCGCGGTCCTCGCGCACCAGGCAATCGAGCAGGCGCAGGCCATACTGCGCCCCGGAGGCGCCGGTCATGGCCAGGGTGATGCGTTCCGGTCCGCTCACTTCAGCGCCTCGGCCAGCTTGCCGTGCAGGCCGCCGAAGCCGCCGTTGCTCATGATCACCACATGGGTGCCCGGGCGGGCCTGGCCCTTGATGCGCTCGATGATCGCCTCAAGGCTGTCGGCCACCACGCTCGGCACCTTGCACTGCGCGGCGGTGCCGCCCAGGTCCCAGCCCAGGTTGGGCGGTGCGTACCAGATCACCTGGTCGGCGTCGTTGACGCTTTCCGGCAGGCCGTCGCGGTGCGCGCCCAGCTTCATGGAGTTGGAGCGCGGCTCGATCACCGCAATCACCGGAGCCTCGCCTACGCGCTTGCGCAGGCCATCGAGGGTAGTGGCGATGGCGGTCGGGTGGTGGGCGAAGTCGTCATAGATGGTCACGCCCTGAACCTCGGCAACCAGTTCCATGCGGCGCTTGACGCTCTTGAACGCGCTCAGGCCTTCGATACCCATGGCCGGCGCGACACCGACATGACGGGCGGCTGCCAGGGTGGCCAGGGCGTTGGCGACGTTGTGCTGGCCGGTCAGCGCCCAATCGACCACGCCTTGCGCCTGGCCTTCGAACAGCACTTCGAAGCGCGATCCGTCGGCGCTGAGCAGGCGCGCCTGCCACTGGCCACCCTCGCCCGTGGTCTGCACCGGAGTCCAGCAGCCCATGCCGATGACGCGCTCCAGCGCCTGCTCGGTGGTCGGGTGAATGACCAGGCCCTCACTGGGAATGGTGCGAACCAAGTGGTGAAACTGCCGCTCGATGGACGCCAGGTCGGGGAAGATGTCCGCGTGATCGAACTCGAGATTGTTGAGGATCGCGGTACGCGGATGGTAGTGCACGAACTTGGAGCGCTTGTCGAAGAAAGCGCTGTCGTATTCGTCGGCCTCGACCACGAAGAACGGCGTATCGCCCAGGCGCGCCGACACCGAGAAGTTCTGCGGCACGCCGCCGATCAGGAAGCCCGGGCTCATGCCGGCGTGTTCCAGCACCCAGGCCAGCATGCTGCTGGTGGTGGTCTTGCCATGGGTGCCGGCCACGGCCAGTACCCAGCGGCCCTGCAGCACATGGTCGGCCAGCCACTGCGGGCCCGATACGTACGGCAGGCCCTTGTTCAGCACGTACTCCACCGCCGGGTTGCCCCGCGACATGGCGTTGCCAACCACCACCAGGTCGGGTGCTGGCTCCAGCTGGGCCGGGTCGTAGCCTTGGGTCAGCTCGATGCCCTGGGCTTCGAGCTGGGTGCTCATCGGCGGATACACGTTGGCGTCGGAGCCGGTGACGCGGTGGCCAAGGTCCTTGGCCAGCACCGCCAGCGAACCCATGAAAGTGCCGCAAATACCGAGAATATGAATGTGCATGATCGACCTCGCAAAACGTCGAGGCAGGGTAGCCCAGGGCGAGGGAAATCGCACCCGCTGTTTCGCTCAGCAGGCCTTGGCTATGCCATGTTTGCGCAGTTTTCGATACAAGGTATTGCGGCTGATGCCCAGGTGCTCGGCGACGCGGGTCATGTGCCAGTGGTTTGCCTCCAGGGCGCTGAGCAAGGCCTGGCGCTCGGCATCTCCAAGACACACACGACCATCGTGGGAGCGTCGGTGCGCCGATGCGACTTGCTCGACGATGGCGTTGGCAGGACCCGCTCCCACGTTGCGCACCATTTGCGGGAGGTCCGGATACTCGATTCGCCCCTCCTCGCACAACGCCACCAGCGTGCGCAGCACATTGCGCAACTGCCGCACGTTCCCTGGCCAGGCAAAATCCAGCAGCGCCTGCCGTGCCTTCGGTTCGATTTCGATGACCTGCCCCTCGGCCTCCTGTGCCAGCAGGAAATCCAGCAGCTGTGCCTTGTCGCTGCGTTCGCGCAACGCCGGCAAGGCCACCTCCAGGCCGTTGAGCCGGTAGTAAAGGTCTTCGCGGAACCCGCCTTGCGCCACCCGGTCCAGCAGGTCACGGTGGGTGGCGCTGATGATCCGCACATCCACCGCCTGCGGCTCACCACCGATCGGCACTACCTGGCGCTCTTCCAGTACCCGCAGCAAGCGAGTCTGCAGCGCCAACGGCATGTCGCCGATCTCGTCCAGCAGCAAGGTGCCGCCATCGGCCTGCAGCAGCTTGCCGCGCATGCCTTCCTTGCGCGCACCAGTGAAACTGCCGCCGCGATAGCCGAACAGCTCGCTCTCGATCAGGCTCTCCGGAATCGATGCGCAGTTGATCGCCACGAACGGCTTGTCATGGCGTGCGCTGGCCTGGTGCACCGCCTGGGCAAAAGCTTCCTTGCCGCAACCGGTCTCGCCGCGCAACAGCAGCGGCACGTCACGTTCGAACACCCGCACGGCGCGGCGAAAGTCCTCGCGCAAGGCCGGATCGAGCAGGCAGATGCCCGGCACAGCGGTCTGGGGCAAGGCCACCGGCACCGACCACACCGGTGCCCGCGCCTGGCCGCGCAGGCTGGCGAATACCTGGCGACCGTCGCGGGTATACAGCGGCCACGCGCTGCTGCCCTGGGGCGTGGCGCGGCTGAACAATTCGTCGTGGCTGCAGGCGAAGAACCTGTCCAATGGCTTGCCCAGCACCCCACCACGGATAGTACCCAGCAGGTTCAACGCGCTCTGATTGGCGGCGCAGATCCGCCCGTCGCCATCGAAGGCCAGCAGGCCCTCGCTGAACAGGCCGACCGACTCGGCCTGCAGGTGGAAACGCAGCAGCCATTGCTGCTCGAAGTGGCGCAGGAAGTAGCAGCTCTCGATCATCTTCGCCGACAGGTTGACCAGCGCCATGGTGTGGAACTGGCTCTGGCGCGAGACATCGGGCCGCGCCGACGACACATCGAGTACCGCCAGCAACTCGCCGTGTGGGTCGAATACCGGGCTGGCCGAGCAGGTCAGCCCGGTATGGCGGCCACGGAAGTGCTCGTCCTGGTGAATGGTCAGGGCCTGGCGCTCGACCAGGCAGGTACCGATACCGTTGGTGCCCTCGCGGGCCTCGCTCCAGTCGGCGCCGAGCCACAGCCCGGCACGCTCGAAGATGCGCCGCTCGCTGGGCGCGGTGACGCAGTTGAGGATCACCCCGCGAGCATCGGTCAGCAACACCGCGTGCCCGGCACCGGACAACTGCTGGTGCAGGCTGTTCATCTCGTTGTCGGCGATCTGCAGCACCTGGCGCAGGCGCTCGCGGCTCTCCAGCAGGCGGCCGTGTTCGAGCACCACCGGTGCCTGGACCCGCGCGGGGTCGAGGTGGTAGTCCTCCAGGCAACGCAGCCAGGAGCGGGCGATGGACGGGTCGCTGCCCGGCCCGCTGGTCTGGCCTTGGGCGACCGTGAGCACTTGCTGGGCATGGCGGCTGAACGGATTGCTCTGCATTTCTTGTTGTTCTCCGCAGATAGAGCGTGCCGTCAGCATCCTCCAGGCGTGGACGCTTTGCAACGTTGCACCGACCCTGCGGTCACGACCTGTGTCGCAAAGGGTACAAAGTGTCACCCTGGCCGTGCCGAGGCTGGCACAGGTCATTTCGATAGCAGCGCCGCCCTTGACCCAAGTCATTGATACACAAGGGCCTCCAGGCGCTGGCCCGACCTTTGCTCTACGCTTGGTAACTCCGCAACAATCACAACGACCAGGAGACACATCATGCGTTATGCACATCCCGGCACCGAAGGCGCGAAGGTCAACTTCAAGAGCCGCTACGGCAACTACATCGGTGGTGAGTTCGTGGCGCCGGTGAAGGGGCAGTATTTCGAGAACACCTCCCCGGTCAACGGCAAGCTGATCGCCGAGTTCCCCCGTTCCACCGCCGAAGACATTGAAAAGGCCCTCGACGCGGCCCACGCTGCCGCCGATGCCTGGGGCCGCACTTCGGTGCAGGACCGTTCCAACGTCCTGCTGCGCATCGCCGACCGCATCGAACAGAACCTCGAGCTGCTGGCCATCACCGAAACCTGGGACAACGGCAAGCCGATCCGCGAGACCCTAAACGCCGACATACCGCTGGCGGTCGATCACTTCCGCTATTTCGCCGGCTGCATTCGCGCCCAGGAAGGCGGCGCCGCCGAGATCAACGAAACCACCGTGGCCTACCACATCCACGAGCCGCTGGGGGTGGTCGGGCAGATCATCCCGTGGAACTTCCCGCTGCTGATGGCCGCCTGGAAGCTCGCCCCGGCCCTCGCTGCCGGCAACTGCGTGGTGCTCAAGCCCGCCGAGCAGACCCCGCTGGGCATCAGCGTGCTGATGGAACTGATCGGCGACCTGCTGCCCAAGGGCGTGCTCAACGTGGTGCAAGGCTACGGCCGTGAAGCGGGCGAAGCCCTGGCCACCAGCAAGCGCATCGCCAAGATCGCCTTCACCGGCTCCACTCCGGTCGGCGCGCACATCATGAAATGCGCCGCCGAGAACATCATCCCCTCCACCGTCGAACTGGGCGGCAAGTCGCCGAACGTGTACTTCGAGGACATCATGCAGGCCGAGCCGAGCTTCATCGACAAGGCGGCCGAAGGCATGGTGCTGGCGTTCTTCAACCAGGGCGAGGTGTGCACCTGCCCTTCGCGTGCCCTGGTGCAGGAGTCAATCTACCCGCAGTTCATGGAAGTGGTGATGAAGAAGGTGCTGCAGATCAAGCGCGGCGACCCACTGGACACCGACACCATGGTCGGCGCCCAGGCCTCGCAGCAACAGTTCGAGAAGATCCAGTCCTACCTCAAGATCGCCCAGGAAGAGGGCGCCGAGCTGCTGACCGGCGGCAAGGTGGAGCAACTCGAAGGCGCGCTGGCCAGCGGTTACTACATCCAGCCGACCCTGCTCAAAGGCAACAACAAAATGCGCGTGTTCCAGGAGGAGATCTTCGGCCCAGTGGTCAGCGTCACCACCTTCAAGGACGAGGCCGAGGCCCTGGCGATTGCCAACGACACCGAGTTCGGCCTGGGCGCCGGCGTGTGGACCCGCGACATCAACCGCGCCTATCGCATGGGTCGCGGCATCAAGGCCGGCCGCGTATGGACCAACTGCTACCACCTGTACCCGGCGCATGCCGCGTTCGGTGGCTACAAGAAGTCCGGCGTCGGCCGTGAAACCCACAAGATGATGCTCGACCACTACCAGCAGACCAAGAACCTGCTGGTGAGCTACGACATCAACCCGCTGGGCTTCTTCTAAGTTCGGCTCATCGCGGGGCGACCCGACTTGCCCCGCGATGAGGCCTATCAGACCAGCGCGGCTCGCGTGCACGAGCCGCTCTGGCCCGCTTCCTGCAAAACGAATCACCAGTAGCCGGCAGTCCCTCCGGCAACCTAAGAAAAACAACAGGTGAACCCTATGCCAAGCGATCATTCCGGCAGCGCGCCGGCGAGTTCCTCCGTCGACTTCGAAAAGGTCGGCTCGGACTATTTCCAGCAACGTGAACTGAAGAAAGGCGCCGCCGGCTGGGTCCTGCTGGTGGGCCTGGGCGTGGCCTATGTGATCTCCGGCGACTACGCCGGCTGGAACTTCGGCCTGGCACAAGGCGGCTGGGGCGGCATGTTCCTCGCCACCCTGCTGATGGCCACCATGTACCTGTGCATGTGCTTTTCCCTGGCGGAACTGTCGTCGATGATCCCCACCGCCGGCGGCGGCTACGGCTTCGCCCGCAGCGCCTTCGGCCCCTGGGGCGGCTTCCTCACCGGCACGGCGATCCTCATCGAGTACGCCATCGCGCCCGCAGCCATCGCCGTGTTCATCGGTGCCTACTGCCAGTCGCTGTTCGGCATCGGCGGTTGGATGATCTACCTGGCCTTCTACATCGTGTTCATCGGCATCCACATCTTCGGCGTCGGCGAGGCACTGAAGCTGATGTTCATCATCACCGCGGTCGCCGCCATCGCCCTGGCCGTATTCCTGATCGGCATGGTGCCGCATTTCGATGCAGCGAACCTGTTCGACATCGCCAAGACCGACGCCGTCGGTGCCAGCAGCTTCCTGCCGTTCGGCTATGTCGGGGTCTGGGCGGCGATCCCCTATGCGATCTGGTTCTTCCTCGCGGTCGAAGGCGTGCCACTGGCCGCCGAGGAGACCAAGAACCCGAAACGTGACCTGCCCCGTGGCCTGATCGGCGCGATGCTGGTGCTGCTGGCCTTCGCCTTGCTGATCCTGGTGGTCGGCCCCGGTGGCGCCGGTTCCGAAGCCCTCAAGGCCTCGGGCAACCCGCTGGTCGAGGCGCTGTCGAAGGCCTACGGCGGTTCGACCTGGATGGGCGGCTTCGTCAACCTGGTGGGCCTGGCCGGCCTGATCGCCAGTTTCTTCTCGATCATCTATGCCTATTCGCGGCAGATCTTCGCCCTTTCCCGCGCGGGCTACCTGCCACGCAAGCTGTCCGAAACCAACAAGAGCAAGGCCCCAGTGCTGGCCCTGGTGATCCCCGGGATCATCGGCTTCGCCCTGTCGCTGACCGGCCAGGGCGACCTGCTGATCCTGGTGGCGGTGTTCGGCGCCACGCTGTCCTACGTGCTGATGATGGCCGCGCACATCACCCTGCGTATCCGTCGCCCTAAAATGGAGCGTCCGTACCGCACCCCCGGCGGCATCTTCACTTCGAGCGTGGCCCTGGTGCTGGCCTGCATCGCCGTGGTCGCCGGCTTCCTGGTCGACCCCCGGGTGGTGATTGGCGCCGCGGTGATCTATGCAGTATTAATTGCCTACTTTGCGTTCTACAGCCGCCACCACCTGGTGGCCGGTACACCGGAAGAGGAATTCGCCGCGATCCAGAAGGCCGAAGAGGCCCTGCACTGATTGCCGACTTGCGCCGCAGGCCAGCCCTGCGGCGCCCTGGAGATTCTGTATGGCAAGTTTCACGCATACCGTGGGCCACCAGGTCTACCGCTTCGACAGCCTCAAGGAGGTGATGGCCAAGGCCAGCCCGGCACGCTCGGGCGACTACCTGGCCGGCGTCGCCGCCAGCAACGACGGCGAGCGGGTGGCCGCGCAGATGGCCTTGGCCAACATCCCGCTCAAGCACTTTCTCAGCGAAGCGCTGATCCCCTACGAACAGGACGAAGTCACCCGCCTGATCATCGACACCCACGATGCCGCGGCCTTCGCCGCAGTCAGCCACCTGACCGTCGGCGGCTTGCGCGACTGGCTGCTCAGCGACCAGGCCGACGAACACAGCCTCAGGGCCCTGGCCCCCGGTTTGACGCCGGAAATGGCCGCCGCGGTTTCGAAGATCATGCGCGTGCAGGACCTGGTGCTGGTGGCGCAGAAGATCCGCGTGGTCACCGCCTTGCGCGGCACCATGGGGCTGCGCGGGCGGCTGTCGACCCGCCTGCAGCCCAACCACCCCACCGACGAGCCGGCCGGTATCGCCGCGAGCATTCTCGACGGCCTGCTGTACGGCAACGGCGATGCGATGATCGGCATCAACCCGGCCACCGACAGCATCGCCTCGATCTGCGCGCTGCTGGAAATGCTCGACGCCATCATCCAACGTTACGACATCCCCACCCAGTCCTGCGTGCTGACCCACGTCACCACCTCGATCGAGGCGATCAACCGCGGCGTGCCGCTGGACCTGGTGTTCCAGTCCATCGCCGGCACCGAGGCGGCCAACGCCGGCTTCGGCATCAATCTCAACGTGCTGCAGGAAGGCTACGAGGCCGGCCTGTCACTCAAGCGCGGCACGGTCGGGCAGAACCTGATGTACTTCGAGACCGGCCAGGGCAGCGCCCTGTCGGCCAACGCCCACCACGGCGTCGACCAGCAGACCTGCGAAACTCGCGCCTATGCGGTGGCCCGGCACTTCAAGCCGTTCCTGGTCAACACCGTGGTCGGCTTCATCGGCCCGGAGTACCTGTACAACGGCAAGCAGATCATCCGCGCCGGCCTCGAGGACCACTTCTGCGGCAAGCTGCTGGGCGTGCCGATGGGCTGCGACATCTGCTACACCAACCACGCCGAAGCCGACCAGGACGACATGGACACCCTGCTCACCCTGCTGGGCGTGGCCGGGATCAACTTCATCATGGGCATCCCCGGCTCCGACGACATCATGCTCAACTACCAGACCACCTCGTTCCACGACGCGCTCTATGCCCGCCAGACCCTGGGCCTGAAGCCCGGGCCGGAATTCGAGGCGTGGCTGGAGCGTACCGGCATCTTCACCCAGGCCGATGGCCGCATCCGCTTCGGCGACAACCTGCCGCCGGCCTTCCGCCAGGCCCTGGCACAGCTGGCCTAGAGGTAAGCATGGAACGACACGCACCCACCCCCGACAACCCCTGGCTGGCCCTGCGCAACCTCACCCCCGCGCGTATCGCCCTGGGCCGCACCGGCATCAGCCTGCCGACCGGCGCCCAACTGGACTTCCAGTTCGCCCATGCCCAGGCCCGCGACGCCGTGCACCTGCCCTTCGACCACGTCGGCCTGCGCCAGCAGCTCAGCGAGCGCGGGCGCGACAGCCTGCTGCTGCACAGCGCCGCCAGCGACCGCCATCAGTACCTGCAACGCCCGGACCTGGGCCGCCGCCTGCACGACGACTCGGCCCAGTGCCTGCGCGAGCACGCCCAGGCCAACCCCGGCGGCGTCGACCTGGCCATCGTTGTTGCCGACGGCCTGTCGGCGCTAGCCGTGCACCGCCACACCCTGCCCTTCCTGAGCCGCTTCGAGGAACAGGCCGCCGCCGATGGCTGGAGCAGCGCCCCAGTGATCCTGGTGGAGCAGGGCCGGGTCGCAGTGGCCGACGAAGTGGGCGAGCTGCTCGGCGCGCGCATGACGGTGATGCTGATCGGCGAACGCCCAGGCCTGAGTTCACCCGACAGCCTGGGCCTGTACTTCACCTACGCGCCGAAGGTCGGCCTGACCGACGCCTACCGCAACTGCATTTCCAATGTGCGCCTCGAAGGCCTGAGCTACGGCATGGCCGCTCATCGCCTGCTGTACCTGATGCGCGAGGCCTGCAGGCGCCAGCTGTCGGGGGTGAATCTGAAGGACGAAGCCGAGGTCCATAGTATCGACAGCGAAGATTCTGCCGGGAAAAGCGGAAACTTCCTGCTCGGTGAAGGGTAAAAAACATGTCACCGAAGGCGGATTGCGCTTCTAGCCTGCTTTAGGCAGCATGCCAGTGGACGCTGCTGGCAATCCGCCGTATTCCCAATGGACTCAGAGGCCCGCCCATGCGCATTATCCAGGCAACCTTGGAACACCTCGACCTGCTCACCCCGCTGTTCGTGAAATACCGCGAGTTCTATGGGCAACTGCCTTACCCGGACAGTTCGCGGGCCTTCCTTGAGAAGCGCCTCAAGCGCAAGGAGTCGATCATCTACCTGGCCCTGCCGGATGATGGCGAGGACCGCCTGATGGGCTTCTGCCAGCTCTACCCGAGCTTCTCGTCGCTGTCGCTCAAGCGCGTGTGGATCCTCAACGATATCTACGTCGCCGAAGACTCGCGGCGCATGCTGGTGGCAGACAACCTGATGCGCGAGGCCAAGAAGATGGCCAAGAAATCCAACGCCGTGCGCATGCGCGTGTCCACCAGCAGCGACAACGAAGTGGCTCAGAAGACCTACGAATCCATGGGCTTTCGCAAAGACACCGAGTTCGAGAACTACATCCTGCCGATCAGCCAGGATTGAGCAAGCCACGTACCGGGGAGCGGGCTTGTAGCGCGGTTGCCGCGATGGCCCCAGCGCGGGGCAAGCCCGCTCCCATGAACACGAACGCGATCCCACAGTCGTAACCCCTCGCTACAAACTCTCCGGGCACGATCTGGACTTCGCCGTATAATCCCCCTCCTGTCATGTGAGAAAAGTTACCGGCACAACCGGTAAACCCTCCCCAACCATGGCGCTGTCCGTCATCGCGTGCCCGTGGAAGCGGGTCAAGAACACAGGTGCTGTACATGGATTTCAACCCGCTGGACCTCATCCTGCATCTCGATGCCTACCTCGATCTGCTGGTCAACAACTACGGTCCCTGGATCTACGCCATCCTTTTCGCCGTGATCTTCTGCGAGACCGGCCTGGTGGTCATGCCGTTCCTGCCGGGTGACTCGCTGCTGTTCATCGCCGGCGCCGTGGCCGCCGGTGGCGGGATGGACCCGGCGCTGCTGGCCGGCCTGCTGATGGCCGCGGCGATTCTCGGCGACAGCACCAACTACGTTATCGGGCGCACGGCGGGCGAACGCCTGTTCCGCAACCCCAACTCGAAAATCTTCCGCAAGGACTACCTGCAGCGCACCCACGACTTCTACGAGCGCCATGGCGGCAAGACCGTCACCCTGGCGCGCTTCCTGCCGATCCTGCGTACCTTCGCGCCGTTCGTCGCCGGTATCGCCCACATGCACTATCCGCGCTTCCTGGCCTTCAGCGTCGCTGGCTCGCTGCTGTGGGTGGGCGGACTGGTGACGCTGGGCTACTTCTTCGGCAACGTGCCGTTCATCAAGCAGCACCTGTCGCTGATGGTGGTGGCGATCATCCTGCTGTCGCTGGTGCCGATGATCCTCGGCCTGCTGCGCGGCCGCTTCGGTCGCACGGCCAAGGCCCACTGACCTGCGCATGTGGTCGTTCAGCGCCTGGCGGCGCCGGCGCACCCTGGCCCGCTATCCGGTCGATCCACAGCTGTGGCAGGTGATCCGCGAACGCCTGCCGCTGCTCGACGGCATCAGCGACGAAGAAGACCGCTGGTTGCGTGACGCCTGCGTGCTGTTCCTGCGCGACAAGCACCTGACCACCCTGCCCGGGGTCGAGCTGGACGACGAGCAGCGCCTGTTCCTCGCCGCCCAGGCCCAGTTACCGCTGCTGCACCTGGGCGAACTGAACTGGTACCAGGGCTTCCACGAGATCATCCTCTACCCGGACGACTTCAAGAGCCCCCAGCGCCACCGCGACAGCAGCGGGGTCGAGCATGTCTGGGACGCCGAGCACAGCGGCGAAGCCTGGCAGCAGGGGCCGGTGATCCTCGCCTGGCCCGGCGTCCTGAGCAGCGGCGGCTGGGAGGCCTACAACCTGGTCATCCACGAACTGGCGCACAAGCTGGACATGCTCAATGGCGATGCCAACGGCCTGCCACCCTTGCACAACGGCATGCGCGTGGAGGACTGGGCCCAAGCCATGCAGCAGGCCTACGACGAGCTGAACCGCCAGCTCGACGCCAACCCCGACGCCGAGACGGCCATCGACCCCTATGCCGCGGAAAACCCGGCTGAGTTCTTCGCCGTCACCAGCGAATACTTCTTCAGCGCGCCCGACCTGCTGCACGAGGCCTACCCGAAGGTCTACCAGCAGCTGTCGCTGTTCTACCGCCAGGATCCGCTGAGTCGCCTGGCACGTCTGCAGGCCGAGCACCCGGACTATCGCGCCAGCCACGGCTGAACGCCGCGCATCAGGCCGGGCGTGGCACCCACTGTGGGAATGTGCCTATAATCGCCGCCACTTTTTTGATCAAACACGGGGGCATTGCCCAATGAGCTACAGCAAGATTCCAGCCGGCAAAGACCTGCCGAACGACATCTACGTCGCCATCGAGATCCCGGCCAACCACGCGCCGATCAAGTACGAGATCGACAAGGACAGCGACACCCTGTTCGTCGACCGCTTCATGGCCACCCCGATGTTCTACCCGGCCAACTACGGCTTCATCCCCAACACCCTGGCCGACGACGGTGATCCGCTGGACGTGCTGGTCGTGACCCCGTACCCGGTCGCCCCAGGCTCGGTGATCCGCGCCCGTCCGGTTGGCGTGCTGAACATGACCGACGACGGCGGCGGCGACGCCAAGGTCATCGCCGTTCCTCACGACAAGCTGTCGCAGTTGTATGTCGACGTGAAGGAATACACCGACCTGCCTGCCCTGCTGATCCAGCAGATCGAGCACTTCTTCGCGAACTACAAGGATCTCGAGAAGGGCAAGTGGGTCAAGATCGAAGGCTGGGACGGCGCCGACGCCGCCCGCGCCGCGATCACCAAGTCGGTCGCAGCCTACAAGGGCTGAACCTGACACGAAGAAAACCCTGCTCCGGCAGGGTTTTTTTATGGGCACCGTCAGCCACCCGGCAGCGGGCCTGAGGCAACGTGTTGGCCCTGCAATTGGACACCATATCGAATCTTCCTACCCGATCCTCAGTCCCCGCCTACAAACCGCCACATTTCCTACAAATACCCTCGACATCGGGTTGATTTCCACACCGTTCTACCGGAGATAGACTCGCCGTCATGAAAACATCCGGTGACCGTCTCAAAGCCCTCCTGCTGGAGTGCAACCTGACCCCTTCCGACTTTGCCGCGCAGCGCAAGGTCACGCCGCAGCACGTCAACAACTGGTTCAAACGCGGCGTGCCCCAGGCCAGGCTCGACGAGCTCGCCGACCTGTTCTGCGTGCGCAGGCGCTGGCTGCGCAGTGGCGAGGGCCCGAAGCATCCGACACCGCTCGCACCCGCCCGCTGCGTGCCCCAGGGCATTGCACTGCCACCGCCGCTGCTGGGCCTGGACACAGGCATGGCGCACCTGCCCCTGCATCACCTGCAGCAGGGCAGCCTGCAGGCGCTGCCGGGGCATTACCAGCCGGTTCCCCGCCGAGCCCTGGACGCCTTGCAGGTGTCGACGGAAAAAGCCATCTGCCTCGGTATGTCCGGCAACAACATGCTGCCCCTGCTGCCGGAGGGCACCCTGCTAGCCGTCGACCGCAGCTTCACCCGGGTGGTCGAAGGCGAATGCTACGCACTGCTGCACAATGGCCGCCTGCGGGTGCACCATCTCACCCTGGGCCAGAACGGCACGCTGTGCCTGCACAGCCATGACCGCCTCAACCACCCCTGCGAACGCTACACGGCCTATCAACGCCGCGTGCAGAAGGTGGAAATCCTCGGCTGGGTGTTCTGGTGGTCGTGCCTGCGCCCTGCGCGCCCAGGCTGAAACACCTCGCACCACTTTTTGCTGGGCAGGGGCCACACACACGGGTATGCTACGCGGCACATCATGCCCCCTGATGGTGCAAGCCGCATTCCAGAGGGCCTGGCGACGCCTCACACAGCCGTCCGCCATCTTTTTCAGGCCATGTTGCCAACCGTTTAAGGCGGTTGCGGCTTATCAAAAATGAGCCAAGACCGTCCCCGAGAAGCCGGCCACAAGCCGGCTTTTTAATGCCTGTCGACAAGCAAGGCACCCCTCAGAATCGCGCCACCATCCCCACCCGCCAGGTCCGTCCAGGTGCCGGCATGAAGCTCTGCGCCAGCGGATCCAGGTAGTAGCGGTCCGTCAGGTTCTGCACCGACACGTTCAGCTCGGTGTGCTCCAGCACCTTGTACTTGAGGAACAGGTCGAACAGCGCCACCGAGCGGTAGTCGATCTGCGGCGTGGTCGCGCCGGTCTGCCAGGGCTTGTCCATCTGCGCGGTGGGCCCCGAGGTATAGGTCATGCGCCCGCCCACGGTCAGCGCCTCGTCGAAGAAGCGCAAGCCGGTCAGCAGGTTGGCCGAGAAGCGTGGCGGGTTCTGCGTGTTGGTGTAAGAGCCCATGTAGCTGCCTGGCGTGCAGTCCGGGGTGTCGTGTGTGCGCTGGTACTGATTGGCGCTGGCGCGCAGCTTGCCGGCAAAGGCTGCGTCGCAGGTCTCGGTCATCAGGTAGTAGGTGGCCGACAGGTCGGCAAACACCCGCCCGGCATCGTAGTGCGACTGCAACTCCAGGCCGCGGGTGTGGAAACTGTCGGTATTGCTGAAGGTCATCTGCCCCCACAGCCCCGGGCTTGGGTCGTAGTAGCGGGTGATGTAGTGCTTGATGTCGTTGTCGAAATACGCCAGCTTGGCCGATGCCTCATCTCCGGCGGTCAGCAGGCTGCTGCGCAAGGCACTGACCCCCACCTCCCAGCTGCGCGAGCGCTCAGGCTTGAGGTGCTTGCCCGGGGTGACCTGCTGGGTGCCCTGGCTGGTCTCGAACAGCGAAGGCAGGCGCAGGCCTTGGGTATAGGAGGCATACACGAAGGTGTCGGGGAGGAACTCGACGTTGATGCCGAAAGCTGGCGAGAAGCCTCCGCCGCTGCTCTTGCCCTGCGGGGTGTAGTTGTAGCCGGTGGTCACATTGCTGACGCTTTCCGGGTGGACGACCACATTGGTCGCGCCGGACTCGTTGAACGGCACGCCATTGAACGGCTCGTTGCTGTTCTCGAAGACGATGCCATTGTTCAGGCGCGGGTCGGTGGCATCGGTGTACTGGCCGTTCTGGTCAGGGAACCACATCATGCTGCCCCAGTGCCCCGGGCTGCTGGCGGTAATCCAGCGCATTTCGCGCTCCTCGCGCCGTGCCTCGGCGAGCACGGTGTTGTCCTTGGTGCGGTAGTGGGCATAGCGGCCGCCACCCCACAGCGTCACCGCCTCGATGGGCTTGTACTCCAGGTTGCCGTTGAAGCTGAACTCCTGGCGCGACGCATCGCGCAACATGCGGTTGGCGTTGATGTCGTGCTGGGTGGCCACGACGTTCTTCTGCGGCTGCAGGTCTTCGAGCTGGAACGCACCGCCCAGGTCGAGCTTGAAATCGCCATGGTCGGTGCTGAACCGCGACACGTTGCTCAGGCCGCCACCGATGCGACGGTTGTCCTGGCGCGACCAGGCGCGGTCGGTGCGGAACAGCTGCGACTTGGGCGCCATCCAGGCCGCGCTCAAGGTGCTGGTCTTCGAGTCGGTCATCCACAGGTTGCTGGTGAGGTCCACCCACGGATTGCCCTCGGGCAGGTAGTGATAACGGGCGGTGTAGGTGTCGATCTCGATTTCGCTGGTGGGGTACTGGTAGATGCCGGCGGTGCCATAACGGAAGATGTCCGACGGCATGATCTCGCCCATGTGCCCGTCGAAGCGCCGGTAGCCGAGGTCCAGGGTGTGGTCGTCGGCCAGCCGCCAGGTGGTCTTGAGCAGGTAGGAGTCGGTCTCGGCCGACGAGTTGAGCACTTCCTCGCCGGCATTGTAGGTGTTGGCGACACTGGCCTGCTCCTCGCCCCAGCGATCATAGAGGCGGTAGCGGTCCTGGCCCTTCTTGCCGGAGAAGTAGTTGCCCTGGTTGCGGTGCGCATAGGCCGCCACCAGGTCGAAGCGCTCGTGGGAATAGGCGAAGGCGGCGCTGCCGGATTCGGCCTTGGAGCCGAATAGGCTACCGCGCTCATCACGCGGCGCCGCACTCAGGTCCTCGTCCAGGGAGTTGCGGTTGCGGTGTTCAGGCTCCACGCCGTTGTTCCACAGGTTGCCGGTCAGGCGAACGCCGACATCCTTGCCATCGACCAGGATGTCATCGACGCCGATGGTCTTCATCTCCACCGAACCGCCAATCGCCCCCGAGCGGGTGCTGGGGCCCTTGTTCACGGTGACGCTGCTGATCAGGTCGGGGTCGATGTAGCTGCGCTGCTGGGTGCCGCCGTAGCCCCGGTAGACATCCACCGCCTGCTCCGAGCCATCGACCCTGACCGCGACCCGGCTCTGCCCCTGGATGCCGCGAATATTGACGTCCAGCGCGCCGCCGTTGCGGCTGTCGCCTACCTGCACGCCGGCCACGCCCTTGAGCATGTCGCCCACCGACACGGTGCTGAAGCGGTCGAGGTCTTCACGCGACAGGTGCACCGTCGAGCGCGGCGCGCGGTAGGTATCACGCTGCGGGTCGACCATTTCACTGGAGGCGACCACGGTAGGTGTCAGCTCGGTTGCCGTCGCCGATGCCTGGGCCTGAGGGATGAGGATGTACGCCCCCCGTGAGTTGGGCAGCAGCTGCAGGCCGGTATTGGCCAGCAGGCGCCGGGCGCCCTCCTGCACGGTGTAGCGCCCCTTGAGCGCTGGCGCGGCGCGGCCGCGGGTCAGGTCGGGGTCGTAAGACAGCAACAGCCCCGATTGCTTGGCGAACACGCCCAGCGAGGTGCCCAGCGGCCCCTGGGCGATATCGTAGTCGCGGCGCGTGGCGTCGTCGGGCCGGCTGTTCTCGGTTGCCGCCGGGGCGGCCTGGGCCAGGCTTGCGCCAGAGCCCAGCAAACAGCCGAGCACCGCGCACCGTACGGCGAAGCTGATCGGGGACAAGCGTTGCAATGGGCGCGAAACAGGGGGAAGCCGATAGCTGGCGGGCATGCTTTTCTCGCTCGTGAGGTCAGTGCCCGGCACTCGATGCGGGCTTGCACCCCTTCTGTCGCACGACAGCGAAAAAGGTATATGCGTGCGATTCGCATTTTCACTTGATCTTGTGATTTAGCCAAATCTAGTGATAATTGTTTGCATTTACACCCTTGGCCCCGCTGCCCATGACCCTCTTCAAGAACCCGCCACGGCACATCGAGCACTGCGCCGTGACCACGCTGTATGTCGAACACCACGCCTGGTTGCGCGGCTGGCTGGCGTATCGCTTGCGCTCCTGGGGGCGTGGCGTGGCCGATGACCTGGCCCAGGACATTTTCGTGCGCGTGCTGGCCAGCCGCGACACCACACAGCCTGATACCCTGCGCCAGCCACGTGCCTACCTGGCCCGTATCGCCAATTGCGTGCTGGTCAGCTGGCGTCGGCGGCATTCCCTTGAGCAGGCCTGGCTCGAGGCCCTGGCGTTGGTGCCCGAAGTCGAACATCCGTCGCCCGAGCAGCAGAGCGTGATTCTCGAGACCCTGCACGAGATCGATGCCGTGCTCGACAGCCTGCGGCCACGGGTCAGGCAAGCCTTCCTGATGGCAACGCTGGACGGCATGAAGCAGAAAGACATCGCCCAGACACTGAACATCGCCTTGCCGACAGTGAAGAAGTACATCCACGAAGGCTACGTCGCCTGCCTGAGCCAGATGCCCGATGAGTGAACAGCCCCCCATCGCCCAGGCCATTCTCGCCCAGGCCGCCGCCTGGCTGCTGTTGATGCAGGAAGGACCACTGACGCCGACGCAACGGCTCGAACTGGAGCACTGGCGATACCGCGATGCCGAGCACGAACGCGCCTGGAACCGGGCGCAGCGCCTGCTCTCCCGCCTCGGCACCTTGCCTCCCACCCTGGCCCGACAGACGCTGGTGCGCCCGGACAGCAGCCGGCGCACCGTACTGCGCACTCTGCTGGTGTTGCTGGGCGCGGCCCCCCTGGGTTGGTGGGCATGGCGGCGCAGCGAGGGAGGCATCGACTACCTCACCGCCCGGGGCGAGCGCCGGGATGTGCTGCTGGCCGACGGCACCCAGGTTTCTCTCAACAGCGACAGCGAGCTGAGTGTGCGCTTCACGGCCGAGCAGCGCCTGCTGCACCTGCGCCGGGGCGAGATATACATCGCCACCGCGGCGGACCCGTCGCGGCCTTTGCGGGTGCGCACCGGGCAAGGCGTCATGCAGGCGTTGGGCACCCGCTTCAGTGTGCGCCAGTTCCCCCAGGAGACCCTGCTCGCGGTCTACGAAGGCGCCGTACAGGTCCAGCCCGAAGCCGCCGGCGGTGTCATCGTCCAGGCAGGCTCGCAGCTGCGCTTCAGCCGTGATCGATTCGATCCACTGGAGGATGCACGCGACGCTCAGCTGGCCTGGCGCAATGGCCTGCTGGTAATCGACGAGATGCCATTGCTGCAATGGACCCAGGAGCTGATGCGCTACAGCGACCAGCGCCTGGTCTGCGACCCGGCGTTGGCCGAGTTGCGGGTATCGGGCAGTTTCCCGATCGATGACCTGCCCCTGGCCCTGGCCATGTTGGCGCAGAGCCATAAGCTGCGTATCCGCAGCGAGGCCGGGGGGACATTCATCAGCCGCTGACATTACACAGCCGCTCCCGCATGTGACGTGTAACGCGACGAAATGCCAGCACCTGGCCATTGCCCCGGCACCGCCGTCAATGGGATGATTCGTATTTGCAATGTATTCTCATCAAGGCAATCCCGTGTCCCCCAAGCTCCTCCTCGCCGAAGACGATCCCCGCCTGCGCCAGGACCTGGAACACCACTTCCTGCGCCGTGGCTTCAGTGTTCAGGCCTGCGAGAACGGCACCCAGGCCTTGAATGCGATACGCCAGACACACTTCGACCTGCTGCTGCTGGACATCATGCTCCCGGGTGTCGACGGCCTCAGCCTGCTCGACGAACTGCGCCGGCACCAGGCCGTGCCGGTGATGCTGATGTCGGCCCTGGGTGCCGAGCAGGACCGCATCAGCGGTTTCACCCGTGGCGCCGACGACTACCTGCCCAAACCCTTCAGCCTGGCCGAGCTCGATGCCCGGGTCGACGCCCTGCTGCGCCGGGTGGCGCTGGACCGGCGCCCGCCCGCTCCGCGCAATGCCTGCGCACTGGACTTCGACACGGCCAACCATGATGTCGCGCACCATGGCCAGAACGCCGGCCTGACCGGTTCCGAGTACCGCCTGCTGATGACCTTGCAGGCCCACCCCGGCGAGGCGCTGAGCAAGGCTTTCCTATATCAAAGCGTCCTGCACCGGGCCTACACCCGCCTCGACCGCGGCCTGGATGTGCATGTCTGCAACCTACGCCGCAAGCTCGCCGCCATCGGTGCGGGGCACCTGGAGATCCAGGCCGTGCGTGGCCAGGGCTATATCCTGGTCGACCCGGGTAGCGCCTGATGCGCCGACATCCGCTGCTGTGGAAACTGGCGCTGCTGCAGGTATGTTTCTGCCTGCTGCTGACCTGGCTGATCTGGACCTGGGGACTGTCGGTGGAACGCAGTACCTACTTCCTCGCCCCCGCCGACCGGATGTACCTGGCCGGCTTCGCCGAACAGGCCGAGCAGGCCTGGCGCACGGACGGCGCCGTCGGCGTTGAGCGCCTGCGCCGCGAACTGGAAGTCCGGGAAGACACCTGGGTCGCCATCATCGGCCCGCACCTGCAGAGCCTCGGTACCACGTCGCTGAGCGCCGAAGAGGCCAGCCGCCTGACCTTCATGCGCAAGCTCGACTGGCCCATGAGCCGGCGCCTGCAGGACGAGTTGCCCTATGTGAGCATCGAGTTCCCCAGCCGCCCCCAGGAGGGTCGCCTGGTCATTCAACTCCCCGAGCACCTGCTGCCGACCGGGTTGACCCCCTGGACCCACGTGATCACCCACGGCGTGGCCCCTGCCCTGCTCGCCTTGTTGCTGGGCCTGGCGTTGTACCGCCACCTGGTCGTGCCCCTCAACCGCCTGCGCGACCGCGCCGATGCATTGCGCGCCGACGATTTGGACGGCCCCCGCCTGCCCTTGCAGGAACGCCGCGACGAGCTGGGCGAACTGGCCCAGGCCTTCGAGCACATGGCCGTGCGCCTGCGCAGGAGCCTCGACCAGCAACGCTTGCTGTTGCGCACGCTGTCCCACGAACTGCGCACGCCACTGGCGCGCCTGCGCATCGCCCATGACAGCGGCCTGCCCCCGGAGCAGTTGCGCCAGCGCCTGGACCGGGAAGTGGACGACATGCAGAAACTGCTGGAGGACACCCTCGACCTGGCGTGGCTGGACACCGAGCAGCCGCAACTGGCGACCGAGCCGGTGCTGGTGCTCTCGGTGTGGGAAGCGCTGGTGCAGGACAGCTGCTTCGAGAGCGGCTGGGCGATGGCGCGACTGCCCTGCTCGCTCGGCCTCGACTGCGTGGTGCAGGCCCACCTGGACAGCCTGGCCCAGGCCTTGGAAAACCTGCTGCGCAACGCCATCCGTCATTCGCCCGCCGGTGGCCAGGTCAGCCTGGAGGGCTGGCGCGAGGGCACGCACTGGCACCTGTGCCTGCGCGACCACGGACCTGGGGTGCCGGAGGCGGAGCTCGAACCGATCTTCCAGGCCTATCGCCGCCTGCCCGGCAGCGGCGCCGGTTTCGGCCTGGGCCTGGCCATCGCCCGGCGCGCCATCGAGCTGCAGGGCGGACGGCTCTGGGCGAGCAATGGCTACCCTGGGTTGTGCCTGCACCTGCTGCTGCCCGCGGCCGAAAGTGTTTAGAAAGTTAATGCGCTTTACTCTCAAATAAGAGCCATTACCATCTGTGATCTCTTGAAATCAGCCCGCCGCGCCGGAGATCACACATGTCGCCCCGCCCGCTTTGCCTATCACCCTTCCTGCTGCTGTCCAGCTGCCTGCTGAGCAGCGCCGTGCACGCCGCCAACCAGCCCGCACCGATCGAGCTGGAAAGCCAGAACGTGGTGGCCACCGCGCTGGAAGAGACCAAGCAGGCGCCCGGTGTTTCGATCATCACCGCCGAAGACATCAAGAAGCGCCCGCCGGCCAACGACCTGTCGCAGATCATCCGCACCATGCCGGGGGTCAACCTGACCGGCAACTCCACCAGCGGTCAACGCGGCAACAACCGTCAGATCGACATTCGTGGCATGGGGCCGGAGAACACCCTGATCCTGGTCGATGGCAAGCCGGTCAGCAGCCGCAGCTCAGTACGCTACGGCTGGCGTGGCGAACGCGACTCGCGCGGCGACACCAACTGGGTGCCGGCCGACCAGGTCGAGCGCATCGAAGTGATCCGCGGCCCGGCTGCCGCACGTTACGGCTCCGGCGCCATGGGCGGGGTGGTCAACATCATCACCAAGCAGGCTTCCAACGAAACCCACGGCAATGCCACGCTGTACCAGAGCTTCCCGCAACATGGCGACGAAGGCGCAACCCGGCGCATGAGCTTCGGGCTCAATGGCCCGCTCACCGACAGTCTCAGCTACCGCATCTACGGCAATGTCGCCACCACGGATTCAGACGACTGGGATATCAACCAAGGTCATGAGTCGCGACGCACCGGCAATCAGATCGGCACCCTGCCCGCCGGTCGTGAAGGTGTACGCAACAAGGACGTCAATGGCCTGCTCAGCTGGCGCCTGAACCCAGAGCAGCGGCTCGACTTCGAGGCCGGCTTCAGCCGTCAGGGCAACATCTATGCCGGCGATACCCAGAACACCAACAGCAACGCCCAGGTCAAAAGCATGATTGGTCACGAAACCAATCGCCTGTACCGAGAGCACTACGCGATCACCCATCACGGCGACTGGGACTTCGGCAGCTCAATGGCCTACCTGCAATACGAGAAGACGCGTAACACCCGTTTGGGCGAAGGCCTCGCAGGCGGTACCGAAGGCCAGTTCAATGGCCCTTTCGCCACCTCGACCCTGCGCGACCTGACCGCCCATGGCGAGCTCAACCTGCCGCTGCATGCCTGGCGCGACCAGACCCTGACCCTGGGCAGCGAGTGGAGCCAGCAAAGGCTGGACGACCCCAGCGCCAACACCCAGAGCACCAGCGAAGGCGGCAGCGTACCCGGCCTGACCAGCAGCGGTCGCAGTACCAGCACCCAGGCGCAGATCTTCTCGCTGTTCGCCGAGGACAACATCGAACTGCTGCCCGGCACCATGCTCACCCCGGCGCTGCGCTTCGACCACCACAGCATCGTCGGCGACAACTGGAGCCCGTCGCTCAACCTGTCCCACGCGCTGACCGACACCCTGACGCTCAAGGCCGGCATCGCCCGCGCCTACAAGGCGCCGAACCTGTACCAGCTCAACCCCGACTACCTGCTCTACAGCCGCGGCCAGGGGTGCTACGGACAGACCACCAGCTGCTACCTGCAGGGCAACGAGCACCTGGAGGCCGAGACCAGCGTCAACAAAGAGCTGGGCATCGAGTTCCAGGACAACGGCTGGGTCGCCGGCCTGACCTACTTCCGCAACGACTACAAGAACAAGATCGACTCGGGCCTTAGCGGCATCGGCCAGGCATCCGGTGGCGTCGGCGGCAACGCCAACGCGACGCTCTACCAGTGGGAAAACATCCCCAAGGCGCTGGTCGAAGGCCTGGAAGGTACCCTGACCATCCCGCTGAGCGAGCAGTTGAAGTGGAGCAACAACTTCACCTACATGCTGCAATCGAAGAACAAGACCACCGGCGAGACCCTGTCGGTCACCCCGGCCTACACCCTCAACTCGATGCTCGACTGGCAAGCCACGGACGACCTGTCGCTGCAACTGAGCGTGGCCTGGTACGGCAAGCAGACGCCGAAGAAGTACGACTACCAGGGCAAGCGCGTGACCGGCAGCGCCAACGACCAGGTGGCGCCTTACGCCCTGGTCGGGGCCAGCGGCACCTACGCCCTGACCAAGAACCTGAGCCTGACTGCCGGCATCGACAACCTGTTCGACAAACGCCTGTACCGCGCCGGCAACGCCCAGGCGGTCAACGGCATCGAAGGCGCGGGTGCGGCGACCTACAACGAACCGGGCCGGACGCTCTACACCAGCCTGACCGCCTCCTTCTGAACCCAACCCGCCCCGCCGTTGCCTCGCACGATGCGACGGCGGTGTGTCATGGACGACACCACGAGAACGCCTGATGAAGATCCCAACCCTTGTCCTGGCATTGCTGCTGGCCGGTACGGCTTTGGCGCAGCCGCACCCCGAACAGAAGATGGACACCACCCTGCTGCAGCGCCAGGACATGGCCTATCGCTTCAGCCACCTCGACCTGGACTCGCGGGATGGCCAGCGCCATTACCGCCTGTGGATCGGCAAGCCCCAGCGCCCGGCACCCGCCAGCGGCTACCCGGTGCTATGGATGCTCGATGGCAACGCCGCGATCAGCGCCTTGGCACCGCAACAGCTGCAGGCGCTCGCCAACGGCCAGGCACCGCTGCTGATCGCCATCGGCTACCAGACCGACCAACGCATCGAGCGTTCCGCCCGTACCTATGACTACACACCAGTCGTACCTGGGCTGGCCGAGCAGCGTGATCCGCTGACAGGCCAGGCCAGTGGCGGTGTCGATGCATTCCTCGACCTGCTGGAGCAGCGCATGCGCCCGATGGTCGCCGCTGTGGCGCCCATCGACCCGCAACGACAGATGCTCTGGGGCCACTCCTATGGCGGGCTGGCGGTGCTGCACACACTGTTCACCCGCCCGTGGCTGTTCAGCGACTATGCGGCGGCCAGCCCATCGTTGTGGTGGAACGACGGGACCATCGTGGCCGAGATGCAAGGGTTACAGGGGCGGCTGGGCAGCCACCGGCCAAGCCTGCTGCTGATGCGCGGCACGCGGGAGCCGGCCAATCCCCGGGGGCCGCTGCAGGGCGATGTGCAACGACCTGCCCGGGCGCTGGTGGCCAGTCTGGCCGGAGTGAAGGGATTGTCAGTGACTTTCCAGCCATTCGACGGCCTGGACCACGGAGCAATGCTGCCGGCCTCACTGCGGTTCGTGCTGGACAGGATGTCCAGGTCGGCTCAGTGAGGCCTCATTCGTTGTAGAAGCGGTTTTAGCCGCGATGCAAGCCAGGCGTTGTCTGGCACCCGCTTCGCGGGTGATCGCGGCTGAAGCCGCTCCTACAGATGCCGCACCCCCTCATCCAGCTTGGCGCACGATGTCCCGCAGGAAATCATCCAGCAGCCCGGTGTCACCACGCGTCACCGGCACCTCCCGCGCCTCATCCGCCCGCGCCAGCTCGGCCTCGATGAACCCATGCAGTACCTCGTCTCGCGGCCCGTGCTCGGCTTCGCCGCTGCGTCGTTTCACGGCCAGCAACGCATCGATCGCCGTCTGCAGGCGCGGGTCATCGACGGTGCGTGCCATCAACGCGGCGAACGCCGTCGGCGGCATGCCCAGGCCCTGGTCGATCCAGCGCACCGCCAGCAAAGGTCGCAGCACATATAGGTACTTCTTGAAGCGAACCGTCTCGCCCATCAGGTAGCCACGCAGGTTCTTGCGTGCCATCGACAGGTAGTGATGGCGCACCGCGCGTGGCGAGTAGAACGCCTCGCCCAGCTCGCGCAAGCGTCTGGTAGCTTCGGTGTCGGCGCGATACACCAGCGGCGAGCCCAGCCACTCGAGCAGGCTCGGGTTGGCGCCGCGCATCAGGCGCAGGGTCTTGCGCAGCTCCCAGCCGCTGATGTCCAGTTCGTCGCTCAGTGGCCGCTCGATCACGTCGCGAGGCTCGTCCACCCGCAGGTACCAGTCGTTGCGCGGCACGTAGACGAAGCGCACATCGTAATCGCTGTCCGGCGAAGCGAAGCCCCAGGCACGGCTGCCGGACTCGCAGGCATAAAGCACGGTCACCTGGTGCTCGCGCTCGATACGTTGCAGTTCATCGAGCACCCGGGCGCGCATCGCCTCGGGCAGTGGGTGGGGGTCGTCCTGATACATGTCTTCGTTCCTTGTACTGGGCGCCACACGGCGCCCGTCTCAACCTTTCACACACACTACCTGACGCAAGGTGTGCACCACTTCGACCAACTCACGCTGGGCCTTCATCACTGCATCGATATCCTTGTAGGCCATCGGGATCTCGTCGATCACATCCTTGTCCTTGCGGCACTCCACATGGGCAGTGGCGCGCTGCTGGTCTTCGACCGTAAAGCGGCTTTTGGCCTTGGTGCGGCTCATCACCCGGCCCGCACCATGGCTGCACGAGCAGAACGATTCTTCGTTGCCCAACCCACGCACGATGAAACTCTCCGCGCCCATGGAGCCGGGGATGATGCCCAGCTGGCCCTTCTGCGCCGACACCGCGCCCTTGCGGGTCACCAGTACCTCGCGGCCGAAGTGCTGCTCTTTCTGCACATAGTTGTGGTGGCAGTTGACCGCCTCGAGGCTGGCCTCGAACGGTTTTCCCAGCACCTTGCGGGTGGCGGCGACCACCGCCTGCATCATCAGTTCGCGGTTGTGCCGGGCGAAGTCCTGCGCCCACTCCACCGCCTCGACATAGTCGGCGAAGTGCCGGCTGCCTTCCTCGAAATACGCAAGGTCGCGGTCCGGCAGGTTGACCATGTGCTGGCGCATGTCGGCCTGGGCCAGTTCGATGAACAGGTTGCCGATGGCGTTGCCGACGCCACGCGAGCCGCTGTGCAGCATGAACCAGACGCGATCGGCCTCGTCCAGGCAGACCTCGATGAAGTGGTTGCCGCCACCCAATGTCCCCAGGTGCTGGCGGTTGTTGGTCTTCTCCAGGCGCGGATGCTTGTCGGTGATTGCCTTGAAGCGCCCGGCCAGGCCGCTCCAGACCTGGTCGGCCTGGTTCGGCACGTTGTCCCAGGCACCCTGGTCGCGACGGCCGAAGGTCTTGCCATGGGGCACGGCCTTCTCGATGGCTGTACGCAGGCCATGCAAGTTGTCCGGCAGGTCACGGGCATGCAGCGAGGTACGCGCGGCGATCATGCCGCAGCCGATGTCCACACCCACCGCCGCCGGGATGATCGCGCCCACGGTGGGGATCACGCTGCCGATGGTCGAGCCCTTGCCCAAGTGCACGTCCGGCATCACCGCCAGGTGCTTGAAGATGAACGGCATCTTCGCCGTGTTCATCAGTTGCTTGCGGGCGTCGTCCTCGACCGGCACACCGTCGGTCCACAGCTTGATCGGCTTGCCGCCCGCCACTTCGAGTATGTTCATTGCCTTGTTCCTTGTTGCGTTACGTCGTGTCGCACAGGGTCAACCCGCCTTGAGGCTGACCATGCCATTCAATACCTGATCCAGGCCACCGAACACCGAAATCCGGTCGATGCGCTCGGCCACCCGCTCCAGGGTTTCCAGCTCCTTCAGGCGCAGGGCCGTCGGGTTGCCTTCCATCACCTTGGCAGTGTTGAGCAGCGAGCGGGTCGCCTGGGTTTCCTCGCGGCGCCGGATCACGTTGGCCTGGGCGGCCTTCTCTGCTTCCACTACTTGCGCCAGCAGGGTTTTCATCTCGCCCGGCAGGATGATGTCGCGCAGCCCGAGGCTGCCTACTTCCAAGCCACTGCCCGGCAACTGCGCCTGCAGGTGCTCGGTAACGCTGTCGTCGATCAGTTGTTTGTTCTCCAACAGCTCATCGAGGGTCCGGGTGCCCACCGCCGCACGCAGGCCGAACTGCAGCTCGCGGTACAGGTGCTCAACCGGCTTGCTCATCTGCCCATGTGCACCGAGCACGTCGGTATAACGCCAGTTGGCCACCAGACTCAGGCGCAGGTTGACCTTGTCGCGGGTGAGAATCTCCTGGCCGCTCACCTCCAGTGCCTGCAGGCGGGTGTCGACCATCTCCACCGCTACCTGGCTGCCGCAACGCCAGTAGCCATGCTGTCCGGGCTCGAGCAACCCGGCCACCACGCCGTCGATCTTCAGCACGCCGACATGGAATGCCGGCACCAGCGCCAGCAGCACATGGTCCATGCCGGCGATACCCGGGCGATTCAGGCGGGTCACCAACTCGGCGTCCAGGCACTGGCCATGGGTCAGGTCGAGACGTTGCAGCTCGTGCCTGGCCTGGTCTTTCCAGTAGGCACGGCGGCTGTCCGGCGGCAGCACTTCGACCAGCTTGCCGTCCTCGAAGCGCAGCCCGACCTCATGCTCGCTCAGGTCCATGCACACCAGGTGCTGGTCCATGCCACGGGCGAGCAACTCCCGGACGTTGACGTCCGAAACAGGGCGACGCGTATCCACCGTGTCCACCACTACCTGGGCGCCGCAGCGCCAGAATCCATGCTGCCCGGCCAACAGCAGGTCGACCACGACACCATCGATGCGCAGCACACCGACGCTGAAGGTCGGCACCGTCACCAGCAGCACGTTGTCCATGCCGGCGATTCCCGGTTTGTTCAAGCGCGCCAGCAACTCGGCGTCCAGGCGCCGCCCCTGGGCCAGGTCGATCCGCGTCAGGCTCTGCCGGGTCTGACCTTTCCATTGCAGGCGGCGGCTGTCAGCTGCCAACAGTTCCTTCAACTGACCATCCTCGAAACGCAGGCCCACTTCGTTTTCGGCCATGTCCAGGGTAAGGAAATACTGCTCGACCAACGCCGGCTCATGTTGGCGCAGATAGCGCTCGAGGGGATAGTCGTGCAGCGGGGAATCCTGGGGGCAGGTCTTCAGCGTCAGCCGCCCCTGCCAATCGAAACGCTTGTACTGGCCCGGCTCGAGGATCGCCTCGAAATCGCCATCGTTCAGCAACAGGCCGTGTTCGTTCTTCTTCACTACAAAGCGCTTCAACATGTTCATCTTGCTCATCCTTTGTTCAATGTCCTTGGTTGCCGGGGTCGCCAACCCATCGGGCGTCGCGAGCGAAGCCTGGCGGAGTCCGGGGCCGGGAGCATTGCTCCAGCGGCCACCATCGTTGCGCCAGGCCCGGCCGGCGAGCCGGGTGGGCCAGCGGCGGGCCAGGCGTCCTTCGCAGTGACGGGCCGTCCTGGCCCTGCTTGCGTTGCCTGTGCCCACCCGGCGGGTGTTGCGGTTACAGCTACCTTAGGAGGGTAGTGCCGGGGCTTTGCCCGGCGAGCGTCTGCGCCGGCCTTTCCAGGGGCCCAGCGCAGCAATGACCGGTCGTTGCAGCGGCGGCATGCACGACACCGACACCTGAAGGTGGGTACGTGCACCGGCGGGGGGTTCCCCTGTCCCGAGGGCCTGCCTGGCGATGCGGTCGAGAGGGATATAGCGAACGGCGTGCCAGGTTTCATTCGCCCTTGAAAAAATCTTTTAACTAACTGATTTATAAGCATTTATTTTTTATTGCGCGTTAGCATGTACATTGCAACGCGTCATACCTATTCCATTTTTCGTATATCTTGCGATACATATTTATCTTTTTGGATAATCACGGATGACCAAGCCTCTCGTCGCCATCGGTTTTCTCGGCACCACCCTAGACCGCAACGGCAAGGGTGCGGCGCGCTGGAACAGGTGGCGGCCAACCATCGGCCTGTGCCAGCAACCCGACCTGCCCCTGGACCGCCTGGAACTTATCCACGGCCCCGGCGCACGCGACCTCGGCCTGGCCGAGCGAATCCGCGCCGACATCCAGCAGGTCTCGCCCGGCACCGAGGTGCGCCTGCACCCGCTGGCGCTGCGCAACCCGTGGGATTTCGAGGAGGTCTACGGCGCCCTGCACGACTTCGCCAGCGGCTACAGCTTCGACACCGAGCACGAGGACTACCTGGTGCATATCACCACCGGCACCCACGTCGCGCAGATCTGCTGGTTCCTGCTCACCGAGGCGCGCTACCTGCCAGCGCGCCTGGTGCAGACCTCGCCCTCGCGCAAGCACGACGAAAACAGCGACCCGGCCGGCATCGCCACGCTGATCGACCTCGACCTGTCGCGCTACGACCCGATCGCCTCGCGCTTTCGCCGCGAACAGGTCGAGGGGCAGTCGCTGCTCAAGTCAGGCATCGCCACGCGCAACCCGGACTTCAACCGCACCATAGAGCAGATCGAACGGGTCGCCCTGCGCTCGAAGGCGCCGATGCTGCTGGTCGGCCCGACCGGCGCCGGCAAGTCATTCCTGGCCCGCCGCGTCCATGAACTCAAGCGCGGTCGTCACCAGTTGGGCGGTCGCTTCATCGAGGTGAACTGCGCCACCCTGCGCGGCGACGGCGCCATGTCGACCCTGTTCGGCCACGCCAAAGGCGCCTTCACCGGCGCGCAGAACGCCCGCGACGGCCTGCTGCGCGCCGCCGACGGCGGCATGCTGTTCCTCGACGAAATCGGTGAGCTGGGCGCCGACGAACAGGCCATGCTGCTCAAGGCCATCGAAGAAAAGCGCTTTTTCCCACTGGGCGCCGACCGCGAGGTGGAAAGCGACTTCCAGCTGATCGCCGGCACCCACCGCGACCTGCGCGCCAAGGTCGCCGACGGCTCGTTCCGCGAAGACCTGTTCGCCCGCATCAACCTGTGGACCTTCGCCCTTCCGGGCCTGGCCCAGCGGCGCGAGGACATCGAGCCGAACCTGGATTTCGAGTTGCAACGCCACGCCCGCGAGCAAGGCCGCCAGGTGCGCTTTAACCTCGAAGCCAAGCGCCGCTACCTGGCCTTTGCCCACGCCAGCGAAGCACGCTGGGCCGGCAACTTCCGCGAGCTGTCGGCATCGATCACGCGCATGGCGACCCTGGCCGACAGCGGGCGCATCGACGAGGCGCTGGTCGAGGAAGAGATCGAACGGCTGCGCTATGCCTGGGGCCTGGAATCGGCAACCGAGCCGCTGCTGGACGGCCGCGAGCTGGACCTGTTCGACCAGGTGCAACTGCAGGCGGTGATCGATGTGTGCCGCCGCGCCTCGAGCCTGTCCGAGGCCGGGCGCCAGCTGTTCGCGGTGTCGCGCCAGGAGAAGGCCAACCCCAACGACGCTGACCGCCTGCGCAAGTACCTGGCGCGGTTCGGACTCGACTGGCAGCAACTAAAGTCGTAGGGCTTGCCAGCAGACCGCCACCGTGGGGTATGCTTGCCCGGTCTTCAGGGCGGGGTGAAAGTCCCCACCGGCGGTAAATCGAAAGATGAGCCCGCGAGCGCCCCGGCCATGCCGGGGGTCAGCAGATCTGGTGAGATTCCAGGGCCGACGGTCATAGTCCGGATGAAAGAAGGCGTTTGGCAGGGGCCGTCCAGGCGCCCTTGCGCGCGCATTTTGTTCGCCCCGAGACGTTCATCGATCATTCACGAGGAGCGTTTCATGTCCACCCCGCTTAACAAGCAATTCCCCAACGTCAGCGCCGCCATCGCCGCCTTCCAGGCCGGGCGCCCGGTGCTGCTGCTCGACGACGACGACCGCGAGGACGAAGCCGACATCGTCGCCGCCGCCGAGAACCTGTCGCTGCAGACCATGGCCATGATGATCCGCGATTGCAGCGGCATCGTCTGCCTGTGCCTGGACGAAGCCACCGTCGACGCCCTGCAGCTGGCGCCGATGGTGCAGAACAACCAGGCCCGCCATGGCACCGGTTTCACCGTCACCATCGAAGCGGCCGAAGGGGTCAGCACCGGCGTGTCGGCCCAGGACCGCATCACCACCATCGAAGCCGCGCTGCGCTCCACCGCACAACAGCGCCATATCGTCAGCCCAGGGCATGTGTTCCCGCTGCGCGCCCGTGACGGCGGCGTGCTGACCCGTCGCGGCCACACCGAAGGCTCGGTGGACCTGGCCCGCCTGGCCGGCCTGCGCCCGGCGGCGGTGCTGTGCGAACTGATGAACCCCGATGGCAGCATGGCCCGGGGCGAGCAGGTGGCGGTGTATGCGCGGCAGTACAACCTGCCGGTGCTGACCATCGAGGAGCTGGCGCGCTATCGCGAGGCGATGGTTGAGCTGGAGGCCGAGCCGGCCTGATCCAAAGGCATCGCGGGGCAAGCCCGCTCCCACGCCAAGTACCAAGGTGCTTCGTGGGGGCGGGCTGGCCCCGCGATGAGGCCAGGCCTCAACGCAACCCCAACGGCCCCTTCAGATACTCATACAACCCCGCCGCACTCTTGCGATAGCCATCGGCTGTCAGATGGACAAGATCAGGCCGCGCCAGCCCCTGCGCCTGCCAGCCAGCGATCGAGCACGGCCCGCCCATGAACCCCTGCCAATCCCAGAACAGCGCCTTGTGCTTGCGCGCCATCTGCTTCTGGATACGGATCACCGAGGCCAGCGGTTGCGGCTGGCGCGCCGCGCAACTGCGCGCCTTGCGCTGCTTGATCGAGTCCGGCGGGCCGACCAGCAGTATCGCCGCCTGCGGCAGGTCTTTGCGCACGCCCGTAAGGGTCGCCTCCAGCTGCGCCTGGTACAGCGCCAGGTCGAGCTTGTCGTCGAACGCCTCATTGGTGCCGTAGGCCAGGATCACCAGGTCCGGCCGCACGGCCTTGAGGCTGTCGCGCCAACCCGCCTGCCACTTGTCCACCACCTCCAGGCGCGCGCCGTTGATGCCCAGCGTCGAATAGATCACCCCGGCATTCTTCTGCCCCTGCAGGTACCAGCCACCCAAGGCGACGCCACGGCCACCCTCCACCGTCAGTTGCACCGGCAGGCCGACATTGGCGAACGCCGGGCTGAAGCGCCACTGGCCGTTGCTGGCCGGCAACACCCGGCGCTGGCCGCCATTGACCAGCAGGCTGGCACTCCCGCTGGACTGGTACAACGCCGAGACCTTGTAGCGCTGACGGTCCTCGTCCCGCGCTTGCAGCATCACGCTGGAACGGTTGGCCTGCGGCAGCGACAGGTAGCCGCCCAGCGGAAACTGATGGCTCTGCTGGTTGCGCGCCGACACCAGCTCCCACTGGCGCTTCTCGCTCTTGATGATCACCCGGTCGTTACGGATCCCCGGCACCGGCGAGGCCGGCACCAGGCCAATGCCACCGTCGCCGTAGCGTGCCTGCAGCAGGCGGCGCAGCTCGCCGCTGAACAGGTCGGCGGCGGTGTGCGAATCACCCAGCTGAACGATGGCAACCGGGGCACGCCCGGCATTGCGCAGCTTGCCGGCGAGCAGGGCGACGTTGCCGTCCTGGCGGCTGGCGGGCGCGGCGGTGGGCCGCGCCGCGGGCTGGACGCTCACGCTGTTGGCGCCGGTGCTGCAACCCGGCGCAGCGCTGATCAGCAGGGCCAGGCCCAGCAGGTGATGCCATTGGCGCATCTCAATGTCCTGTTACGGTCAGGCCTGGAAAGCTGATCAGCGACAGTATCTGCTCGGCAATCATCTTCTGGCCTGTGATGGTGAAATGAATGCCGTCGTCGACCCGCACCTTCACCCGCTTGCCCTGCGCGGTCTGCACCGTGTACGCGAAGCTGGCGTCGGCGTAGCCGAGGATCGGGTTGGCCGACACGTAGTATTGGCCGTACAGCGCGGTCTGCTCCTGGTAGAGCCCGCTGAGGTAACCCATGGCGTTGGACAGCCGCGCCTTCTCCATGTTCGGCGGTCCGACCCAGATAACCTGCACGTTGTGCGTGCGGGCCTGCTCGAGGATCGAATCGATCCGGGCGCGATAGGCCACCTCCCATTCCGGCGACTTGAAGCGCAGGAACGGCTTGCCTTTGCCCTGGGGCATGTCCCACGGGTCGTTGGGGCCGAGGAACACCACCATCAGGCGCACGTTCGGTTCGTGGTCGAGGGTCTCCGCCACGGTCTTCGGCCAGTTGAAGAAGCCCGGGTAGGCAAGGCCGGTGCTCTGCTTGCTGAGGTTGACGGTGCGGATCTGGTAACGCTTGCGCAAGCTGTTGGCCAGGTGCGGGGCAACGCCCTGCATCAGCGAATCGCCGACCAGGAACACCTCGTCACCAGCGGCCAGGGAGGCCACGGTGCCCGGTTGCAGCAATACCGGCGCCGGGGCTGGGGCTGGTGCTGGAGTTGCCGCTGGCATTGGCGCTGACGCCGGCACTGCCGCGACGGACGGGGTTACAGCGACGGGCGCGGGCACGTGAACCGGCGCCGGCGTGTGCGCCGCACCGTGCGGCAGCGGTTTGGCCAGCGCCGCCGGGGTCTGCAGGTCGACCGTGACCACCGGCATCGGCGCGGGCAGGACCTCGGGCAGCGGCGCTTCGGCTACCTGCGGCGCCGGCTGCAGGCGCTCGAGCAGGTCGTCACGGCGGGCCTCCAGCAGCGCCGTCAGTTGCGCCCCCATGCGCCAGGCCGGCATCTGGCCCAGCAGCGGGATTTCGCAGCTCTGGTGGTACTTCTGCTGGCAGTAGAGTTTGATCGAGTCCTGATTCAGCCAGAACAGCAGCGCGGTGGTGACCACGATCGCGTACAGGCCACGGGCAGCGCCCATCTGTACCTGGAACAGCTGTTTGCTATCAGAAGCTTGCATAGATGAACCCCGGCACGCCCGACTGCGAAGCGAAAATCACCAGCGACACACCGACCCCGAGCGGGATCGGGTACAGCTGCCACGGCAGGCGCTGGAAGGCCGCGCCATTCTGGCGCAGCAGCGCCAGCCATTGTGGATAACTGGCCACGAACAGCACGCAGGCCAGCAGCATCAGGCCAGTGACACTGTTCAGGCCCGCCAGGCTGAGCTGGGCGATGTCGCCGAGCATCTCCAGCGCGCCCTCCAACGTCGGGCTGCGGAAGAAGATCCAGGCAAAAGCCACGTAGTGGAAGGTCATCAACCGCGCCAGCAATCCCGATCCCGGCAGGTTGGCGAACCCTGGGCACCACTGGCTGAACAGCTTGGAGATGGCCAGGCCCACGCCGTGCAGTGCGCCCCAGATGATGAAGTTCACGCTCGCCCCGTGCCACAGCCCGGACACCAGCATCGCCAGCAGCATGTTCAGGTTGCCGCGCCATACGCCCTGGCGGTTGCCGCCCAGCGGGATATAGACGTAGTCGCGGATGAAGCGCGACAGGCTGATGTGCCAGCGCCCCCAGAACTCCTTGAGGTTATGTGCGGCATACGGCGCGTCGAAGTTGTCCGGCAGGCGGAACCCCAGCAACAAGGCGATGCCGGTGACCAGGTTGGTGTAGCCGCTGAAGTTGAAGTAGATCAGCAGGCTGTAACCGTACACGCTCAACAGTACCTGCTCGGGGGAGGCGCTGCCCGGGGTGTCGAACACCGGGTCCACCCACTCGCTGCCCAGCCAGGCACTGAGGAAGAACAACTTGACCACCGCCATCGCGATCAGCCCCAGTGCCCGCTGCGGCTCCAGCACCTGGCGCATGGCCGGCGGGCGGATCTGCGGCAGCATGTGCAGGGCGCGGTTGACCGGCCCGGCCACCAGGCTGGGGAAGAACGCCAGGTACAAGGCCAGGTCCAGCGGCGCCGACGGCGTCAGCTCGCGCCGGTTGATCGACACCAGGTAGCTGACCGAATGGAAGGTATAGAACGACAGCCCGATCGGCACCAGCACTTCCAGCAACGGCAGCGCCACGTCGAACCCGGCGGTGGCCAGTGCGGCCTGCGCGCCTTCGACGAAGAACGCCTGGTACTTGAACAGGTAGAAACAGCCCAGCACCAGCGTCAACAGCAGCACGCGACTGAACCAGCGCCCGGGGTAGCGCCCCGCCAGCAGGCCGAGCAGGTACACCAGCACGCTGTAGCCCAGCAGGATGTAAAGCGACTGCAGGCTGAAGCTGGCCACCAGGCCATAGCTGGCCGTCAGCAGCAGCAGGTTCTGCAGCCGGACACTCCAGCACAGGCTCCAATAAAGTATGAAGAACAGCGTGAAACAGAGGCCGAATTCGATCGAGAGGAAGCTCACAACGTAGTCCATTACATGACGTCGGGGAGGGAAGCCGCTGGCCCACGGGCCAGAGCGCGCGGATTATGGCAGAGGGCCGCCACCCCCACAATTCCATTGCTTCGCAGATTGCAAGATGACTCACATCGAACAAGTGCAACAAAATGCGACGAACGATAACCCTGCGTGATTTGCTCCCCCTGCCCCGCTCTGCTAGTGTCGCGCCGTTCTGAACACCACCGAGACCGTCGCCATGGCCCGCAAAAAAGCCTCCATCGATTTCGAACAATCCCTCGCCGACCTGCAAGCCCTGGTCGAGCGCCTGGAGAACGGCGAACTGTCGCTGGAAGAGTCGCTGGCCGCCTTCGAGCAAGGCATTGCCCTGACCCGCGATTGCCAGGGCGCCCTGGCCCAGGCCGAGCAGAAGGTGCAGATCCTCCTGGAGCGTGACGGCGAGCTGGCCGCGCAACCGTTCGACGCGGAGCCCGAGGCATGATCGCCCAGTACCAGGCAAGCGCCCAGTCCCGGGTCGACGCGGCCCTGGAACCCTTGTTCCAAGCCCCCTCCAAGGAGCTCGAGCGCCTCTACGCGGCCATGCGCTACAGCGTGATGAACGGCGGCAAGCGCGTGCGCCCGCTGCTGGCCTACGCCGCCTGCGAGGCCTTCGGTGTGCCGGCGGAGCAGGCCAACGGCGCTGCCTGCGCAGTGGAGCTGATCCACGCCTATTCGCTGGTGCACGACGACCTGCCGGCCATGGACGACGACGACCTGCGCCGCGGCCAGCCGACCACCCACAAGGCCTTCGACGAAGCCTGCGCGATCCTCGCCGGCGACGGCTTGCAAAGCCTGGCCTTCAACGCCTTGCTCGACCCGCGTCTGAGCCCGCAGCCAGACGCCATCCGCCTGCAGATGGTCCAGGCCCTGGCCAAGGCGGCCGGCCCCGCGGGTATGGTCGGCGGCCAGGCCATCGATCTCGGCTCGGTGGGCCTGAAGCTCGACCAGAAAGCTCTGGAGTACATGCACCGGCACAAGACCGGCGCACTGATCGAAGCCAGCGTGCGTCTCGGCGCCCTGGCCAGCGCCCGCGCCGGGCAGGTCCAGCTCGATGCGCTGCAGACTTATGCACAGGCCATCGGTCTGGCGTTCCAGGTGCAGGACGATATCCTCGACGTGGAGAGCGACACCGCCACCCTGGGCAAGCGCCAGGGCGCCGATATCGCCCGCGACAAGCCGACCTATCCGGCGCTGCTCGGGCTGGAGGCGGCCAAGGCCTATGCCCTGGAGCTGCGCGACCAGGCGCTGGCCGCGCTGGCAGGCTTTGGCGACAATGCCGAGCCACTGCGGGCGCTGGCCCGCTACATCGTCGAGCGCCGCCACTGATCAGCGCCGCTGCCGACATACCAGCGCCCACAGACAACGCGATACCTGTGGGAGCCGGCTTGCCGGCGATGGGGTGCGCAGCAGCCCCCGCTCAACACCCGACTGAATGGGCAGCTTTTCCTACAATGGGGTAAACTGCCGCGTCTTCACACCTATAACGACTCGCCTGATGCCCACGACGTTTCAAGAGATCCCCCGCGAACGCCCGGTCACGCCGTTGCTGGACCGCGCCGACACGCCCGCCGGCCTGCGCCGGCTGGCCGAAGCCGACCTGGAGACCCTGGCCGACGAGCTGCGCCAGGACCTGCTCTATACCGTTGGGCAGACCGGTGGGCATTTTGGTGCGGGCCTGGGCGTCATCGAGCTGACGATCGCCCTGCACTACGTCTTCGACACCCCGGATGACCGGCTGGTGTGGGACGTCGGCCACCAGGCCTACCCGCACAAGATCCTCACCGGCCGGCGCGAGCGCATGCTCAGCCTGCGCCAGAAAGACGGCATCGCCGCCTTCCCGCGCCGCAGCGAGAGCGAGTACGACACCTTCGGCGTCGGCCACTCCAGCACCTCGATCAGCGCCGCGCTGGGCATGGCCATCGCCGCTCGCCTGCAGAACGACCCGCGCAAGTCGATCGCGGTGATCGGCGACGGCGCGCTGACCGCCGGCATGGCCTTCGAGGCGCTGAACCACGCCCAGGAAGTCAACGCCGACATGCTGGTGATCCTCAACGACAACGACATGTCGATTTCGCGCAATGTCGGCGGCCTGTCCAACTACCTGGCCAAGATCCTCTCCAGCCGCACCTACGCGAGCATGCGCGAAGGCAGCAAGAAAGTGCTGTCGCGCCTGCCCGGCGCCTGGGAAATCGCCCGCCGCACCGAAGAGTACGCCAAGGGCATGCTGGTGCCGGGCACGCTGTTCGAGGAGCTGGGCTGGAACTACATCGGCCCGATCGACGGCCACGACCTGCCGACCCTGATCGCCACCCTGCGTAACATGCGCGACCTCAAGGGCCCGCAGTTCCTCCACGTGGTGACCAAGAAAGGCAAGGGCTTCGCCCCGGCCGAGGTCGACCCGATCGGCTACCACGCCATCACCAAGCTGGAGCCGGCCGACAAGCCGGTCGCGCCGAAGAAGGCCAGCGGCCCGAAATACGCCTCGGTGTTCGGCCAGTGGCTGTGCGACATGGCCGCCGCCGACAATCGCCTGGTGGGCATCACCCCGGCGATGAAGGAAGGCTCGGACCTGATCGACTTCAGCGAACGCTACCCGGAGCGCTACTTCGACGTCGCCATCGCCGAGCAGCACGCGGTCACCCTGGCCGCGGGCATGGCCTGCGAGGGTGCCAAGCCGGTGGTGGCGATCTACTCGACCTTCCTGCAACGCGCCTATGACCAGCTGATCCACGACGTGGCGGTGCAGGACCTCGATGTGCTGTTCGCCATCGACCGCGCCGGCCTGGTCGGCGAGGACGGCCCGACCCACGCCGGTGCCTACGACCTGTCCTACCTGCGCTGCATCCCCGGCATGCTGGTAATGACCCCGAGCGACGAGAACGAGCTGCGCAAGATGCTCAGCACCGGCCACCACTACAAGGGCCCGGCCGCCGTGCGTTATCCACGCGGCACTGGCCCCAACGCGCCGATCAGCGGCGACCTGGAGCCGCTGGAAATCGGCAAGGGCGTGGTCCGCCGCCAGGGTGGCAAGGTTGCCCTGCTGGTGTTCGGCGTACAGCTGGCCGAAGCCCTGCAGGTAGCCGAGCAGATCGATGCCACCGTGGTCGACATGCGTTTCGTCAAGCCACTGGACGAGGCGCTGGTGCTGGAAATGGCCGCCAGCCATGAGTTGCTGGTGACTATCGAAGAGAATGCCATCATGGGTGGCGCCGGCGCAGCGGTGGGCGAGTTCCTCGCCCGCGAAGCGGTGGTCAAGCCGCTGCTGCACCTGGGGCTGCCGGATATCTATGTCGAGCATGCCAAGCCTGCGCAGATGCTGGCGGAGTGCGGGCTGGATGTGGCTGGGATCGAAGCCTCCGTCAAAGCCCGAATGGCCAAGCTAGGCCTGTAAGGCCATATCGCGGGGCAAGTCGCGGCGGTGCGCCGATGCGACTTGCCCCGTGATCGCAATGGAACTGCCCCATGAAGATCCGCGCCCTTCCCCTGCTCTGCCTCCCCGCCGCCGCCCTGGCCGCCGAACCCTCTCGCGATGACGCCCTGAAGCTCCCCGACGTGCTGATCAGCGCCAGCCGCCAGGTCGAGTCGCGTACCGCCACCAGCGCCGCCAACACGGTGTTCACCCGTGCCGACATCGACCGCCTGCAACCCAGCAGCGTCACCGATCTGCTCGCCCGCGTGCCCGGCGTGCAGGTCGCGCCCACCGGCGGTCGCGGCAGCCTGCCGGGCATCTTCGTGCGCGGCACCAAGGCCGCGCAGACCCTGGTGCTGGTTGATGGCGTGCGCATCGCCAACACCACCTCCGGCGACAGCGGCCTGCAGTTTCTCGGCATCGACCAGATCGAACGGGTGGAGGTGCTGCGCGGTTCGCGCTCGGCGGTTTACGGCAGCGACGCCATCGGCGGGGTGATCCAGATCTTCACCCGGCGTGGCGAGGGCCAGGGCCTGCAACCGCGCCTGCGCCTGGCAACCGGCAGCAACCAGACCTGGCAGCGCAGCCTGGGCCTGTCCGGTGGCGATGGCGCGACCCGCTTCAACCTCGGCGCCAGCCTGGACGAGACGGCCGGCATTGATTCGACCGGGCCGTCGTATGCCAGCGATGGCGACCATGATGTTTATCGCAACCGCTCGCTGAACCTGAGCTTGAGCCACACCTTCAACGAGCGCTTCGAAGCGGGCTTGAACCTGCTCGACAGCCGTGGGCGCAGTGAATACGACAATCCTTATGGGCGGCTGGATGAATCCACCTATCTGAGTTATCCACAGCAGCCCTACACCGATTTCAGTGTCAGCAGCCTAGGCACCTGGTTCGACGCCCAGCTAAGCGACACCTGGCACTCCAGGTTGGAACTTGGCCACAGCGAAAACCGTGACGACAAGCGCGACAAGATGAGCGACGAGCGCTTCATCTACAACACCTACCGTGATCAGGTCACCTGGCAGAACGACTTCACACTCGACGAGCGCAACCAGCTGATGCTGGGTGGCGACTGGTACCAGGATCGCTTCCACGGTACGGCGAACTTCAGCGAGGACAGCCGCTGGAACCGCGCAGCCTTCGCTCAATATCGCTTTGCCGGGGACAGCTTCTCGAGCGAACTGGGTGTACGCCAGGACCGTAACCAGCAATTCGGCGACCAGACCACCTGGAATGCCAGCCTCACAGTCCCGCTGAACCCTCGCAACGACGTGCTGCTCTCCTACAGCGAAGGCTTTCGCGCCCCGACCTTCAACGATCTCTACGATGTGAAGTACGGCAACCCGGACCTGCGCCCCGAGCACTCGAAAAGCTACGAACTGCAATGGCGCAGCCAACTGGCCAGTGAGACACGGCTGGAAGCCTCGCTGTATCGCACCGACCTGCGCGACGCAATCAACTACGACCCCGAGCGCAGGCGACCCGGCAATGTCGAAAACGCGCGAATCAATGGCATGGAACTGTCGCTGCAGCAGGAATGGGCCGGCTGGACCTCTCAGCTGGGCCTGAGCCTGGTCGACCCGCGTGACCGGGAAAGCGGCCATACCCTTCAACGCCGCGCTCGTCGCACGTTGAGCCTGGATGTGGATCGACAATTTGCTCGCTACAGCGTGGGCGCCAGCTGGCAGGCTGTCAGTGGCAGCTACGACGATCCGTCCAACAACCGGCGCATGGGGGGCTATGGGTTGCTCGGCCTACGTGGCGGCATGGCCCTGACAGACGAGGTGAGGGTGGATCTGAAGCTGGACAACCTGCTGGACAAGCAATACAGCCGCGTCCTCTACAGCTACGACGGCAGTTGGCACGGTTACCGCGAAGAAGGACGCACCTGGCTGTTGAGCCTTACCTGGACACCGGCGCTCTAGCATCGAGCAACGCACACAGCCGAGCAGTCGCCTCGATCATCTGCCCGCTGGGCCGCTCCAGGCCTTTGTCCGGCACCACCAGCAAGCGCTCGCCTTTCACGGCGCTCAGCCGCGGCCAGTTGCGCCAACTGGCCAGTTGCGCCTCATCGCCCGCCAGGATCACCTCGGGGTCGCGCAGCAGCACCGACTCCACGCTGACCTGCGGGGCGGGCTGGGCCAGATCGTCGAACACATTGCGCGCCCCGCACACGCGCAAGGCGTCGCTGACCACCTGACTCCCACCCAAGGTGTACAGCGGCTTGTCCCAGACCTGGTAGAACACCCGCAGCGGCGCCTCACGCCGGTAGCGGTCGCGCAGCCCCTGCAACCGCTCACGCAGGCTGGCGGCATAGGCGCGGCCTTGCTGGTCACGGCCAATACGTTGGGCGATGGCTTCGATCTGGTCGATCAACTGGTCGAGGTTGCCGGGCTCGCCGCTGAACGTGGCGATGCCCAGGCGCCTGAGCTGGTCGCGCTGGGCCGGCGGCACGCTGCCGGGCCACAGCAGCAAGAGGTCGGGCTCGAGGCTTAACAGACGCTCCATGTCGAGCTGGCCATGGCGGCCGACGGAAGGCAACCGGGCCAGCGCCGGCGGACGCTCGCCGCCATCGAGCACACCGACCAGCAACTCGCCGGCTCGTAGCTCCAGGACAATCTCGGTCATCGACGGCGCCAGGCTGACCACCCGCGGCGCGGCCTCGGCCACGGCGCCGAGACACAGCAGCAAAAACCCGGCGAACAGCGCCCGCATCAGCCGAGCTGGCGTGGGATGCGATAGAGGTACAGCAGCACCACGGTGGACAGGGCGAGGAGAATCTGCGGTACCGCCTCCAACCCGACCAGCACCGACAGCGCGGCAACCCAGGCCGGGAAGCAGGCGAACAGCATGGCCAGGCGGCGCACGCGGGCCAGCTCGATCCAGGCCGCCGGTTCTTCGGCGCAGCCCAATACCTTGTCGGTGGCGATCAACGCCCGCTTGTACGCGCTGAAGCGCGGCAGGCTGAGGAACATGCTGGCGGCACCGGCGATGAACAGCGGCATGGCCAGCACCGGGATCAGCGCCTCGCCGTCACCAAAGGCCCAGGCCATCACCGGCAGCGGCAGCAACCCCACGGCCAGGTACTGCCACCAGGCCAGCGCCAGCCGCCGCTTCACCTCTGTGCGAGTCACGCCTGGGGCACCTCGCCCTGGTGCTTGTTGCCCATCATGTGCCCGAGCTTGTCGGCCTTGGTGGCCAGGTACAGGCGGTTGTGCGGGTTGTGGCCAGTGTGCAGCGGTACGCGCTCGGCGACCTTGATGCTCATGTCGGTCAGGGCCTTTACCTTGCGCGGATTGTTGGTCATCAGACGCAACGACTTCACGCCCAGGTGCTCGAGCATCGGCAGGCACATGGCGTAGTCACGCTGGTCGGCGGCGAAGCCCAGGCGCTCGTTGGCCTCGACGGTGTCGGCACCGCCGTCTTGCAGTTCGTAGGCGCGGATCTTGTTCAGCAGGCCGATGCCACGGCCTTCCTGGCGCAGGTACAGCAGTACGCCACGGCCTTCACGGGCGATGGCCTGCAATGCGGCCTCCAGCTGCGAGCCACAGTCGCAACGCTGGCTGAACAGCGCATCGCCAGTCAGGCACTCGGAGTGCAGACGCCCCAGCACCGGCTCGCCGTCGGCGATATCACCCAGGCTGAGCACCACGTGCTCGCGGCCAGTGGCTTCGTCGAGGAAGCCATGCATGGTGAAGGTCGCAAAGGGAGTCGGGAGTTTCGAGGCGGCAACAAAGACGACGGGCACGTTGTGCTCCTGGGCAGTAGGATTTTTCAGATCGGTCGATTGTATCAGCAGCCCGGCGCAGGTGCGCAGGAGGAATATCGTGGCTTAAGATCGAAAAGTTAGATGCATATGGCCGCACACCGGCCCCTGCGGGAGCGGACTGCGGGGCATTTATTGATGAGGCAGGTGATCAGCCGTAAACGGATAAGGCTGCTTCCAGCGCTCGAAGATCGGCTTCAGCTCGCCGCTGCGCACCAGTTGCTCCATGCGCCGGTCGAACAGGTCGCGCAGGACCTTGCCCTGTTCACTGTGGGTGAAGGCCAGGTACAACGGCAGCTCGGCGACGTGGGTGCGGCGAAAGCGCGTGGCATCGGGCGCCTGGCCAAGCACATAGTCGACCTCGGCGAGCGCATCGATGTAGAAGTCGACCCGGTCATGCTCGAGCATCGGCAGGATGCCCTCGCGACGCTGGATCTCGCGGAAGTTGTGGACCTCGGGCAGATAGCTGGCGTAGTCGTAGCCGCGCACCCAGGCCAGCCGGTACTGGCCGATGGTCTCGAGCGTTGGCACCGGCTTGTCGACCAGGCCCAGGGCATAGATATGGTCCTGGTCGAAGTACCACTGTGGATACAGGTTGTCGGCGTTCTCTTCCTTGTAGGAGCCGACCCAGGCATCCGCCTCGCCGCGTTTCACCAGACCGACGGCGCGGCTGTAGGGCGCGCTCTTGACCACGACCTTGACCCCGGCCGGCTCGAACACCTTGCGCAATACGTCCCAGGCCAGCCCGGTGCCATCGGCATTGGTGTAGTCGACCCACGCCTCGCTGACCAGACGCACCTGCGCCGGCGCCTCCTGGGCCATCGCACCCGGCCCCGCGACCAACAGCATCGATGCCAGCACCACAGCCTTCAGGCCCATCGCAACGCTCCCTGTATCAGGCCACCGCCCACACCAGAACCTGCATGCCCAGCCAGGCGAACACGCCAGCCAGGATATCGTCGAGCATGATGCCGAACCCGCCATGCACATGGCGGTCGACCCAGCGGATCGGCCACGGTTTGAGGATGTCGAAGAAGCGGAACATCAGGAACCCCGCCAGCAGCCACTGCCAACCTTCCGGCACCAGCCACAGGGTGATCCACATGCCGACGATCTCGTCCCAGACAATGCCCTCATGGTCGTGCACGCGCAAGTCGTTGGCCACCTTGCCGCACAACCACACGCCGAACAGCATGCTGATGCCCAGCAACAGCCAGTAGCCCCAGTCGGGCAGCATCTGCCACAGCGGGATGAACGGCAGCGCCACCAGCGAACCCCAGGTCCCCGGCGCCTTGGGCAGGGTGCCCGAGCCGAAGCCGAAGGCGATGAAGTGCCACGGGTTGCGCCAGACCGAAGGCGGAACGAACTCCGCAGGCACCTGGTTGGGGTGGTCGGTCACGGTGTCTCCCTGAAATGTTGATAGCCCCGTTGCACGGGGGTGATGTCCTGGCCTTGCGGGTCACGCAAGGTCACGCCCTGGCCTTCCAATACACGACCGATGACGTGCACCTCGCGGACCAGGGCGGTCAGTGCGCTTTCCGGCACGGTGAACGCCAGCACGTAGTCGTCACCACCGGTGAGCGCTGCCTGCAAGGCCGCTTCTCGACCGAGGAAAGCCTGTAAAGGAGCAGACACGGGGACCTGCGCCAGGTTCACCTGCAGCGCAACACCGGACGCCTTGGCGATATGCCCGCAGTCAGCCAGCAGGCCGTCGGAAATATCCAGCGCCGCCGTGGCCAGGCCGCGCAGGCGCTCGCCCAGTTGCAGTTGCGGCAAGGGCGACCAGTAATGCTCGAGCAATGGCCCGGCCACATCGGCAGCCGCCTCGCGTTCGCCCAGTACCAGCGGCAAGGCCCCCGCCGCGTTGCCCAGGAAACCACCGACACACAGCAGGTCGCCCGGCTGCGCGCCGCTACGGCGCAGCGCCTGGCCGGTCGGCACCCGGCCGAACACGGTCACGGTGATGCTCAACGGGCCGCGTGTAGTGTCGCCACCGATCAGGCTGATACCGCAGCGCGCGGCCATGCGGCCGAGGCCGTCGGCAAAGCCGGCAAGCCATTGCGCGCCGACCTGGGGCAAGGTGAGGGCAAGGGTGAAGCCGATGGCCGTGGCGCCCATGGCCGCCAGGTCGCTGACCGCCACGGCCAGCGCGCGCTGGCCGAGCAGCAACGGGTCGCAGACTGCGGGGAAATGCACACCGGCCACGAGCGTGTCGGTGGAGATCGCCAGCTGCTCGCCGGCAGGCAGGTCCAGCAGGGCACAGTCATCGCCGATCCCCAGGGCCACGCCCTCGCCGCCCTGCGCACAGGGCGCGGCGGCGAAGTAGTGACGGATCAGCTCGAACTCACCCATGGCTGGTCAGCGCCGCGATCAGCGCTTGTTCGCCTTGACTTCCGCCTCACGCAGACGCGGAGCCAGCTTGTCGAGCACGCCGTTGACGAACTTGTGACCGTCGGTGGCGCCGAAGACCTTCGCCAGTTCCACACCTTCGTTGATGACCACGCGGTACGGTACGTCGGCGCGCATCATGAACTCCCAGGTGGACAGGCGCAGCACGGCCAGTTCGACCGGGTCGAGCTCTTCCAGTGGCGTGTCCAGGCAAGGCTTGAGCGCCTCGTCGATCTCGGCCTTCTTCGCTGGGACCCCGTGCAGGATCTCGCGGAAGTAGGCGCCGTCGATATCGGTGAAATCGTTGTCGACCCGGAACTGCGCTTCGACCTCGTTCAGCGAATGCTTGGCCATGTGCCACTGGTAGAGCGCTTGCGTGGCGAGCTTGCGGGCTTCGCGACGCTTGGCGCTCTTCGAGGGCTTGCCGGCATCCGCGGGTTTTGGATCGCGCGGGTTGAAACGATCGCTTTCGTCGCTAATCACTTGGCCTCCAACTGCGCCAGCAGGCTGACCATTTCCAGAGCGGACAGGGCAGCTTCGGCACCTTTGTTGCCGGCCTTGGTGCCGGAACGCTCGATGGCCTGTTCGATGGAGTCGACGGTCAGTACGCCGAAGGCCACCGGAACACCGAACTCCATGGACACCTGGGCCAGGCCCTTGGTGCACTCGCCCGCCACGTATTCGAAGTGCGGGGTACCGCCACGGATCACCGCGCCCAGGGCGATGATTGCGTCATAAGCGCCCTGCTGGGCGACTTTCTGTGCCACCAGCGGGATTTCGAACGCGCCCGGGGCACGGATGATGGTGATGTCGCTTTCGCTGACGCCGTGGCGTACCAGGGCATCGACTGCACCGCTTACCAGGCTTTCGACGACGAAGCTGTTGAAGCGGCCAACCACCAAAGCATAGCGACCTTTGGGGGCGATGAAGGTACCTTCGATGGTCTTCAGGGTCATTCCGGAGTTCTCATCTTCAAGAGCGAGGCCGCGCTGTGGCGGCCTCGGGAGGGTTTTGACTCGAGCTTAAGGGCGATCAGGCCGCCTCAAGTCACTCGGAGGGCACGTATTCTACAACTTCCAGATCGAATCCGGATATCGCATTGAACTTCATCGGCGAACTCATCAGGCGCATCTTGCGCACACCGAGGTCGCGCAGGATCTGCGAACCGGCACCGACGGTGCTGTAGGTGGTGGGTGCCTTGGGCTGCGCATCGCCCGCGCTTTCGCGGATGTGCGCCAGCAGCACGTCGCCGTCCAGCGGGTGGCCCAGCAGCAGGACCACGCCGCTGCCGGCCTCGGCCACCGCGGCCATGGCCGCGCGCAGGCTCCAGCGCCCCGGCTGCTTGACCAGCAGCAGGTCGCGCAGCGGGTCCATGTTGTGCACCCGTACCAGGGTCGGCTCTTCGGCGCAGATCTTGCCCAGTGTCAGGGCCATGTGCACGTCGCCTTCCACCGCGTCACGGTAGGTGACCAGGTTGAATTCGCCCAGCTCGCTCTCGACCGGTTGCTCGGAAACGCGCTGCACGGTGCGCTCGTGGATCATGCGGTAGTGGATCAGGTCGGCGATGGTGCCGATCTTCAAGCCATGCTCGGCAGCGAACACTTCCAGCTCGGCGCGACGCGACATGGTGCCGTCGTCGTTCATCACCTCGCAGATCACCCCGCTCGGCTCGAAACCGGCCATGCGCGCCAGGTCGCAGGCGGCCTCGGTATGGCCGGCGCGGGCCAGGGTGCCGCCGGGCTGGGCCATCAGCGGGAAGATATGCCCAGGGCTGACGATGTCCTCGGCCTTGGCGTCCTTGGCCGCGGCGGCCTGCACGGTACGGGCGCGGTCGGCGGCGGAGATGCCGGTGGTGACGCCTTCGGCGGCCTCGATCGACACGGTGAACTTGGTGCCGAAGCCCGAACCGTTGCGCGGCGCCATCAGCGGCAGCTTCAGGGTTTCGCAGCGCTCGCGGGTCATCGGCATGCAGATCAGGCCACGGGCGTGCTTGGCCATGAAATTGATGTGCTCGGGCAGGCAGCATTCGGCTGCCATGATGATGTCGCCTTCGTTCTCGCGGTCTTCGTCATCCATGAGGATGACCATTTTGCCCTGGCGGATGTCTTCGACCAGTTCTTCGATGCTGTTGAGCGCCACGCGGCACCCCCTTCTCAATCAGGATTTCAAGAAGCCGTTGGCGGCCAGGAAGCTTTCGGTGATGCCACTGCCTTTGCTCGGCTCGGCGGCCTTGTCGCCCAGCAGCAGACGCTCCAGGTAACGGGCCAGCAGGTCGACCTCAAGGTTCACCCGACGCCCTGCTCGGTAGTCGGCCATGATGGTTTCGGACAGGGTGTGCGGGACGATGGTCAGCTCGAACTCGGCGCCATCGACTTCGTTGACCGTCAGGCTGGTGCCGTCGACGGTGATCGAGCCCTTGTGGGCGATGTACTTGGCCAGCTCCTTGGGCGCACGCACGCGGAACTGGATGGCGCGGGCGCTATCGGCGCGCGAGACGATCTCGCCGACACCGTCGACGTGGCCGCTGACCAGGTGGCCGCCCAGGCGGGTGGTCGGGGTCAGGGCCTTTTCCAGGTTGACCCGGCTGCCGCTCTTGAGGTCGACCATGGCCGTGCGCTTGAGGGTCTCGACGCTGACGTCGGCCCAGAAGCCGTCGCCGGGCAGCTCGACGGCGGTCAGGCACACGCCGTTGACCGCGATGCTGTCGCCAAGCTTGACGTCGGCCAGGTCGAGCTTGCCGGTCTCGACATAGACGCGCACGTCACCGCCCTTGGGGGTGAGGCTGCGGATGGTGCCGATGGATTCGATGATGCCGGTGAACATGCTGTTCTCCTCAAGTACGGGCTGCGCGAAGCAAGCCAGGCATTATACGCCGGGGGCCGGCAGGGGGATGGCAGTGACTCGCCAGTCATCGCCGACCGCGCGCATGTCGGTAATCTTCAGCCGCGGCGCCTCGCTCATTTTCGACAACGGCCAGTCCAGCAGCGGACGGGCATCGGAGCCGAGGAAGGTGCCGGCGACGAACAACTGGTACTCGTCGACCAGGCCCTGGCGGGCGAAGGCACCGACCAGGCCGGCGCCGGCTTCCAGGAGGATTTCGTTGACGCCGCGCCCGGCCAGCACCCGCAGCAGGGCCGGCAAGTCGACGCGGCCGTCGCTGCCGGGCAGGTCGAGCAACTCATGGCCGGCGGCGGCATAACGAGGGTCCTCGCCGGCGGCGGTCACCACCAGCGCCGGGCCGGCCTGGAAGAACGGCGCGTCCAGTGGCAGGCGCAGGCGCCCGTCGATCAGCACGCGCAGCGGCGGGCGCGACACGGCCAGGGCGGTGAGCGCCTCATCCAGGCCCAGTTCCTCGCCACGCACGGTCATGCGGGCTTTGTCGAACAAAACACTCTCGGCGCTGGTCAGCACCACGCTGGACCGGGCGCGCAGGCGCTGGACCGCGGCACGGGCGGCGGGGCCGGTGATCCACTGGCTCTCGCCACTGGCCATGGCAGTACGACCGTCCAGGCTCATGGCCAGCTTGGCGCGCACGAATGGCAGGCCGTGCTCCATACGCTTGAGGAAGCCTGGGTTGAGGGCGCGGGCCTCGGCTTCGAGCACCCCGCTGGCAACCTCGATGCCGGCCTCGCGCAGACGGCGCAGGCCATTGCCGGCCACTTGCGGATTGGGGTCCTGCATGGCCGCCACCACCCGCGCCACCCCGGCGTTGACCAAGGCTTCGGCGCACGGCGGCGTGCGCCCATGGTGGCTGCAGGGCTCGAGGGTGACGTAGGCACAGGCACCTCGGGCGCGCTCGCCGGCCTGGCGTAGGGCGTGGACCTCGGCGTGCGGCTCGCCGGCACGCACATGCCAGCCCTCGCCAACCACCTCGCCATCGCGCACGATCACGCAGCCCACGCGCGGATTGGGGTGGGTGCTGTACAGGCCCTTGCGGGCCAGTTCCACGGCCCGGGCCATGTAGTGGGCGTCGAGAATGGCTTGGCTGGACATGCTTACTCTTTGGCTGGCTCGCGGGCCAGGCGGTCGATTTCTTCGCGGAATTCGTCGAGGTCCTGGAAACGTCGGTAGACCGAGGCGAATCGGATGTAGGCCACTTCGTCGAGCTTGCGCAACTCGGCCATCACCATCTCACCGACCACCAGCGACTTCACTTCGCGCTCGCCAGTGGCACGCAGGCGGCTCTTGATGTGCGCCAACGCCGCTTCCAGGCGCTCGACGCTGACCGGGCGCTTTTCCAGCGCGCGCTGCATGCCGGCGCGCAGCTTGTCTTCATCGAAGGGCTGGCGCGTGCCGTCCTGCTTGATCAGCCGCGGCAGCACCAGCTCGGCGGTTTCGAAGGTGGTGAAACGTTCGCCGCAGGCGACGCACTCGCGACGGCGACGCACCTGTTCGCCCTCGGCGACCAGGCGCGAGTCGATGACCTTGGTGTCGTTGGCGCCGCAAAACGGACAGTGCATGGTGGCAGGCAACAAAAAAAGGGAGGGCCATGGTAGCGCATTGCACTGGCAAGACAAGCCAAAGGGGTTACCATCCATGCAAATCTGCCCGTGAAGGACGACCCCATGTACCCTCGAGCGCTCGTCGTGCTGTGTTGCGCCGCCCTGCTCGCCGCCTGCGGCAGCGACCGCCCCAAGCCGGAACAAGCCCCGGCGCCGGTGCCGGCCAAGGTGGCAAAGAAGACCGAACCCCTGGGCCCGCTGCCGGCCTACCAGCGCGAGCTGAGCGGTACCCTGATGGAAATCCCGGCAGGTGCCGATGTGGAGCTGGCCCTGCTGGTGATCGACGAGCGTGGCCGCCCGCAGCAACTGCTGGCCAGCAGCACCCTGAGCGGCACCGGCCAGGCCCTGCCCTACCGCCTGCGCTTCAACCCCGAAGCCTTCCCGGCCGGCGCGCGGGTCGAACTGCGCGGCCGCGCCAGCCGCTCCGGGCAACTGATCCTGCACCTGCCTCCGGTGCCCATCGCCCAGGCCCAGACCCAGGCCACCGGCCCGCTGCGTTTCGAAAAGGCACCGTAGATGGCCCCGCTGGCCCTGCAACAGGCCTTGAGCGGCCTGATCGGCGAAGCACGCCTGATCGTCAGTGAACTGCCCGAATGCGACCTGAAGCTCTGGTTGATCGACGACCAGAACATGGATCGCGCATTCAGCAGCGAGGAAACCCGGCGCATTCTCGAAGATCCACCCTACTGGAGCTTCTGCTGGGCCAGCGGCCTGGCCATGGCGCGCTACCTGGCCGAGCAGCCGCACTGGGTGCGTGGCAAGCGCGTGCTGGACTTCGGCGCTGGCTCCGGCATCGCCGGGATCGCCGCCGCCCGGGCCGGCGCGCTGGAGGTGGTGGCCTGCGACCTCGACCCGCTGGCCCTGGACGCCTGCCGCGCCAACGCCGCACTGAACGGCGTGACGCTGGGCTACAGCCGCGATTTCTTCGCCGAGGACGACCGCTTCGACCTGATTCTGGTCGCCGATGTACTGTACGACCGCGCCAACCTGCCGTTGCTGGACGCATTCCTCAGCCGTGGCCGCCAGGCGCTGGTGGCCGACTCGCGGGTGCGCGATTTCAGCCATCCGCTGTACCGCCCGCTCGGCGTGCTGGAGGCGCTGACCCTGCCGGATCTGGCCGAGCCGCACGAATTCCGCCGGGTCAGCCTGTACCACGCCAGCCGCGAGCCCTTATAGTGGGGGCATTCACGGATTTGCGAGAGTTGCGATGAGCCAAGCGCCAGTTAACCAAAGCCTGCCCTATATCTTCGATGCCACCGATGCCAACTTCCAGCAACTGGTCATCGAGAACTCCTTCCACAAGCCGGTACTGGTCGACTTCTGGGCCGAATGGTGCGCGCCGTGCAAGGCGCTGATGCCGCTGCTGGCGAAGATCGCCGAGGGTTACCAGGGCGAGCTGCTGCTGGCCAAGATCAACTGCGACGTCGAGCAGCAGATCGTCGCCCAGTTCGGCATCCGCAGCCTGCCGACCGTGGTGCTGTTCAAGGATGGTCAACCGGTCGATGGTTTTGCCGGCGCGCAGCCCGAGTCGGCCATCCGCGCCATGCTCGAACCCCATGTGCAGATGCCCGCGCCGCCCGCCGCCGCGCCGCTGGAGCAGGCCAAGGCACTGTTCGCCGAAAGTCGCTTCAGCGAGGCCGAGGCCCTGCTGCAGGTGCTGCTGGGTGAAGACAACAGCAATGCCGAGGCGCTGATCCTCTACGCCCGCTGCCTGGCCGAGCGCGGCGAGCTGGGCGAGGCCCAGGTGGTGCTCGACGCGGTCAAGACCGACGAGCACAAAGCCGCACTGGCCGGCGCCAAGGCCCAGCTGACCTTCCTGCGCCAGACCGCCAGCCTGCCGGAAGCCGCGGAGCTGAAGAGCCGCCTGGCGCAGAATCCGCAGGATGACGAAGCAGCCTACCAGCTGTGCATCCAGCAGTTGGCACGCCAGCAGTACGAGGCCGCGATGGATGGTCTGTTGAAGCTGTTCCAGCGCAACCGCGCCTACGAGAACGGCCTGCCACAGAAGGCGCTGCTACAGGTGTTCGAGCTGCTGGGCACCGAGCATCCGCTGGTCAGTGTGTACCGCCGCAAGCTCTCTTCCGCGTTGTTCTGAGGCTGCTGGGGCTGCTATGCAGCCCCTCATCCCACCCAGCGATACACCGGCGCATCCACGCCACTTTCCACCTTCACCTCACTGCTATGGCGCAACCGCACCAGCAGCCGCTTGCCTGCCGCCACGCTTCCGGCCAAACCTTCCAGACGCTCCAGCAGCTCCGGACCACCCATCTGACCCGCCTGACGCAGCACTTCACGCGCCGCCGCCCACTGTCCATCATCCTGTCGGGGTACGGGGCTGGCGCTGACCGGCGCTGCTTCCACCGGCGCCTGGGCATCCATCCTACGCCCCAGCTGCGCCCATTCATGCGGCTCCAGTTCGACAGTCAGGTCCACCGGCCACTCGCCGATCTGTCCACGAATTATCACGATTATTTCCTTGTTTCCAGGCTCGATTGCGCCATGCTCCCACGAACATGAAACCTGTGCCAGGCAGGCTGGCGGCGCAAATAAAAATTGTTATAACATCACAAATTCATCCCAAGCCGCCTGTGGAGCCGTCCATGCGTCGTCTGTTGCTCGCCCTGCCCTTCGCCCTGCTTCCCCTGGCCGTGGCCCATGCCCACGACGATCACGACCATGACCACGATCACGATCACGCCCATGGCACCCTCGGTGCCCATGAGCACGGCGTGGCCAAGCTCAACGCGGTACTCGACGGCAACGTCCTCGAGCTGGCGCTGGACAGCCCGGCGATGAACCTGGTCGGCTTCGAACACGCCGCCAGCAGCGACGCCGACAAAGCCAAGGTCGCCGCCGCCCGCCAGCAGCTCGAACAACCCCTGAAGCTGTTCGCCATCGCCCAGGCCGCCGGTTGCAAGGAGGAGGCCCAGGAGCTGGAAAGCCCGCTGTTCGGCAATGCCCCCGAAGCTGGCGGCGAGGCGCACCAGCACGCCGACATCAATGCCCATTACCAGCTGACCTGCGCCACCCCGGGCAAACTCACCCAGATAGACCTCGGCCGCCTGTTCAAAACCTTCCCGCAAACCCAGAAGATCAACGTGCAACTGATCGGCCCGAATGGCCAGAAAGGCGTGGAAGCCACCCCCGCCAAGGCCGTGGTCGAGTTCTGAATGAGCCAGCCGCTGATCGAACTGCATGACCTGGTGTTCGCCTGGCCTGGCCAGGCGCCGCTGCTGGAGATCCCGGCGTTTCGCCTGGAGCCCGGCGAGGCGTTGTTCCTCAAGGGTCCCAGCGGCAGTGGCAAGACCACCCTGCTCGGCCTGCTGGGCGGGGTCAACCGCCCAGGCCAGGGCAGCATCCGCCTGCTCGGCCAGGACTTGGCGACCTTGGGCCAGGGCGCACGCGACCGCTTCCGGGTCGATCACACCGGCTACATCTTCCAGCAGTTCAACCTGTTGCCGTTCCTCTCGGTGCGCGAAAACGTCGAGCTGCCCTGCCGCTTCTCGAAAAGCCGTGCCGCTCGCGCCGCCCAGCGCCATGGCAGCATCGACCAGGCCGCTGCCCAGTTGCTCGCCCACCTGGGCCTGGACGACCCGGCCCTGCTCGCCCGCCGCGCCGACAGCCTGTCGATCGGGCAGCAGCAGAGGGTCGCAGCGGCCAGGGCGCTGATCGGCCAGCCCGAGCTGGTCATCGCCGACGAGCCGACCTCGGCCCTCGACGCCGACACCCGCGAGGCGTTCATCCGCCTGTTGTTCGACGAATGCCGCGACGCCGGCGCAAGCCTGCTGTTCGTCAGCCATGACCAGAGCCTGGCGCCGCTGTTCGACCGCCACCTGTCCCTGGCCGAGCTCAATCGCGCCGCCAAGCCCCGGGAGGCCTGATGTACCTGCTTCGCCTTGCCCTGGCCAGCCTGGCCAACCGCCGTTTCACCGCCCTGCTCACCGCGTTCGCCATCGCCCTGTCGGTGTGCTTGCTGCTGGCCGTCGAGCGAGTACGCACCGAAGCCCGCGCCAGTTTCGCCAGCACCATCAGCGGCACCGACCTGATCGTCGGTGCCCGTTCGGGGTCGGTGAATCTGCTGCTGTACTCGGTGTTCCGCATCGGCAATGCCACCAACAACATCCGCTGGGACAGCTACGAGCATTACGCCAAGGATCCACGGGTGAAGTGGGCGATCCCGATTTCACTGGGCGATTCGCACCGTGGCTACCGGGTGATGGGTACCAGCGCCGACTACTTCAGCCATTACCAGTTCGGTCGCCGCCAGCACCTGGCACTCGACCAGGGCCGGGCGTTCGCCGACGATCCGTTCGAAGTGGTGCTGGGCGCCGAAGTCGCCGAGGCCTTGCACTACAAACTGGGTGACAAGCTGGTACTGGCGCACGGCGTGGCCGCCATCAGCCTGGTCAAGCACGACGACAAGCCCTTCACCGTGGTCGGCGTGCTCCAACGCACCGGCACCCCGGTGGACCGCACTCTGCACATCAGCCTGGCAGGGATGGAAGCGATCCACATCGACTGGCACAACGGCGTCCCGGCCCGTGGCGCCGGGCGCATCAGTGCCGAGCAGGCCCGCGCCATGGACCTGCAGCCCACCGCCATCACCGCCTTCATGCTCGGGCTCAACAGCAAGATCGCCACGTTCAGCCTGCAGCGCGAGATCAACGAGTACCGTGCCGAGCCCCTGCTGGCGATCCTGCCCGGCGTGGCCCTGCAGGAGCTGTGGAGCCTGATGGGCACGGCCGAGCAGGCATTGTTCGTGGTGTCGCTGTTCGTTGTGCTCACCGGTCTGATCGGCATGCTCACGGCCATCCTCACCAGCCTCAATGAGCGCCGTCGGGAGATGGCCATCCTGCGTTCGGTCGGTGCCCGTCCCTGGCATATCGCCGGGCTGCTGGTGCTCGAGGCACTGGCCCTGGCATTGTCGGGCATCGCCACCGGGCTTGGCTTGCTGTATGCCGGCATTGCCCTGGCGCAGGGCTATGTGCAGGCCAACTACGGGCTGTACCTGCCATTGGCCTGGCCAAGCGCCCATGAGTGGACGCTGCTGGCTATCATCCTTGGCGCGGCGCTGCTGATGGGCAGCGTGCCAGCCTGGCGTGCCTACCGGCAGTCGCTGGCCGATGGCCTGTCGATTCATCTTTGAGAACCTTCATGACCGCGACGTCCATGGACAACAGGCAGGCCCCCACTGCTTGGCATTACCTGTTACTGGCAGTGGTTTTGCTGGCATCCACGGTGTGTGCCGCCGAACCTCGTGAACTGGACTGGCCCGCGCTGATCCCCGAGGGCGCGCCGATCATCCCGCCGCAGCTGACGCCGCTGCACGACCTGTCGCAGATCAGCGACGCGCTGGCTGCCGAGGCCGCCCCCGCCGCGCGCCAGCAGGCACCCAACGCACCGGTGGTGAAGGCCTTGGACGGCCAGCCCGTGAAGATCCCCGGCTACATCGTGCCGCTGGAGGTCAGCGACGAAGGCCGCACCACCGAGTTCCTCCTGGTGCCCTACTACGGCGCCTGCATCCACGTGCCACCGCCACCCTCGAACCAGATCGTGCACATCTTCAGCGAGATGGGCGTGCGTATCGAAGACCTCTATCAACCCTACTGGATCGAAGGCACGATGCAGGTCAAGGCGTCCAGCAGCGAGCTAGCCGATGCGGGCTACCAGATGGAAGCCGAGAAAATCTACGCTTATGAGCTGAAGTGAGAACTGTGCACGCCCGTTTGAAGAGGCTTCGTTGAGCTGGGTCAAACTTTCTGTTTAGTCAGCTTCGTACCATTGGACTACTCGATTACTCACGTCCTCTGGGAGCTTCCATGAACAAGTCCTTGCTCAGTGCCTCGCTCGTCGCGTTGGCGCTCGCAGCCCCTGTTGCCCACGCCCACCAGGCGGGGGATTTCATCCTCCGCGCCGGCGCCATCACCACCGCGCCGAACGAAAGCAGCGGTGACATCAAGCTCGATGGCGCCAAAGTCTCGGGCACCAAGGCGACCCTGGACAGCGACACCCAGCTGGGCCTGGCCTTCGCCTACATGCTCACCGACCACATCGGCCTGGAACTGCTGGCCGCCACGCCATTCCAGCACAAAGTCGGCGTCAAGGGCCTCGGCCCAGGCCTGGATGGCAAGCTGGCCGACATCAAGCAGTTGCCTCCGACCCTGTCGCTGCAGTACTACCCGATGGAGCCAAGCTCCAAATTCCAGCCCTACGCTGGCGTGGGCATCAACTACACGATGTTCTTCGATGAAGACCTGAGCAGCAACCGCAAGGCCCAGGGCTTCAGCAACATGAAGCTGAAGGACTCGGTAGGCATCGCCGGCCAACTGGGCATGGACTACATGCTCACCGACAACCTGCTGCTCAACGCCGCGGTCTGGTACGTCGACATCGACACCAAGGCCAGCATCGATGGCCCGAGCGCCCTGGGCGTCGGCAAGACCAAGGTCGACGTGGACGTCGATCCATGGGTCTACATGGTCGGCATCGGCTACAAGTTCTGATCCGCAGGCAAGCCCGTTCCTTCTGGAGCGGGCTTGCCC